>NZ_PYBP01000006.1:0-260059 GCF_003015025.1 Nitratireductor sp. StC3 | reverse complement strand
GCACCTGGCCGGCATGAAGGACTCCAAAATCATCGTCGCCATCAACAAGGACGAGGAGGCACCAATCTTCCAGGTCGCCGATTACGGCCTCGTCCAAGACCTCTTCACAGCAATCCCAGAGCTCTCCAGCGCCGTCTGATCGACAGTCCATGCCACAGATTCACATTCTCACCCTGACTTGCGACGACCGCCCGTCGATCGTCGCGGCCGTGACGACGGAACTCGCCGCGCTCGGCGCCAACATCACCGAAAGCAGCCAGTTCTGGGACCGCGCCAGCAACCGTTTCTTCATGCGTCTCGCCGTCGAGAGCGAGGACGGGCTCACCGCCGCGCATGTCGAGCACGCGCTGAAACCGCCGATCGAGCGTTTCGGCCTGCGGGTCGGCATCGCCGACGCGCAGCGCCGGCCGAAGATCGTCATCATGGTGTCGAAATTCGACCACGCGATGCTCCACCTGCTCTACCAGATCAAGGTCGGCTGGCTGAACGCGGACGTCGTCGCGATCGTGTCCAACCACGAGGACAGCCGCGTCACCGCCGAGCGGGAGGGGATCGCCTATCATTGCTGGCCGGTGGACAAGCACAACAAGGCCGAACAGGAACAAAAACTGCTCGACCTGGTGCGCGGCTCCGGCGCCGACCTGGTGATACTGGCGCGCTATATGCAGGTCCTGTCCGACGAAGTGTCGACCCGGCTGTTCGGCAAGGTGATCAACATCCATCATTCCTTCCTGCCGTCGTTCAAGGGCGCCAAACCCTACCACCAGGCGTTCGAGCGCGGGGTGAAGCTGATCGGCGCGACGGCCCATTACGTGACGCCCGACCTCGACGAGGGACCGATCATCGAGCAGGAAACCGAGCGCGTCACGCACGCGATGAGCGCGGAGGATTTCGTGGCCACCGGCCGCGACATCGAAAGCCGCGTGCTCGCCCGCGCGGTGAAGCTGCATCTGGAAAAGCGCATCATGCTCAACGGCAACCGGACGATCGTGTTTTCCGGCTGAGGCGCCGCCACGAATGCGGGTCGGCCGCCCGGCGGCCGGCTGCAAGTGCCGGATCGGCGCGCCTTTTCCGCGTTCTCCCGTCCGCGCGAACGCGCCGGCAAACCCGTTTCACGCTTTATTCTGGCGCCGCCCGCTGCCGTGCCACGTCCGCCCGCAACCGCGGGCGGGCCGCCGTCGCGCGCGCAGTTCGGGCGCCGGCGGCCCGCCTTGCGAAGCTTTTTGGCCCGATTTCGAAGCAAGGGGGTTGCTTCCCATCTAATTTGTAGTAACAAATTAATATGGATTGCAGCGCGACGGGAGGATCGATGGTGCGGGGTTGGGGCGAGCTGTCGCGAAGCGAGCGCGCCTATGTCCTGCGTCATGCCGTGGCGCAGCTTCTTTTATGGTCGGCCTTCTTCTACCTGTTCGCGGCGCTTTTGCCGCGGATCGGGACCGCCCTCGGCGAAACCCCGATCCTCATGTCGGCGGCGCTGACCGGCGGGCTGTTGGTGTGGGCGCTGGCCGCCCCGTTCTGCGGGCGGCTGATCGACCGGGGGCACGGCCGGGGACTGCTTGCCGGCGGGGCGCTCTGCGGCGCCGCGGCGCTGGTTCTGATCGCCGCGGCCCCCGGCTTTCCGGTGTTTGCGGCGGGCATGCTGCTGCTCGGTCCGGCCATGGCTGCGACCCTCTACGATCCCTGTTTCGCGCTGGTCGTGCGCCGGTTTCCCAACCGCGCGCGGGCGCCGATCGCCGCCGTGACGCTGGTGGCGGGTCTGGCCTCGCTGGTCACCTTCCCGCTGGCCGCCGTGCTGGGCGCGGTCCTGGACTGGCGCGGCATCGTGCTTGTCTTCGCGACCGCAGCCGTCCTGGCGGCGCTTGTCCTGCCGGGCGAGGCGGAGGGCGTCGAGGCGGGCGAGCGCGCGGCCGCTCCGCCGCTCGCTGCCGGTCTGCGCGCACGCACGCTTCTGATCGGAGCCAGTTTCGCGGCGTTGATCCTGTCGCACAGCATGCTTCTGTTCCACCTGCCGGCCGCGCTCGCCGCCCGGCCCGCCTTCGGCGCGTCCGCCCTCTTGATTCTGGCGCTGATCGGCCCGGCGCAGATATTCGGCCGGCTGGCGCTCGGCGCGATGCCGGGCGTGTCGAGCGCGCTTTTGTGCCGGGTCGTGTTCGTCTTCATGCTGGTACCGCCGTTGCTCCTGCTGGCGGCGCCGGAATTTCCCGCGCTCGTGCTTGTCGCGGTGCTTTTGCAGGGCGCGGGTTTCGGCATCCACACCGTGCTGCGCCCGGAGGCGGCCGAACGCCATCTCGGCAGCCGCGCCATCGGCGGCGCGCTCGGCGTGATCGCGATGATCGGCCTGTTGATGATGGCGCTCGGCCCGGCGCTCGGCGCGCTAGCGCAGGCCCGGTTCGGCTTTTCCGGGCTGCTGTGGCTGGCGCTCGCCGTCAATGCGGTCGGCCTCGTCCTGTTGTTGAGGCTCGACCCGCCCGGCATCGAAAACACCGTGACGAGGCGCTCATGAGCGGGGTGGTGGTGGCCGGCGGCGCGATGACGCCGTTCAACCGGCGCAAGGACGGCAGCGGGATGCGCGACTGGGCGCGCGCCGCCTTCTTCGACGCCGTGTCCGATGCGCGGCTTGAAGCGCGCGACATCGATGCGCTGGTGGTGGCGTCGGAAAGCGACTTCTTCACCCTGCAGCTCAATCCGGCCGCGCTGATCGCCGACGAGTTGGGCCTTTTCGGCATCGCAGCGCAACGGGTCGAGGGCGGCGGCGCGTCGGGGCATCTGGCGGTTCACGCCGGCGCGGCCATGGTGATGGCGGGGCGCGCGCGGCGTGTCGCCGTGCTTGGCCTGGAACCGTCGGCCTCGCATCTGCCGGGGGCAGCGGTCGGGGCGCTTTACGGCCTGTCCTTCGACGCCTGGACCGACGGCATGACCGGTGTGGACGCGACCAGCCTCTATGCGCTGTCGGTGCAGGCCTTCATGGAGGAAACCGGCGCCGGACAGGATGATTTCGCCGCGATCGCGGTGCGCAACCGGGGCAATGCGCGCGCCAATCCCAACGCCCATCTGCCGCTCGACATCGCGGCGGCCGACGTGGCCGCCTCGCCGGTCATCGCCCAGCCCTATCGCCGGCTCGACTGCTCGCCGCTCAGCGACGGCGCGGCCTGCGTGATCCTGGCCGGTGCGGCGGGGCTGCCGGATGGCGGCGCGGGGCGGGCGCGGATTGCCGGCATGGGGGTCGCCAACGACCGGGTGCGGCTCGGCGAGCGGGCCCGGCCCGGCCGCTTCGAGGCCAAGGGCGTGGCGATGCGGCGGGCGCTCGCGGAGGCCGGTGCCACCGTGAGCGAGATCGGGCTTGCCGAGATCTATGACAGCTATTCCGGCGCGCAGCTTCAGGCGCTCGACGGTCTCGGGCTGCGCGAGGACGTCGTCAGGGCCGAGCGCGAGGGTGTTTTTGCCGCCGATGGCGCGCTGCCGGTCAATCTGTCCGGCGGCCTGCTCGGCCAGGGGGCGCCGGTCGGCGCAACCGGCGTGGCGCAGGTGCTGGCCTGCGCGTTGCAGCTCGAGGACCGTTATTTCGGGCGCCGGGTGGCAACGCCCCCGCGCTATGCGCTTGCCGACACGCATGGCGGCGTGGCGACGCTGAACGCGGTCAGCCTTCTGGAGGGCGCGCGATGAAATATCGGCTGGCCCTCGACTATACGGTGCCGGAAGGGACGCTGGCGCCCTATTTCGACGCGCTTCGACAGGGGCGGGCGCTCGCCGCGCGCTGCACTTCGTGTGGCACGACCAGCTTTCCGCCGCGGCCGGTCTGCGGTGCCTGCGGCGGGCGCGAGATGGCCTGGCAGGCCTTGACGGGCCGGGCGCGGGTCGTGCGGCGCGCCGATAGCGAAAACGGCGCCTTCGCGCTCGCCCGTTTCGACGGGGCGGACGAGCTGGCGACCGTGGCGCTCGCCAATCCCGCCGAACGACAAGCCGCCGGGCGGCTGGTGGCGCCGCCCGACGCGCGGCCCGGCCTTTGGCTTCATCTGGAAAACGAGGACGACGATCATGCTTGACCAGTGGAGCGCCGAGGCGCTGGCCGGGATCGGCCTGAAGCGTGAGGCCGACGGGCTGGCGATCGACATTCCGGCCGACGCCAATATTTTCGCCATGACGGTCGGGCGCCATCTCGGCGACGGCGCTCGGTCGCGCACGGCGATGGTGTTCGAACAGGCCGACGGCGAGACCGTCTCCTACAGTTTCGACGACATCGACCGCGCGGCGACGGCGCTGGCCGCGCATCTGCGCGCGCTCGGCTACGGGCGCGGCGACCTGATCGGCATCCATACCGGCATGCGGCCCGACACCGCGATTGCGCATATGGCGGTCTGCAAGCTCGGCGGCACGGCAGTGACCCTGTCGCAGCTCTACGGTCCGGACGCGCTTGCACATGCGCTCAACCATTGCGCGGCGCGCTGCCTGTTGACCACCGAGGCGGCCTGGGCGCCGTTGCGACAGGCGGCGGCGGAGCTTTTTCCGCATCTCAACGATGTGCTGGTCAGCGGCGCCACCGGCGGCGAGCCGGACCTCGCCGCCATCCTGGCCGCGCCGGCGCCCGGGGATTTCGAGCCCGCCTATACCGGCGCCGACGATCCGGCGCTGTTGATGTACACGTCCGGGTCAACCGGCATGCCGAAGGGCATTCTGCACGGCCACCGGGTGCTGGCCTCCTATCGGCCGTCGATCAATCTGTTCTTCGATCTGTCGCTGGACGACGAGGACGCCGTCTTCTGGTCGCCTTCGGACTGGGCCTGGGTCGGGGGGCTGCTCGACATGCTGTTTCCGGCCTGGCTCGCCGGCCGGCCGGTGGTCACGTCGGAGGCGCGGTTTTCGGCCGACTGGGCCTATCGGTTCATGGCGCGTCACAAGGTGACCCACACCTTCCTGGCGCCGACGGCGATCAAGCGCCTGGCGCAGACGGCCAAGCCGCGCGCCGAATACGATCTGGCGCTACGGGTGATCTGCACCGGCGGCGAGGCGCTGGCGGCCGATACGCTCAACTGGGCCGAGACCCGGCTCGGCGTGGTCTGCAACGAGTTCTACGGCATGACCGAGGTCAATCATCTGATCGGCAATTGCGCGGCGCTTTATCCGCGCAAACCCGGCTCGATGGGCGTCGCCTATCCCGGTCATATTGTGCGCCTGGTCGACGCGGAGGGCAACGAGGTGGAAGACGGCGAGCCCGGCGAGATCGTCACGCCTGCAAGCGCGCCGACCCGTTATCTCGGCTATCTGAACAACCCGGACAAGCAGGCCGAGTTGCGGCTCGGCCCGTGGATGCGCACGCACGATCTCGCGGTGCGCGATGCCGACGGCTATTTCTGGTACAAGGGCCGCTCCGACGATTTGATCAAGTCGTCGGGTTTCCGCATCGGTCCCGCCGAGATCGAGGAATGCCTGCTTGCCCATCCGGCGGTCGCCGAGGCGGCGGTGATTGGCAAACCGGACGCCGAGCGCGGCGCGATCGTCAAGGCCTTCGTCAGGCTGGCGGCCGGTTATGCCGGCGATGCCGTACTCGGCGAGCATCTGCGCGCGCATGTGCGCGAACGTCTGGCGCCCTACAAGGCGCCGCGCGAGATCGCCTATGTGGAGGCGTTCGAGATGACCTCGTCGGGCAAGATCAACCGCAAGGCACTGCGCGCGGCCGAAGGTGGTTGACGTAACAAATTTGTTCATACTAATCTGTTCGTACATTCAGCCTCGGGACATGTCGGAATGAAATTCGGAATCCACGCCGGACTTTGGATGCGGAGCTGGTCGGACGACCTGGCGCCGATCCTGCGGACCGCGGCCGATATCGGCTTCGACGGTGTCGAGCTGTCGCTTTTGGGCATCGGGCTCGATCGGGCCGCGGACCTGCGGCGCCAGGCGCAAGCGCTCGGCCTCGAACTGACCTGCTCCACCGGGTTGGCCGCCGATGCCGATCCGACCTCCGACGATCCGGCTATGCGCGCGCGGGCCGAGGCGGTTCTGGCCGAGGCGATCGCCACCACCCAGGCGCTCGGCGCGCGAAGCCTGGCCGGCGTGGTGGCGGCGCCGTGGGGCGTCTTCGAGCCGGCCCGCAAGGCCGACCGCGCCGCGCGCGCGGCCGAAACGCTCGGCCGTCTCGACGGTCGGCTGCGCGATGGCGGGGTGCGGCTCGGCATCGAGGCGATCAACCGCTTCGAAACCGACCTGACCAACACCGCCGCCGAAGCTGTCGCAATCGCCGAAGCGACCGGCTCGGCCCAGATCGGGGTGCTGCTCGACACGTTTCACATGAATGTCGAGGAAAAGGACCCGCCGGCCGCGATCGCCACGGCGGGCGAGCGGCTTTACCACTTCCACGTCTCCGACAATGACCGCGGCGTGCCCGGATCGGGTCGCTACGATTTCGCCGCCAGCGCTGCGGCGCTGCGCGCCATCGGCTACGATGGCTGGGTGACGGCGGAGATGTTCGTGGTGCCGGGCCATTCCACCAGCGCCGATCTCAACATCTGGCGCGCCATCGAGGCCGATCCGACGGAGGCCGGGCGGGCGGCGCTTTCCTTCATGAAGCGCGTGTTTGCATGAGCGCCGGGGCCTATTTCACGGCACTTGCCGCCCGTTTCGACGGGCTGGTCGAGCCGCTCAACACGCTCGACGCGGCGCTTGGCGACGGCGATCACGGCACAACCATGCGGCGCGGCCTGGTCAAGGCGGCGGCGGCCGGGCCCGGCCTGCGGGCCAAGGCGTTCATGCGGGCTTCCGGCGGCGCGTCCGGCACGCTGTTCGGGCTGATCCTGCACGAGATCGAACGCCATCTCGACGCGGGCGCGCCGCTCGCCGACGGGCTGGCGCGGGCCGAGGCGCGCATCCGCGATCTCGGCCAGGTGGCCGAGGGCGACAAGAGCATGGTCGACGCGCTGGCGCCGGCGGTGCGTGCGCTTGCCGGCCGCGGTTCGCTGCCGCAGGCGGTGACTGCTGCGGCGGCCGGGCGCGAGGCCACGCGCGAACTCGCCGCGCGGCGCGGGCGGGCGCAATATGTCGAGGGCGGCGGTGTCGGCCATGTCGACCCCGGCGCGACCTCCGTCGTCCATCTGCTCGAGACGCTGGTCGACATCGGAGATGCGTCGTGAAAAAACTCTTCAACAGCGCCGAGCGCATGGTCGACGACATGATCGACGGGTATGTCGCCGCCTATCCGCAGGTCCGGCGCGGCGCCCAGGATCCGCGGATCGTGGTTCGTGCGCGGCAGATCAAGGACCCCGCCCGCAAGGTGGCGCTCCTGATCGGCAACGGGTCCGGCCACGAGCCGATCGCGATGGGCTTCGTCGGCGCGGGGCTGCTCGACGCCAATGTGGTCGGCGACGTCTTCGCCGCGCCGTCGGCCGATCTGATCCTCGACGGCATTCGCGAGGTTGCCGGACCGGCCGGCGCCCTGCTTTTGATCTCGCAGCATTCGGGCGACATGATCAACGGCCGCGCGGCGGTGATGCTGGCTGAGGAGGAGGGGCTGAAGGTCCGCGCGCTGCCGATGTATGACGACATTTCCTCGGCGCCGCGCGCGCGGCTGCACGACCGGCGCGGCGCGCCGGGCACGATGTTCGTCTACAAGATCCTGGGCGCGGCGGCCGAACGGGGCATGGGTCTCGACGATTTGATGGCGCTCGGCGAAGCCGTGCGCGCCCGCACCACGACCCTGGCCGCGGCGGCCAGCGCGGGCATCTCGCCCTTGACCGGCAAGCCGATGTTTTGCCTGCCCGACGACGAAATCTATCTCGGCATGGGTGTGCACGGCGAACCCGGCATCGGCCGGGTCAAGGTCGGCCCGGTGGACGAACTCGTCGAGCGCATGGTGGCCGCGCTGCTCGCCGACCGGCCGATCGCCGAGCGCGCGAGCGCGGCGGTGATCGTCAACGGCATGGGCGGCACCACCTTGATGGAGCTCTTGACCGTCTACCGCGAGACCCGCGCCGCGCTTGCCAGGCGCGGCATCGACGCGGTCGCGCCGATGATCGGCTCCTACGTCACCACCCAGGAGATGGGCGGGTTTTCGATTTCGCTGCTGGAGCCCGATCCGCGCATGCTCGATTTGTGGTGCGCGCCTTCCGACAGCCCGTTCTTTCCACGCATCGAGGACCACCGCGCATGACCGCAAACGGATCTTTCCTGAAAAAGCCGATCTGCGGCGTGGCGGTCGACCAGGGCAGCGGGCTGGAAAAGGCGTTGCGCGAGGCGCGCGGTCCGGCGGCAGCGCCGGACGATCTGTTCCGCTTCAAGCGGCTCGTGGTCGAGGCGCTTAGCGGCCAGGCGACGACCTTGCTGGTCGACGCCGTCCATGGGCGCGAATTGTTGCCGTATTTCGCGCCGGGCTGCGAGAAAATGCTGGCCTTCGAGGCCGACGTCTACCGGATCTCCAACGAGGACCGGATCACGGTCCTGCCGGACAATCTAAGCGTTTCCGACTATCCCGGCCTCGGTGTGCGGGTGCTGAAGTTCTTTCTCTATTTCGGGCCGCGCGACCCGGCCGAAATCAACGAAAGGAAATTCGCGCTCGTCGCCGATATCGGCCGGCAATGCAGCGCGGCCGGGGTGACGTTCCTGTTCGAGCCGATCGTCTACGACCGGGCGGTGCCGGACGGCGCCTCGTCGGATTTTGCCACCCTAAAACCTCAACTTGTGACCGAGGCGACACGTATTTTTGCCGATTCTCGCTTCGAAATCGACGTTTTGAAGGTCGAAGTGCCGGTAAATTTGAATTTTGTCGAGGGTTTTGGCGAACCGGCGATGAGCCGGGAGGACGCCGAGGCCGCGTTTCGCCGCGCCGCAGACGCCGCCGGCGAAATTCCGATCGTCTATCTGAGCGCCGGCGTCACGTTCGAGCAGTTCGAGGGCGCGCTCGGCCTGGCGCGGGCGGCCGGCGTCGACATGGCCGGCTTCATGTGCGGGCGCGCGATCTGGAGCGACGCGATCGCCGTCTACGGCGCCGAGGGGCCGGAAGCGGCCGAAGCGTGGATGCGCGGACCGGGCCGCGAGCGGCTCGCGCGGCTGGCCGCCGTGGTGTCATGAGCGCAAGCCTGTCCCTGCTGCCTCAGGTCGAGGCGTTCCTGGCGACGCCGCAGGGCGCGCGGATCGGCGACGCCCGCGTCGCGGCCGCGTCGCGGCTCACGGTAGTCGACCCGTCGACGGAAGCGGTGATCGCGGAGGTCGCGGCCGGCGGCGTGGCCGAGATCGACGCCGCGGTCGAGGCCGCGCGCGCGGCCATGGCCGGCCCATGGGGGCGGATGACGCCGCAGGATCGCGGCCAGCTTCTGTGGCGGCTCGCCGAGGCGGTCGAGGCACGCAAGGCGGTGTTCGGCCAGCTCGACGCGCTCGACAACGGCAAGCCGTTTGCGGTGGCGCGCGACGTCGACGCGGTCTATTCGGCCCGGCACTTTCTCTATTTCGCCGGCTGGCCGTCGAAGATCGAGGGTGCGACGGTTCCGGTCTCGGTGCCGGATCGTTTCAACTATACGCGTGTCGAGCCGGTCGGCGTGTGCGGGCTGATCACGCCGTGGAACTATCCGCTGCTGATGGCGGCGTGGAAGCTGGCGCCGGCGCTCGCCGCCGGCAATGCGGTGGTTCTGAAACCGGCCGAGCAGACGCCGCTCAGCGTGCTCTACCTCGCCGACCTGGCGCTGGAGATCGGGTTTCCGCCGGGCGTGCTCAATGTCGTGCCGGGCCTCGGCCACGAGGCCGGCGCCGCCCTTGCCGCCCATCCAGGCGTTGACAAGGTCGGTTTCACCGGCTCGACGCAGACTGGCCGGCGGATCGTCGAAGCGTCGGCGGGGAACCTGAAGAAGGTCTCGCTCGAGCTCGGCGGCAAGGCGGCGAACATCCTGTTTGCCGACGCGGATCTGGAGCGCGCGATTCCCGGCGCTTTTTGGGCGCTGTTCGGCAATAATGGCCAGTCATGCACCGCCGGCGCCCGGCTTTATGTCCATCGCGACATCCACGACAGGGTGGTGGATGGCCTGACGAAGCTGGCGAATGCGCTGTCTGTGGGACCGGGCATGGAAGAGCCCGGCCACGATCTGGGGCCGGTCATCTCGCGCAAGCAGATGGACACGGTGCTCTCCTATGTCGGGGATGGCGTCGCCGCCGGGGCCGCGTGCGCGGCCGGTGGGGCGCGGCTCGATCGCCCCGGCTATTTCGTCGCGCCGACCATTTTGACGGGGGTCGCGGACGACATGCGGGTCGCGCGCGAGGAGATTTTCGGCCCGGTCCTGTGCGTGCTGCCGTTTTCGGACGAAGACGAGGTGCTGGCGCGTGCCAACGACACGATCTACGGGCTCGCCTCCGGACTGTGGACGCGCGATCTCGGGCGCGCCAACCGGATGGCGGCGCGGCTGAAAGCCGGCACGATCTGGACCAATTGCTGGGGCGAAACCGATCCGGCCTCGCCGTTCGGCGGCATGGGACAGAGCGGCTACGGCCGCGAGATGGGACGCGAGGCGATCGCGCTCTACAGTCAGACAAAGAGCGTTTGGCAATCCACGCTATGATCAATAGAGTCGGACAAATTGATCCTGTTGCGGGTGGGCGCACCATGAACGACAAGCCGGGTCCGAAATACAAGCGCGTTTACGACACGCTGCGCAAACGCCTGCAGGACGGTTATTATTCGGTCGGCACACGCCTGCCGACCGAGGACGCGCTGGCCACCACGTTCGAGGTCAGCCGGGTCACGGTGCGCCGCTCGCTCGACATGCTGGTGAGCGAGGGCTATCTCGTCGCACGCCAGGGCAGCGGCTATCTGGTCGACACCTTGTCGCCGCCGTCGAGCACGTGCCTGACCTCGTTCACGGATTCGGTGCTGAAGGAGGGGCGCGAACCCGGCGCCCGGCTGATCGACATCACCTTTTTCGACGGCGATGCGCCCGAGGCGGTCCACGACATGCTGGGCAAGTCGCTGGTGCGCATCCGCAGGCTGCGCACGGTCGACGGCGAACCGAAAATGCTGGTCAATACCTGGCTGCCCACCGCGCGGGTGGCGGGAATTACGGCGGAGGATTTCCCCGAGACCGGCCAGGACCAGTCGATCCTGCGGGTTCTGTCCGGCCGTTTCGGCCTGGAGTGGAGCCGCGCCTGCGAGACGATCCGCTCCTGTGTCGCGTCCGACGAAATTGGCACCTTCCTGCAGGTGCCGGTGCAGACGCCGCTTTTGGTCCAAGCCTGCACCGCCTTCGACGACGAGCAGGGCACGGTGTTTTTCGAAGAGGTTTTCCGCAACACGCCGATCACCTTCAACCTGGGCGGCAGCCGGCGCCAGGAACAGCTCAGCTAACGCGGTTTTGATTTCATGGTTTCGGCGATGCCGCTCACTCTGCCCGCCTCATCGCCGCCTGGCCTGCGGCACCGGCGCGCGGTCATGAGGCCGTTCCACAGGGAAGCTCGTTTGCAATGCCCATAACCGTTGGTCTGATCCGGGCCTCGCTGCCCAGCTATTTTCCGGACCGGCACGGCGTCTTCACCGATGCCGTCGCCATGCTGGAGCCGTTTGTCGACGCGCTTGGCGCCCGCCTGGTCGTCGCGCCGGAAATCCCGATGGACGGCTGCGCCGCCCAGGCGGCGGTCGACCACTGCCTGGCGGAAGGGGCCGAGTTCCTGCTCCTGCTGCATGGCGGGTTCACGATGGGCGACGTCGCGCGCCAGATCGCCGTCGCGGGCGTGCCGATGGGCGTGTGGGCGACGCCGGAGCCGGGCCATGAAGGCGACATCCAACTCAACAATTTCGTGTCGCTCAACATGAGCATGTCGATCGCGCGCGGGGTGCGCGACCTCGCCCGCGCTCCGGTGCAGTGGTATTTCGGCGCGCCCGGCGATCCTGCCCTCCAGTCCCGGCTCGGCCAGACGATCAGGGCGCTGGCGGCGCGCGCGGCGCTGCGGACGGCGCGCATCGGCGTCGTCGGCGGGCTGGCGCCGACCTTCTACAATATGGACGTATCAAGCAACGCTCTGAAAGCAGGGCTCGGGGTGGATGTCGACCATATCGACATCCATCGCATGACGGCGGGCATGGCCGCTGCCAGCGACGACACCGTCGCCGAGGAAGTCGCGCGCATGGCGGCGGCGGCCGACATTCGCGGCGTGTCTGATAAACAGATGACGCTCACCGCGCGCGCCGCGCTGGCGCTGCGGGCGATCGCCCGCGAGGGAGACTACGATGCGCTGGCAGTGTCGGACTGGCCAGCCCTGCAGGAGGAGCCGGGCATGCATCCCGGCGCGGCCTTCAGCTGGCTGGAAGAGGTCGACAATCTGCCGGTCGCGTCCGAGGGCGACGTGCTCGGCGCGGTGACGCAGATCGCGGTTTCCGCCGTGACGGGGCGGGTGGGCTGCCTGCTCGATATGACCTCGCCCGATCTCGATGCCGACCGCATCCTGATGTGGCATGGCGGCGGCGGGCCGCTTTACATGGCCAAACAACGTCCGGCCTGGATCAACCATCCGATGATCGGGCGCGGCACCGAGGCGGGGCCGTGTTTCGGCGCCATCGCCGATTACGAGTTCGCAGAGGGCCCGATGACGATCCTGCGCGTGGCGCGCGACGGCCAGGCCGTTTTCGCGCTCGAAGCCGCGGTGCACAAGGCGCCGGAGAGCGGCTTTACCGGCTGTCGCGGGTGGGTGGGCGCTTTTACCGCGCCCGCGTCTGGCAGCGGGCTCACGGCGCGCGACGTGGTCACGACGGTGATGGAACACGGGCTCGAGCATCATTTCGTGCTCGTTCCGGGACATTGGGCGCGGACGTTCGAGGAATTCGCCGCCTGGAGTGCGCTCGAGCGGCTCGGGCCGATCCGCGCGCATGACGGTTTGCCGCACTGAAAACGGGTGCTCAGCGACCGCGGGAAATGCCCGGACCCGGTTGACATAGTCGCTTGATTAGAATTAATTTGTATTAACAAATTGGTTGGATACGATAGACCAAGGGAGGAGACCGGCGCTTGACGAAGGTGCAGCTCAGCGGTGTGCGCAAGGTCTTTGGCACGTTTACCGCCATCGAGAATATCGATCTGACGATCGAGTCCGGTGAGTTGGTCGCGCTGCTGGGCCCTTCGGGCTGCGGCAAGACCACCACTTTGCGTATGGTCGCGGGGCTGGAGGCGCCGACCAGCGGCGAGATCATGTTCGACGACAAGGACGTGTCGCATCTGCCGGTGCAGGACCGCAATGTCGGCATGGTGTTTCAGCGCTATGCGCTGTTTCCGCACATGACGGTGGAAAAAAACGTCGCCTTCGGACTAAGCGTGCGCAAGGTGCCCAAGGCGGAAATCGAAGAACGGCTCGCCGAGATCCTCGACGTCGTTCAACTGAGCGGATTTCGGCACCGGTTTCCCGCCCAGCTTTCCGGCGGCCAGATGCAGCGCGTGGCGATCGCGCGCACGCTGATCACCAAGCCGTCGGTGCTGATGATGGACGAGCCGCTCGCCAATCTCGACACCAAGCTCAGGGGCGAGATGCGGCGCTTCATTCGCAACCTCCAGCAGCGCTTCGGCATTACCACGATTTTCGTCACCCACGACCAGGTCGAGGCGATGGAGCTGGCCGACAGGGTGGCGGTGATTTTCGACGGGCATCTCGCCCAATACGACACGCCCGACACGCTTTACCGGCAGCCGCGCACGACCGATGTCGCCGATTTCATGGGGGCAAGCAATTTGTTTGCCGCCCGGCTTGCCGCGCCCGACCGCGCGGAAACCGCCTTCGGCACGCTCAAGGTCTCGCCGCGCGCGGATTTGCGGACCGGCGAGGAGATCGACGTGGTGCTGCGCGAGGAGGCGATCGACATGCTCGAGCGGCCCGACGCGGCGACCCACCAGGCGCTGTCCGGCGAGATCGTGGCGCGCGACTTCTTCGGCGCCAACGTGAACTACACGGTGGCGTGCGGCGAGGCGCGGCTGTCCGTCAGCGAACAGTCGCGCCGGCTTGTCGATGTCGGCAGCACCGTGTGGCTCGACATTGCGCCGGACCGAATCTGGCTGATGCCCAGGCGAACGATCCAAACCGAGATTTGACTGCACCAACGGGAGGAAACAATGCGATCGACCCCAAAATATCTCGCCGCCGCACTCGTGATGTACGGCACCGCCGCCTTCGCCGATGAACAGGCCCAGCAGTTCCGCGACGCGTTCCTGGACGGATCGGCCGGCTGGGACACAGTCCAGGCCCGGGCCAAGGAGGAAGGGACCGTCAATCTCTATTATTGGGGCGGCAACGATGTCTTGAACGTGTGGATGGACCGCGTGGTCGCGCCGGCGCTCGAGGCGGAGGGCGTCAAGCTCAACCCCGTGCGCATCACCAGCACCAAGGATGCCATCGACCTGGTGCTGGCAGAGAAAAATTCCGGCAAGGGCGTCGGCGAGGGCAGCGTCGACGCGATCTGGCTGAACGGCGAGAATTTCGCCACCCTGAAGCGCCAGGACGCGCTGTTCGGCAGCTTCGCGCAATTGCTACCGAACGCGGTCAACATCGAATGGGACCAGTCCGACAGCCGCTCGCTGCTCAATTTCCGGGATTTCGGCGTCGAGACCGAGGGTAAGGAAATGCCGTGGTCGGGCGAGCAATATGTGTGCGCGGTCAACGCCGCGCGCGTAGAGGCCGGCGACGTGCCGTCGACTTTCGAGGAACTGCGCGCCTATCTGGAGAAGAATCCGGGCAAGTTCACCTATATCAAGCCGCCGCATTATCTCGGCAACACGTTCGTCCAGGCCGCGATCTACGCGCATAATCCGGACGGCAACGGCGCGGAGGCCTTCCAGGCCTCGCTCGACGAGATCGGAGCTGCCGAACTCGCGCGCCTGATCACGCCGGGTCTAGAATACCTCAAGGAACTGGAGCCGCTGCTTCTGGACGCCAATGGCGGCAAGCCGCGTTATCCCGAAGACAATGCCGCACTCGACGGGCTGTTCCTCAACGGCGAGGTGAACTTCAACTGCAAGTTCGGCCTCTACGCCGTGGCGACCGGCCTTGCGACCGGGACCTATCCCGAACAAGCCCAGGAATTCATCTTTCCCAAGGGCAACATGATCAAGAACAAGAACTATCTGGCGATCCCGGCCAACGCGCCGAACCCGGCCGCCGCGCTGGTGCTGGTCAACTACATGACCTCGGTCGATTCGCAGGTGTCCAAGCTGAAGAATGTCGGCATGCCGGCCGGCATCGATCCCTGGAAACTGTCGGACGAAGACGTGGCCGCGCTCGCCGAGGCCTCGCCCGGCCATGTCGGCGTGGACCCGGCCGAACTCGACGCCAACACCGCCCCCGACACCAACGCCACGCTGGTCGACGTGATCGAGGCGACCTGGCTGGACTATATCGAGCGCGGTAGCGACGCGCCGATCGCCGACATCGTCGCGCGCGCGGCGGAGAACCTGAACAAGTAACGCCAACGCCGCCGCCGCCTTGGGCGGCGGCGGCGGCTCCGCCCGGAGGCCACGGTGACACAGGCACGACACGACACGATGCGCAGACGGGAGCGGCTGCGCGTCATCCTGCAACTGACGCCGATCCTGGCGGTCCTGTTCGTGCTGTTCGGCGGGGCGCTGGTGCTGGCGGTTCTGCAGTCGCTCGGCTTCGCGCCCTGGTTCGGCGTCAACACCTTTCCCGATTTTTCCTATTTCGGGGCGCTGTGGTCGTCGACCTCGTTCTGGTGGTCGCTCGGTCTGACGCTATATTACGCCACGGTGTCGACGGTGATCGCGCTGGTGCTGGCGGTGCTGCTCGCGCTGGCGCTGATCAAGGCGTTTCCCGGCAAGACCTTCTACAAATATCTCTACAAGCTGCCGCTGATGATCCCCTACACGGTCGGCATCGCACTCGCCGTGTTGATGCTCAGCAATGGCGGCATGTTGTCGAGACTCGCCGCCTTTGCCGGGCTGATCGACGATCCGGGCCAGTTTCCGCAGATTCTGAAGACCCATTACGGCTGGGGCATCATCGCCGTTTATGTGTGGAAACAGGTGCCCTTCATCACGCTCGCCGTCTACGCGGTCCTGTTGGGGATCGGGCGCGAGACGGAGGAGGCGGCCGCGATCCTGGGGGCCGACCGCAAGACGATCTTTTTCCGCGTGACCCTGCCGCAAATCCTGCCCGGCATCGTGTCCTCGACGCTAATCTGCTTCGCCTTCAATGTCGGGGCCTTCGAGGCGCCCTTCATCCTCGGCGGCGGCTTTCCCGACACATTGCCGGTGGTGGCGTGGCGCTATTTCAACGACGCCGACTACACGCTGCAGCTACAGGGCATGGCGACGGTGGTGTCGATCGGCCTCGTCTCCGGGGTCATCCTTTTCGCCTATCTGGCCGCCTATCGGCGCTACGAGATGAATATGGGGCGGAACTGAGATGGCCTTCAAACACGTGCAGAGCCTGTCGGAGCGCCTGTCGCCGTTTCAGAAATTCTATCTGATCGTGATCGCCGGCTTCATTCTGGGGCCGTTCATTCCGCTGCTGATCCAGAGTTTCGCGTTCCGCTGGGCCTGGCCGGACCTGCTGCCGTCGACCTGGTGGCTGGAGCAGCGCGACAAGTCGATGCTGCCGCTCGCCTGGGACTACGTGTTCTCGCCCTATTCGCGGGTCTGGGAGGCGACGGTCAATACCGTTTTCATCGGCAGCGTCGTCACGGTGATCTGCCTGGCGATCTGCCTGCCCGCGGCCAGGGTTCTGGCGCGCGAGCGCTTTCGCGGCAAGAGCGCGTTCGAGTTCTTCCTGTCCCTGCCGCTAATCGTCCCGGAGGCGGCCATCGGCATCGCGCTGTTGATGATCTTCATCCGGCTCGGCCTGGCCGGCAGCTATGTCGGCATCATCATCGCCCATCTGATCCCGACCATTCCCTACATGGTGCGCATGCTGACGGCGGTCTATCAGGGGCTGGGCCGGGATTTCGAGGAACAGGCGATGATCCTGGGCGCCAATCGCCGGCAGATCCTGTGGCGCGTGACGCTGCCGATGCTGCTGCCGGGCGTGGTGGCAGGGGCGCTGTTCACCTTCCTGGTATCGACCAACATCTTCCTTTTGACCTTCTTCCTCGGCCAGGGCCAGATCGTCACGCTGCCGACGCTGCTGTTTTCCAAGATTTCCGGCGGCACGCTCGACGCCTCGGCCGCCGGCATCACGCTGATCGTCACCCTGCCGGGGATCATCCTGCTCATCCTGTCGGAACGCTTCATCAAGGAAGAGGCGTTCGGCAAGGGTTTCGGAAATTGAGGACACGACCATCATGACGACACCGGCTTCGATCCTGGAGCGCTTCCCCACACTTCCTCCCGAACTGGTGAGAAAGCGCCTGGGGCGACCGGCGGCGCGGCCGCGGGTCATCATCGACACCGACGCGGCCAACGAGATCGACGACCAGTACGCGCTGGCCTGGGCGCTGCTTTGTCCCGAGCGGCTCGATCTGGAAGGGGTGACCGCGGTGCCGTTTTCCTTCGCGCATCATCGCGACGGGCTGATCCGCAGCACCGAGATCGTGCGCGCCGGCGGGCCCAAGGACGCCGAGGAGGAGCGCTTCATGGGCGGGCTCGGCGGCTGGGCCGAACGAGTGGTTGCGGCCGGGCGGCGGGCCGAGGACATCCGCTTCGTCGGACCGGAGGAGGGCGCGGAGCTCTCCTATCAGGAAATTTTGCGCGTGTTCGACAAATGCCATCTGCCGGCCGACGGCAAGGCGTTTCGCGGCTCGCCCGGCTATCTGACCAGCCTGGAGGAGCCGCTCGACACGCCGGCGGCGCGGTTCATCATCGAACGCGCGCGCGCCAAGGGCGACGGGCCGCTCTACATCGCCGCGATGGGGGCGTTGACCAATGTCGCCTCGGCCCTGCTGATGGCACCCGACATCATCGAAAACATCGTCGTGGTGTGGACCTCGGGCTTTCCCTCCCATGCGCCGTTTTCCAACAAGCCGTCGCTCAATCTGGTGCAGGACCGGCTGGCCTCGCGGCTGTTGTTCGATTGCGGCGTGCCGCATGTCTACCTGCCGGGCTACCATGTCGGCGCGCAGCTGAAGATATCGCTGCCGGAGATGGAGCGCTTCGTCAAAGGCCGCGGCGCCATCGGCGATTATCTGTTCCATCTCTACACGCACAATCCGCTGCACGAGATGTTCGCGATCAGCGAGGCGCAGACCAAGACCTGGGTGATCTGGGACGTGATCAACATCGCCTGGCTGTTCGACCCAAGCTACGTCGCCACCACGCTGACCACCTCCCCGGTTCTCGACGAGGAACTTTACTGGCGCCATCCCGGCGGGCGCCACGCGATGCTGGAAGCCTTCGACATCAATCGCGACGCGATCTTCGAGGATTTTTACGCCGTGCTCGAGCGCCAGGCGCCGCGCTGAGGCATTTGACGGCCACGATATTGCCAAACGCGGCTTTGTCGGATAAGCGCCGCACCATCAGCTGTTTTCCGGTGGCAGGTATGGGAAGCGTCGTTTCAACAGACAGATAGGCCGCAGCAACTCTCCTTGTTGCTGCGGCGTTCCGTTCGTCTCGTTCCAGCCGGTCCCTGACGCGTGGACGCCGTTCGTTTTCCTTTCGAGCGGACGTTTCGTCATGACCACACCGCGCCCCAAATGGGCCTATACGCTGCCGTCGACCCTGCTTCTGATGGCGCCCTTCGATGTCCTGGCGTCGCTGGCAATGGACATCTATCTTCCCGTCGTTCCGGCGATGCCCGGCGTGCTGAACACCACGCCGCTGGTGATTCAACTGACGCTCAGCCTCTACATGGTGATGCTTGGCGTCGGGCAGGTGGTCTTCGGGCCCTTGTCGGACCGCGTCGGGCGTCGTCCGGTCCTGCTGTGCGGGGCCGGGCTGTTCCTCGCCGCTTCCGTCGGGATGGCCTCGGTCTCCACCGCGACGCTTTTCGTCACGTTTCGGGTCCTTCAGGCGATCGGCGCGTCGGCCATGCTGGTCGCGACCTTCGCGACGATCCGCGACATCTATGCCGAACGCCCCGAAGGCGCGGTCATATACGGCCTTTTCGGCTCGATCCTCGCATTCGTTCCGGCGCTGGGCCCGATCGCCGGCGCGTCGATCGCCGGCATTTTCGGATGGCGGGCGATTTTCGTCGCGCTAGCGGCGATGGCCGCGATCGCGGTTGCGAACGCCAGCCTGAAATGGCCGGAAACGCGGCCCCTGGACCGGGCGCAAAGCCGCAGATCGGTGCTGCCGATTTTCCGCAGTCCGGCCTTTTGGGTCTACACGACCGCATTCGGCGCGGCGATGGGCACGTTTTTCGTGTTTTTCTCGACGGCGCCGCGCGTGCTGATAGGGCCGGCCGGCTATTCGCAGATCGGCTTCAGCCTCGCCTTCGCAAGTGTGGCGGCGGTGATGATCGCGACCACCCGCTTTACCAAGGCGTTCGTTACCAGATGGGGCGTCGCCGGGTGCGTGGCCCGCGGAATGGCCCTGCTCCTGTGCGGGGCGACGCTATTGGGGCTTGCCCAACTCTTCGGCACGGCGTCCTTTGCGACGTTCATCCTGCCGATGTGGGTCGCGGCGGTCGGTATCGTCTTGACGGTATCGGTCACCGCGAATGGCGCTCTGTCGCAGTTCGACGACATCGCCGGCGCGGCGGTCGCCTTCTATTTCTGCCTGCAAAGCCTGATCGTAAGCGTCGTCGGAACGGCCTGGATCACGCTGCTGGACGGCGACACGGCCTGGCCGCTGGCCGGCTATTCGGCAACCATGGCAGTGCTGGTATGGCTGGGTCTGCTGCTGCTTCGCTCACGGGAGAAGGTGCTCGACAGTCGCCGGTGACCCTTTCGATGTCACGCACGCGGTCGCCGGCTTGAATGGCGGGCTTGTGACGGTCGCCCGCCGTTGCGCCAAGATCAGGTGATCCAGGTCACGGCGGTCGGTCTTTGGCAGGTACGGATGGCGCTTGATTAAACTAAAAAATTAGTTATATAGTTTTTTGGGTGGATACGTCGCAGGGCAGACGAGCGCTTGTGCGCTGTCGATATATCGGTGTCGTGCCGTCACAGGGCGGGGCCGTCTGCCCCGCACCAGGAAACCAACAGCCGGACAGGTCGAGATGACGGAAGCTTTTTTGCGGATCGGAAACCGGGGAACGGGCCTTGTCCGCGAGGCGTGGCGCGGCGGCGGCGTCTGGCTGGTTACCGCCCTGATCCTGGCTCTCCTCGCCGCGCTGGCCCCGGCCCAGGCGCGGCTCAGCCTGTGGTTCGTGATTGGCTCGCTGGCGGAGACCGCGCCCTATCTCGTGCTTTCGATCGCGGTCGCGGCCTATGCGACGGCGAGCGGGGCCGACAATTTGATCGCCCGTGTCTTTGCCGGTTCGCCGCTGGTCATGATCGCGGTCGCCGCCGCATTCGGCGGTCTGTCGCCGTTCTGCTCGTGCGGGGTTATCCCGCTGATTGCCGCGCTCCTGGCCATGGGGGTGCCGCTGTCCGGCGTGATGGCGTTCTGGCTCGCCTCGCCGGTGATCGACCCGTCGATGTTCGTCCTGACATCGGGGCTTCTCGGGTTCGAGTTCGCGCTCGCCAAGACGTTCGCGGCCGTGGGGCTCGGACTGTTCGGCGGCTACGCGACCCATCTGTTGATGCAGATGGGACTGCTTGGCGATCCGCTGCGGCCGGGCGTCGGCAATGGCGGCTGCGGCGCGTCGGCGGTCCGCGCTCCAGGCCCGGTCGCCTGGGCGTTCTGGTCCGAGCCCGAGCGGCGCACCCGCTTCGCGCGCGCGGCCGGCTCGGCGACGCTGTTTCTGCTCAAATGGCTCAGCCTCGCCTTCCTGCTGGAAAGCTTGATGCTGGCCTATGTTCCGCAGGAATGGATCGCCTCCGGCCTTGGCGGCGCGGGAATCGCGCCGATCGTCACGGCGACCCTGGTCGGCGTCCCCGCCTATCTCAACGGCTACGCGGCGCTGCCGCTGGTGTCGGGCTTGATCGAGCAGGGCATGGCGCCGGGTGCCGGGCTTGCCTTTCTCGTGGCCGGCGGCGTGACGTCGTTGCCCGCCGCGATCGCCGTCTTCGCCCTGGTGCGGCGCCCGGTGTTCGTGCTTTATATCGTGCTTGCCTTGGTCGGATCGCTGGCGAGCGGGCTCCTTTACCAAGCGTGGCTATGACCGACTGCGGCGGCGGACGGTCATCCGGCTCCGCCGCCGTCCCGGCTTTTGCGCGGCCGACACGCCGGAGCCGCCCGCCGCGGCCTTGGAGCCGTTCTGCTTTTCACGGACGCGCAGACCGGCCCCATTTGTTATTTTGACGCGTTTGCGAACGGCGAACCGGTTTCCGCTTTGCCTGCAACTCTAGTCCGCGACCAGAGGCGTGTCGAATGTCCCCTCCACATCGATGCAGGCGTCGGCATCGGGTTCGGAAAACATGTCCTGCTTGCGGCAGAGCCGCGCGACGAAGCTGCCGGAGGTCTCCGGTTCGCCGCCAAGGGTCAGCGTGTCGAGGGTCAGTTCGACCGAGCCGCCCTCGTCGCCGGCAACATAAAACGGCGCGCCCATGCCTTCGGGCCACCAGGATATGCTCGGGTCGGAAGCCGGCGCGTCCGGCCCGGCTCCCATCAGCGAGAATTCCACGACCAGGACGTTTTTCATCCGGCTCTTGCCGTCCACGGCGTGTGCCTGAACGGAGACGCGGCTGAGCGGGCCGAAATTACTCAGCGTCGCCGTCGCCGTGCCCTCGCTGGGCACGCGCAGCGTTTCGCCCTGATAGGCCTGCGCGTCGATGACCGCGGTGACGGTTCCGAGCCGGACGGTTTCCACTGCAACGGCCTTTCCGGCTGTCAGGAACAGGATGCTTGTCAGCGCCAGCGCGGCGATGCGGTGAACGAAAGGGTGCATGATCTGGGTTTCCTCGTGTGGTCGGGATGGGGAGCGAGGCAGCGCCGGGCGCGGCCGAAGTCAGGGGAAGGAGATCAAGGGAAAAGGTTAGGGGAAGGACCAGCCGTCATGGTCGATGCGGAAAATCCGGACGGGGGCGCCCGCCTGGTCGGGATCGGCCCGCAGGCTGTAGGTCGCGCGTTGCGGCCGGCCGAAATTGACGCAGTCGACATGGACGGTGATCATGCCGCGAAACATCGGCCTGTCGGCGTCCCGCCGGGGTTCCTCGCAATGGCCGTCGAAATCCTGCGCGCCATAGATCGGATCGGCGCCCGCCTGCCCCGACACCAACGCCCTGGCGACCTCGAGATGGAAATAGCGTTTTGCGCCTTGAAGACGATAGAGCCCGGTGTTGCCGCCCGCATCCTCGATCGAGCGCATCTCGTAAAGGGTCCTGACCAGTTCCTCCCCCGCGACGATGAGATCGTCGCCCGGTTCGCGGCTGAGATCGCCGCCGCCTGCCGGCCCGCCATAATCGGGTTCGAGATAGTCGGCGTTGACCCAGCCGGCCCTGGCCAGGTCCGCGCTGCGCATCAGGCACCAGCGCGGCGGCAGGGCGGCGATCTCGGCCCGCGACATCGCGGCGCGGTGGGCGGGGGTGTAATAAGGCACACAGGTGACCTGCTGCATGCCGCGCTCGTCATGGGCAAAACGCGTCAGCACCGAGTAGGCCGTGCCCGGTCCCATGCGGGCGTTGAGCGCGTCGCGGGGGGAAACGCCGGTCACACGCCAGGCGTCGGGGCCGTGGCCGTCGATTTCCGCCAGGGTCGGCGTGCCGGCAATGGCGAGCATCGCCGTGCTCAGAACCGCGACCACCCATCCAGCCAGGGTTCTTTTGCCGCCATTGCGTGTTTGTGCCATCTCGTCATCCTCGCGCCGCGCGGCCGCCGCCGGGGCGTTATCGCCGTTTCCGTTCAGCGCGCGGCCATCGGCGAGCCGCTCGCAGCATGGCAGGAAGCTTACCAAGGTCGCACGGTCGGCGTGAATGAGACATATGCCCTACCGGCAACGGCGTGAAGACGGGCAGGCTGCCCGGTCGTCTCGCCGCAGAGCCGAAACGTGCTTCACCCGCTGTGCGGCACATCGGGGCGCGGCGCGGCGTCCGCTTCCCGGCCGCAAAGCCGCGCCAGTTCGATCTTGCTGGCGATGTCGAGCTTGCCGTAGAGATTGAAGATATGGTTGCGCACCGTCGACGGGGCGATGCGGAGGGCTGTGGCGATCTCGCGATAGGTCAGGCCGTCGACATAATGCTGCGCGATCTCGCGCTCCCGGCCGGTCAGGCGCGCAAGCGGCCCGAGATGGCGCAGGCGCAGCAGATAGTGCTCGCCGAGCCTTTCTGCGATCGCGGCCACAGTTCGACCTTGCCAGGGCGAACCGGTCGGCAGGGCGGCGCGCAGCGCGGCCGGCAGCCGGTCCGGCCGGTCGGACTCCCCTCGCAGCAATTCGGTGAAACATCCATGCGAGGCCAGAACCCAGCCGTCGCGGCCGATCAGGCCGACGGCCTCGTCGCGGTCGGCGTGACGGCAAAGCGTCGTTTGCCGATTGATGCGGAGCGCTGCCGACAGATGCGGCATCAGCGCGTGTTTGAGCCTGCGCGCGGCATCGCAAAAGACCGCCGTTTCGGTGTCGGCACAGAGCCCGACGAAGCTGACATAACCGTCCTGCGGCTCGGCCGCGATCGTGGCCATCATCTGCCGGGCACCAAAACGCTTCCAGTGCTCGTTGTAGGCGGGGGTGCGGCGATAATTCTCGACATCGTCGAAACGCGCGGTCTGTCCGATCCGGTTCAGCGCGATGTCGCAAAAGGCGTCCGTATCCGCCACCGCCGACCAGTCCTCGATCACGCGCGGCGTTTGACCGAGCGCGGTCAGGTCGCTCACCCGGCGGTCTTCGGCGCGGCCCCCGCCCCAGAGCGCGAAATCGAATGCGATCAGCCCGCCGAGCCGCCGCAAGGTCTGTCGGCGGAATTCGTCCGGAGACGCTTCGGCGGCATTGGCATAAAGGCCGAGAAGAAATTCCGAAATATTTTCAGCTTTTTCCCGCATCGGCCGCTTGGTCTTTCATTCCGGTGCCCGTGCCGCGCCACATGTCGAGCGTCGCGACGGCGAAGCCGCTACAGCTCATCTTTAGCGGGTGCGACGCTTGGCCGAAAGACCCGGGTATGCCGACAAGACTGGCGGCAATCCCGAGCCCGCGCTTGCGGTTTGCATCGTCGTGGCGGCCGCCTGTCCGGGCCGGTCTCAGACCCAGGCGTTGACGTGCCAGGGCAGGAACTCGTGCTCGCCGTAACCGAGCAACTCGCTTTTTGTCGGCGCGCCGGAGGCGGTGCGCACCATTGCCTCGAAAATCGCCTGGCCGGCTTCCTCCAGCGAGGCCTCGCCGTCGAGCACGGTGCCGCAATTGACATCCATGTCGTCCTGCATGCGCCGATACATGGCGCTGTTGGTCGCGATCTTCAGCGAGGGAGAGGGCCGGCAGCCGAAACAGGAGCCGCGCCCGGTGGTGAAGCAGATCAGATTGGCACCGCCGGCGATTTGGCCGGTGACCGAGATCGGGTCGTAGCCGGGCGAATCCATGAACACCAGGCCGCGCTTGCGCACGGCTTCGGCATAGGGGTAGACCTCCATAAGCGTCGTCGAACCGCCCTTGGACAGGGCACCCAGGGATTTTTCCAGGATCGTCGTCAAGCCGCCCGCGCGGTTGCCGGGGGAGGGGTTGTTGTCGAAACCCTTAGGCTCGTGCGCGGTGTAGTCCTTCCACCAGTCGAGCAGTTCGATCAGCCGGCGGCCAACATCCTCGCTTGCGACCCGCTGCAGGAGCAGGTTCTCCGCGCCGTAGATCTCCGGCGTTTCGGACAGGATCGCGGTTCCGCCGTGACCGACCAGGATGTCGGCGGCGACGCCGAGCGCCGGATTGGCGCTGATGCCGGAAAAACTGTCGGAGCCGCCGCATTGCAGGCCGACACAGAGCTCCGAAACCGGAAGGGGTTCGCGGCCCTGGTTGCCAGTCTCGGCCATGATCTCGCGCACGATCGCGGCGCCGGCATCGGCCGTCGCGCGAGTGCCGCCGACCTCCTGGATGGTAAGGCTGCGCACGGTGCCGCCGAGCTCAAGCCCTTCCTGCTCGCACAAAAGCTCGATCAGATTGTCCTCGCAGCCGAGGCCGACGATCAGCACGCCAGCGAAATTGGGGTGGCGGGCATACCCGGCGAGCACCCGGCGCAGCATGTCCATCGAGGGGCTGCCGTCGGAGACGCTGCAGCCGCTGCCGTGGCTCAGCGCCACCACGCCGTCGATGTGGGGATGGTCGTTGCGCCAGGCCGGATCGGCAAAGCGATTGGCGATCAGGTGGGCGACCCCGGCAGCGCAGTTCACGGTCGTCAGGACGCCGATATAGTTGCGCGTGCCGACCCGGCCATCGTCGCGGCGATAGCCGAGAAAGGTCGGCGGCTCACGGTTGGTCAAGGCCGGCGGCGGCGTCACGGTGATGGTGTGGCCGGCGAGCGAGCCCGGATAGTCGAGATTGTGCATGTGGACATGCTCGCCCGCCGCGATGGGCCTGGCGGCGATGCCGATCGGCTGGCCGAGGCGCAGAACCTGCTCGCCCGCCCCGACCGAACGCAGCGCCACCTTGTGTCCGGCCGGCACCGGCCCGCGAACCGTGGCGTCTGAAAAGGGCGACAGCGCCTCGCCCGGTTCCAGCGCCGTCAGCGCGACGGCGACATGGTCGTTCGGCGATAGCCGCAGCAAACGGTCGGGCATCTCTCACTCCTCAAAATGTCGACATTATGCATCTTGAGCATATTTAAACGCCGCCGTCGAGGGGCGATGCGCAGACGGCGCGCGAGCGCCCGCCGGCGCCCCCTGCATCGACGTGCAAAGTTTCGCAGGCGCGGGCCTAGCTCGCGCCGCGCGAGGAGCGCGCCGCAGCCAGAATGTGGCTGCGCAGCATTGCCGTGGCCAGTTCCGTGTCGCGATCACGGCAGGCCTGCAGGATCGCCTGATGTTCCTCATGCGCTTTTTCACGGCCGTCGGTCAGCGTCACCTGAACGCGCAGATAGCGGTCGATCGTCTGGTGGATCCGTTCGAGCTTACCAAGTGTCGTCGGCCGCTGGGCAGGCTGGTAGAGCTGCAGGTGAAGCTGCCAGTTCAGCTTGCTCCATTGCGACATATCGGCGTTTTTCATCTCAGAAATGGTCTTTTCGGCCGCTTCGAAGTCCGATTCGGTGCTGGCGGGGATCGCCAGGGCGAGAAGATGCGGCTCGATCAGCAGCCTGAGTTCGAAGAGTTCGGTGATCTCCTCGGCGAGAATCGGCGCGACCTTGGCGCCCTTTTGCGAGGTGAGCGTGACCAGCCCCTCGGCCTCGAGCTGACGCAGCGCCTCGCGCACGGGGCTCCGGCTGATGCCGAGCTCGGCGGCGATCTCTTCCTGCCGCAGCCTCATGCCGCTTTCGTACTCGCCGGCAACGATGCGACGCCTGAGCTCGACGCAGACCTGGTCGGCAACCGTGTTCTTTTCGATCAGGGGCTTGTTCATGGAGCGGGAATCCATCTGGTGACAAATATTGCTATGCGTTTCGTTTCCCTCTTGCAAGGTCGAATGAAGAATGTATACATTCGGCAAATAGCCGGCGATGCCCGGTCTGCAGAGTGAGAGGGACGACCAATGATCAACTGGACCGGGGTGTTCCCAGCCGTAACGACGAAACTCAAGGCGGATGGGAGCCTGGATCTCGACGCCACGCGCAGAAGCGTCGACCGGCTGGTGGTCAATGGGGTTTCGGCGGTGATCATGCTGCCGATGCTGGGTGAAAACGCGTCGCTGCGCGCCGATGAGCGGGAAGCCGTCATCGAGGCGGCGCGCGACGTCGTGGCGGGTCGCGTGCCGGTCCTGACCGGCCTGGCCGATCTTTCCGAGGATGCCGCGGCGGCGGCGGCGCGCGACTATCGGCGCATGGGCGTCGACGGGCTGATGCTGTTTCCCAGCCTCGCCTATCGCACCGACCCGCGCGAGACGGTCGCATGGTATCGCGCCGTCGGCGCGGCGAGCGACCTGCCGATCATGATCTACAACAATCCGCTCGCCTACCGGGTCGATGTCGGGCCCGACGAGCTGGAAGCGCTCGCCGATGTCGACACGATCATGTGCGTCAAGGAAGAGTGCGGCGACCCGCGCCGCATTACCGACATCTACAACCGGGTCGGGGATCGCTACGCGGTTTTCTGCGGCATCGACGACCTGATCGTGGAGAGCGTCGCCGTCGGTGCGGTCGGCTGGGTATCGGGCATGACCAATGTGTGGCCGGCCGAGTGCGTGGCCCTGTTCGAGATGTGCAAGGCCGACCGCTACGCCGAGGCGCGCGCCCTCTATCGGCTGCTGATGCCGGCGTTCCATCTGGATACCAGCGTCAAGCTCGTCCAGTACATCAAGTTTGCCGAGCATCTCGTCTACGGCGCGCCCGAACATGTCCGTCGCCCGCGTCTAGATCTTGTGGGTGAGGAGCGGGCCGAGGTCGAGGCGGTGGTCAAGGCGGCGATCGCCGCGCTGAAGCAGCGGGCCGCAAAGGCGGCCTGACGCGGCCGGCGCCCGGTCGCAGGCGGTTGGGCGCCCGGCGTCCCCGTTTCGGCGGAGGGCGCGTCGCGTGACGAAGACGAATGATAAGGGCGCGTTTACCGCTGTCCCGCATGAACCAGTCGCCTGACGCCGGACGGGAGGAGAACCGTTCGCGCGGCGATGACCGATCCGGTCGCCCTGACATCGCGTCAGTCCGCGTCCGGACCCAGTGTCCGGACGCGGCAGGCGACCGGGCCGACTGACGAGAGACGGTCGCGGTTCCACCCGGAGCCGGGACATGTCCGAAAGCCCGGTCATGGGGCCGGGCAACAAAGGGAGAGAGGACCATGCTGAAAACCAGAAGCCTGATCGCGGCGGCGATCATCGGGCTTGCGGCACACGCCGCAACGCCGACGACTGCTGCCGCAGAAGGCACGATCCCGGTGATCGTGAAAAATACCTCGACCTATTATTGGCGCGTGCTTCTGGCGGGCGCCCGCAAGGCCGGCAACGAACTCGGCATCGAGATCGCCGAACTCGGTCCCCAGACCGATTCCGACATCAACGGACAGATCTCGGTTCTCGAAAACGCCGTGGCCAACAATCCGCTCGCGGTCGTCATCGCTGCGTCGCAATACGAGGCGCTCGGCAAGCCGATCGACGAGGCGGCAACCAAGACCATCGTGGTGGGTGTCGATTCAGGCGCCAACAGCGATGCCTACGCCTCCTTCGTCACCACCAACAATGTCGAAGGCGGCCGCGCGGCTGGCGAGGCGCTGGCCGCGGCGATCGCAAAGGCTCATGGCGACGCCGAGGGCGACGTCATGCTCATCACCTCGGTGCCGGGCGCGGAATCGCTCGATCAGCGGGCAGAGGGTTTCAAAGCCGTTCTGGCCGACAAATATCCCGATATCCGCATTGTGGCCGACAAGGTCGCGGACGGCCAGATCGTGACCGGGCTTAACATCGCCAACGATGTCATCCTGGCCAATCCCAAGCTGCGTGGCATCTTCGCGAGCAGCGAAAAGATGGCGGTCGCCGTCAGCCAGGCCGTGGCGGAGAACAATCTTCAGGATCAGATCAAGATCGTGGCTTTCGACAGCAACGAGCAGCTGGTTCAGCATCTTGCCGACGGCATCGTCGCCGCGCTCATCATCCAGGATCCGATGCGGATGGGTTATGACGGGGTGAAGATTGCCTATGCGGCCTCGAAGGGCGAAAAGGTGCCCGAGATGGTCGACACCGGGGTCAACGTGATCACCCAGGAGAATATGGACAGCGAGCGTTCGCAGGAACTGCTCAACCCGAAAATCGACTGAGAGTCCGCGCAAGAACCAACCCGGTGGGAGACGATGACCTTACTTGATCAACCACGCGGAACCGCTGAAACCAGCCAGCAAGGGCGGTTTCTCGTCGAACTCAAGGACGTTCATAAGCGCTTTCCGGGGACGTACGCGCTCAAGGGCGTGGATCTCGCCATGCGACACGGCGAGATCCACGCCATCATCGGCGAGAACGGGGCCGGCAAATCGACCCTGATCAAGATCCTGACCGGCGCTCACAAGCGCAGTTCGGGAAGCATTCTGTGGCAGGGGCAGGAGGTTGCGCTCGCCGCTCCGCAGGAAGCGCTCGATCTCGGCATCAACGCCGTGCACCAGGAAGTCGTTCTGTGCGAGCACCTGACGGTGGCCGCCAATATGTTCCTGGGAATGGAACAGCAGCGGCTCGGCCTGCTGAACGAGCGCGCCATGGTGCGGCGCTCGCAGGAAATTCTCGACGATCTCGGTTTCCGACTGTCGGCCGCCGCGCCGCTGTCGGCGCTGACCATCGGCCAGCAGCAGTTGGTCGCCACCGCCAGGGCGGCAATCCGCGGCACCAAGCTCCTGATCCTCGACGAGCCAACGGCCTATCTCACACGGGCGGAGACGGACCAGCTCTTCGCGCTGGTCAGGCGGCTGCACAGCCAAGGCGTGACCATCTCCTATATCAGTCACAGGATGGAAGAGATTTTCGAACTGGCCGACCGCGTTTCCGTCCTCAGGGACGGTGAACTGGTCGCCAGTCGGGTGGTCGCCGAAACCACGCCGAAACAATTGATCCGCGACATGGTCGCCCGTTCCCTCGGCGAGATCCATCATAAGGAAGACATCCCATTCGGCGAGACGCTTTTGAGCGTCGAGGGCCTGTCCGGTCCCGGATTTTCGGACGTCTCGCTGTCGGTACGACGCGGCGAGATCGTCGGGCTCTACGGTCTGATCGGCGCCGGCCGCAGCGAATTCGTCGAGTGCGTGTTCGGCAGGCGCCGCCGCACCGCGGGCCAGGTGACGATCGGCGGCCGCGCGTTGAAGGGTGTCAACGAGGCCGAGGCGATCGCGGCCGGAATCGTGCTGTTGCCGGAAAGCCGGCGCGATCAGGGCCTGTGCCTCAATCTCGACGTCGGTTTCAACCTGACGCTGCCGATCTTCCGGCGTCTCAGTCCGCGCGGCCTGATCGACCGACGGCGCGAGGCCGAGGCGATCGGGACGCAGATGCGCGCGCTCGACATTTCCGCCGCCGGCCAACAGGCGCCGACCTGGACGCTTTCGGGCGGCAACCAGCAGAAGATCGTTCTGGGAAAGTGGCTTAATCACGGGGCCGATTTGTTCATCGTCGACGAGCCGACGGTGGGTGTGGATGTCGGCACCAAGCTTCAAATCTATCGTCTCTTCGCCGAATTGCTGCGCAAGGGCGCCGGCATCATCATGATCTCCTCCTACCTGCCGGAGGTCTACGATCTGTCCGACACGCTGCATGTCTTCCGCCAGGGGCGGCAGGTCAGCAGCTACGGTGCGCGCGGCGTTGATCACGAGACCATTCTGGCCGACGCGATGGGGACGGCCAACAAGACGTCCAACGGGGGAAAAGCCGCATGAAAGACGCCGCACCGGAAACGCAGGAAGCCGGGCTGTCCAGGGCTGAGCAGCGCCAATCGCGTTTCGCGTTCGTCAGAAGCCTGACCCTTCTGGGGCTGGTGCTGCTCGTCTGGCTCGGCCTGAGCCTGATGACGGAAAGCTTCATGACCTCGGCGAACCTGTCCAATCTGGCGCGTCAGGCGTCGCTGTGGGCGATTATCGCCGTCGGCCAGACCTTCGTCATCATCACCGGCGGCATCGACCTTTCGGTGGGTGCGATCGTCGGCCTGTCGAGCACCGTCGTTGCGGTGCTGCTGAAAGCGGGCCTGCCGATCTGGCTGGCTGTCTTCATCACCATGGGCATCGGCCCGGTGGTGGGCGCGTTCCACGCCTTCGGCATCCTCAGGATGGGTCTGCCGCCGTTCATCATGACGCTGGCGACCATGACCGGTCTGCGCGGTATCGGCCTCTTGCTCACCGACGGCCAGACGATCGCGGGCCTGCCCAACGCCTTTACCGCCTTCTCGCGGCAGAGCTTTCTCGGCATCCCGTCGCTGGCGTGGATGGTGGTGCTGGTCGCCGTTCCGGCCTATGTGCTTCTCAGCCACAGCCGCTGGGGACGCCACCTCTTCGCCGTCGGCAGCAATTCGGAGGCGGCGCGGTTGTCTGGCATCAGCATCTCGCGCACCATCTATCTGGCCTATATCCTGTCGGCCAGCTGTGCGGCCTTCGTCGGCATTCTGACGGCCAGCCGCATCTCGATCGGGGTGGCGACCACGGGCGAGGCCTGGGAGCTGCAATCGATCGCGGCGGCGGTGATCGGCGGGGCCAGCCTGTTCGGCGCGGTGGGCAGTGTGCCTGGACCCCTGCTCGGGTCGCTGCTTTTGACCACCATCAACAACGGCGCCAATCTCTTGAACGTAAACCCGTTCTGGCAACGGATCATCACCGGCGCCCTGATCATCGTGATCGTTTGGCTCGATCAGTTGCGGCGCGCCAAGCGCTGACAACGTCGCGCCTCTCAGACCCAAACCGTGACGCGCCGACCGGCGCGCACAAGCATTGTCGCGGGAAAACCGAATGAGTCTGCACCTTGGAATCGACACCGGTGGAACGTTCACCGACTTCATGCTCTACGACGAGGAGCAGCGCAGCCTAAAGGCCTGGAAGGTCCTGTCGACGCCGGGCGATCCGACCGCTGCTGTCATCACCGGATTGCAGCAGGTGGCCGATCCGGGGCAGATCAGCTCGGTGCGTCTCGGCACTACGGTGGCCACCAACGCGCTTCTGGAACGCCGGGGCGCGCGCGTCGCCTATCTTGCGACACGCGGCTTTCGAGACGTGCCCTTTATCCAGCGCGGCAACCGGCGCTCGCACTACGACCTGTCGTGGGTGAAGCCGAAACCGTTCTGCTTGCGTCGCCACGCCTTCGAGGTGACCGAGCGCGTCGACCACACCGGCGCGGTGATCGTGCCGCTCGACGTAGAGGCCGTGCGCCGGCTCGCCCGCCATCTGGCGGAGACCGGCGAGGTCGAGGCGGTCGCCGTCAACTTGTTGTTCTCCTTCCTGAGGCCCGACCACGAACTGGCAATCCGCGATATTTTCGCGAAGGAGGCGCCGGACCTGCCGGTGTCACTGTCCTACGAGATCGATCCGCGCTGGAAAGAGGATCAAAGGGCGATGACGACGCTGGCGGATGCGTATGTAAAGCCGCTGGTCGGCCAGCAGGTTCGCAGTTTCCGCGCGCGGGTGGTGGAGGCCGGCGTCACCGGCCGGATCGCGCTGATGAAATCCAACGGCAGCGAGATGTCGACGGAGGTCGCGGAGGCGCAACCGGTCAACCTGGCCGTGTCCGGACCCACGGGCGGGGTGACGGCGGCCAAGCATCTTGCCGCGGTCAAGAACATCGACAATCTGGTCACGCTCGATATTGGCGGAACCTCGACCGATGTCTCCGTGGTGGTCGAGGGACGGGAACGCTTCACCGACGATTACGAGCTCGAATTCGGCATTCCGCTCCGCGTTCCCATGATCGACATCCGCACGATCGGAGCCGGCGGCGGCTCGATCGCATGGATCGACAAGGTGGGCGGCCTGCATGTCGGTCCCGAGAGCGCCGGCGCCAATCCGGGGCCGGCCTGCTACGGTTTCGGCGGCACACGGCCGACGGTCACGGACGCGAATCTCGTTCTGGGCCGGATCGATCCGCAGTCGTTTCTTGGCGGCAAGATGACGCTGGACGCGGCGGCCGCGCGCGCGGCGATCGAAACCGTGGCGGCGCCGCATGGCTGGAGCGTGGAGCAGGCGGCGCTGGCGATCCTGCGCATCATGAACAACAACATGGTGGGCGCCCTGCGAGCGGTGCTGATCGAGCAGGGGTTCGACCCGCGCCAGTTCACGCTGATGACGTTTGGCGGCGCCGGGTCGCTGCATGTGTGCGATCTCATGCATCAGGCGAATATCCCACTCGGCATCGTGCCCAACCATCCCGGCCAGTTCTCCGCCTACGGGTTCACGATGGCGGATGCGCGCAGCGACCGGCGCCGCTCGACGCTGCTGTCGTCGCGGGATTTCGACCTGGCGCGCGCCAACGCGGTTTTGGCCGATCTTTCGCGCGAGGTGCTGGAGGATCTGCACAGGCAGGGTCATGACAGCGGCATCGAATTGCGGCGCTCGATGCAGATGCGCTATCTCGGCCAGAACTACGAGCTCGAGGTGCCGCTGACGGTCGATCGTTTCACGGCCGAGGGAATGGAAGCGATCTGGCGCGACTTTCACGACCGGTTCGAGGAGCGCTACCGTTTCCATCTGCCGGACGAGCCGATCGAGATGGTGGACATGGGCTGTACCGCGATCGCCCACATGCCGAAGCCGGAACTTCCCCGGCTGCCCGTCGCCGCCGGGCCGGCCGAGCCCGATGCGACGCGGATGGTGACGTTCGAGGAGGGGTGCCTGCCGACGCCGGTGTTCAAACGCCACCCGCTGGCCGCGGGCCATGGTTTCGACGGCCCCGCGCTGGTGGAGGAGGACGTTTCGGTGACGGTGGTGCGGCCGGGATTCCGGCTGGAGGTCGACGTGTACGGCAATCTGGTGATCTCCGCCGGCAAGACAGCGAACAAGGGAGCCTGACCATGCGTTTTGCAGCCAACGGGTTTTATGTCGAATCCTACGACAAATGCTGCAATTGCGGCGTTTTGTTGTATCGACGGGACGCGGCGATCGAGCGCGACAAGGGCGGTCTCGTGTGCGGCGAATGGTGCCTGCAATGGGCCGAAAACGGCGCGCAGGACGTGGCCGCGTCGTCCGGCGCTGTTGATCGCGCCACCTATCGCGGCAAGACGGACGTCGTCGACCTGAAGATCCTGGACGGCAATCTGGCCTCGATCTGCCGCGATATGGGCGTTACCGTCATGCGCACCGCCTATTCGCCGATCTTCAGCGAATCGCTCGACTTCACCTGCGGCCTGTTCGACGCCTCCGGCGCGATGATCGCGATCGGCGATTTCTGCCCCTCGATGATCGGCGGCATGCCGCTGATCGTCCAGGCGATCGTCGACGAATATCCCGTCGAGACGCTGGAAGAGGGCGACGTGATCGTCCACAACGACCCGTATCGGGGCGGCATGCACACGCCCGAGCACACGTTCTTGAAACCGATTTTCCGCCAGGGCGCGCTGGTTGGCTTTGCCGGCGCGATCGGCCATATCGGCGAGATCGGCGGCATGGTGCCAGGCAGCTTCTTCGCCGAGGCGACGGAGGCGTTTTCCGAGGGGCTGCGGATCCCGCCGGTGCGCATCAAGCGTGCCGGGCAGGACTGTCCCGATGTGTGGAAGATGATGCTGGCCAATGTGCGCACGCCGCGCGCCAATTACGGCGACTACCGGGCGCTGATCGCCGCCGTCGATCTCGGCGAACGACGGCTTCTGGAACTCGTCGAGCGCTACGGCGCAACCGGTTTCGCGGGTGCCGCGGCCGATCTGCTGGACTATTCGGAGGCGCGCATGCGCGCTGAGATTGCCGACATCCCGGACGGCCGCTACGCGTTCGAAGACATGATGGAGGATGACGGGGTTGAGGCGCGCGCGCTGCCGATAAGAACTGCCGTCCATGTCGGCGGCAATGAGGCGGTGGTCGATTTCAACGGCACCGCCCCGCAGGCGCGCGGGCCGATGAACACGCCGCTCAGCGTGCCGCAGGCGGCGGCCTTCAACGCCTTCCTGCAGATCACCGACTTCACCATTCCCAAGAATGCCGGCTGCTTCCGGCCGATCCGTGTGCTGGTTCCGCCTGGCTGCCTGCTCAATGTGGAGTTTCCCGCCCCGTCGGTCGGAGGCAATACGGAGTGTCATCCGCGGATCGTCTATACGGTGCTGGGAGCGCTGGCGCAGGCGGTGCCGGACAGGGTGCCGGCCGCCGACGGCGGCACCTGGTCGAACTTCCTGTTCGGCGGGACCGATCCGCGTACCGGCGAATATTACACCTCCTACGATCTGCACACGGTGGGCTGGGGCGGACGCAACGGCGCCGACGGCAACGATGCTGTCTCCAGCATGAACGGCAATTGCCGTACCATTCCCGTCGAGGTTTACGAGACGCGCTATCCGTGGCTGGTCGAGGACTGGTCGCTGGTGCCCGATTCGGGCGGGGCGGGCGAGTTTCGCGGTGGGCTCGGGATGCAAAAGACCATCTTGTGCCGCGCCGACGAGGTCGTCGTCAGCCATGTCGGCGACCGGCAGCAGGTGGCGCCGTGGGGGCTTAATGGCGGCGGGGTGGCCGCGCTGGCGGCGACCCGGTTCAAACTGGCCGGGCGCGAGGACTGGAACGACGCCCGTGAAACCTACGGCAAGGTCTCGCCGAGCAAATTCGCCAATGTCGTCGTGCGCGCGGGCGACCGGGTTCACATCGCCATGCCCGGCGGCGGCGGCTGGGGCGACCCCGCGCGACGAGCGCCCGAAACGGTCGTCGACGACGTGCTCGACGGCTATCTGTCGCGCGAGGCAGCGCAGAGCGCCTATGGCGTGGCGGTGTCCGTTCCTGAAAAGTCCGGTTCGGCCTGAAACGGGGCCGTTAGCCCGAACGCGCCTGCGCGATCGCGTCGACGATCGCCTGCCGGCTCATGGCGCCGTAATGGATGGCGGTGTTGAACAGGAAGGACGGCGTGCCGCGGAAGCCGAAGGCGTTGGCCTGGTCCATGTTGCGGGCCAAAATGCCGTCGATGCGCGCCGCATCCTGCCTCGAGCGCGCCAGCAGGCGTTCGGGGTCGTGGCCGGCGTCTTGGAGCGTGCGGTCGATCTCCTCCCTGCTCAGCCGGGCTTTTGTCGCCATCAGGGCCATGTGCGCGCTTTCATAGGCCTCGCCGGCGGCCAGAACGAGGCTGGCGGCGTGGACGGAGGGCGCGCCGAAGATCGGCCAGTCCTTCATTACCAGCCGCACCTTTGTGTCCGCGCGCACCACCTCGACGAGATCGGGATGGCCGCGTTTGCAATAGGGGCACTGGTAGTCGAAGAATTCGACGATTGTCACGTCGCCCTGCGGGTTGCCGATCACCGGTATTTGCGGGTCGAACAGCACCTCCTCCACGGAGGGGTAGTTTTGCGCCTTTGCAGCGCGCACCGGCAGGATGAGAGCGGTGGCGGCGGCCGCGCCCGCTGCGAGCAGGTTTCGACGGTCGATCATTTCGGAGTTCTCCTGTTTGGCCTCATCGGGTGGCGAGGCGGTCGATGTTGGACTGGAGGACCTCGCGCGAAATCTCGCCCAGATGGGCGTGGCGAAGAATGCCCTCAGCGTCGATGAACAGCGTGGCCGGCAGTCCCGGCGCGCCGTAAAAGCGAGACAGTTCGCTGAACGGATCGATCAGGATGGTTTCCAGCGACAGGCCGGCGGACGCCAGATAGCGCCGGACGGCCTGCTTGCCTTCGCCCTGGTTGGCGAAGACGAACGCCACGCTCTCGGTGTCGGCGGCGAGTTCGGCCATCATCGGCATCTCGCGGCGACAGGGCGGGCACCATGTCGCCCACAGATTGACCACACGCGGCACGCCGTCGCGTTCGCCGAGCCGGTAGGAGGCGCCGGCCAGCGTCTCGAAGGCGCGTTCGGGCACGGCGAGCGGCCGTGTGCCGCCGGTGAGCTGCCAGCTCGTATTCCAGACGATGACAGCGAGCGCCAGCGGCAGCAGCGCCCACAGACGTTGCCTGGCGCCGGTGAGGACGAGGAACAGGCTGACCGCGACGGCGGCGGCGCCGGTCGGCCAGTAGAACCCGCCCTGCCAGAGAGCGAAGACGCGCAGCGGTTCGGCCTGGAAGCTTTGCAGATGCAGGAGAACGTGGCCGAGGCGGGCGGCGGCGAGGCCGCCGAGAAACGCCCACCACGACCAGGCATTGAAGCGCGGATCGACGCGCCGGCTGATGATGCCGGTGACGATCATGAACACGAACAGGCCGAGCACCACGGCAAAGCGATCGGCCGCCAGCACGAGCGGCCCGAGCGAGACGGCGTTCATGTCACAGCTCCCGCGCCGCGGCGGCCGACCGCGTCAGGCTGTCGACGGTGACGGAGCCGATCAGGCGGGTTTTGGCGACCTCGCTTCCGGCGGCGTCGAAAAATACCATGGTCGGCGGCCCGGCGACGCGCATCGCCCGCATCAGGGCCGCGTTGTCGTCGTTGAACTCCGACAGGTCCGCCTTGACGAGCTGGAAGTTTGCGAGCCCGTCGGCCACGGCCGGGTCGGGCAGGACCGAACGTTCGATGACGCGGCAGGTCACGCACCAGTCGGCGGTGAAGTAGACCAGGGTGGGCCGGCCGCCGGCGGCGCCGAGCCTGGCCTTGAGTTCGGTCGCAGAGCCGACGCTGGCGAAGGCGAGTTCGCGGCCGGGTCCGACCTGCGTGCCCCGCTGGGCGAACTGCGCCAGCGGCCTGAGCGGGTCCGTGCCGCCGGATGCGGCGCCCAGCATCAAGATGACGCCGCACACGAGGGCGATCGCGCCGAGCGCGCGCGCGGCGGCAAGCGGGGTTGGCGCGGGCAGCCTGGCGGTCAAGGCGAAACTGGCGATCGCGATCAGCAGCGCCGCCCACAGTGCCAGGTCGATTCCTGCCGGCAGGAGCGGGGTCGCGGTCCAGATCGCCGTGGCCAGGAAACCGAAGCCGAAGACGCGCTTGACACTGTCCATCCACGCGCCGGCGCGCGGCAGTGCCCGCCCGCCCAGCGTGCCGAGCACGATCAGCGGCAGGCCCTTGCCGATGCCGAGGCCGAACAGGGCCGCCGCGCCGAGCGCGATGTCGGCGGTCTGGGCGATGTAGAGCAGCGCGCCGGCGAGCGGAACTGTCACGCAGGGCCCGACGATCAGCACCGAGGAAAAGCCGAGCAGCGCAGCCGAGCGTTTCGATCCGCCGAGACCGCCGGTGCGGCGGGCGATCCAGCTTGTCCACGCGCCTGGCAGTTGCAACTCGTAAAGCCCGAACATCGACAACGCCAGCACGGCGAACAGGATCGCCAGCAGGCCGATGGTGACGGGCGACTGCAGCACGAGCTGCAGGTTCTGCCCCGACCAGCCTGCCGCCGCGCCCAGAAACGCGAAGGCCAGGGCGAGCGACAGGACGTAGATGGTCGACAGCACGAAGCCGCGCCGTGCGGTGAGCTTGTCGCCTTCGCGCGCCAGAGCGCCGGCGAGGATGGGATACATGGGAAAGACGCACGGGGTGAAGGCGAGCAGGAGGCCGAACAGCGGGAAGCTCAGGACCACCAGCAGGACGCCGCCCTGGCCGAGCAGCGTGTCGATCAGCCCGTCATCGGCGGCGAGCGCGAAACCGGCCCCGTCCGGCAGTGTGCCATCGCCTGTGCTCGCCTCTTCCGTCAGCCAGGCCACGCCCGCGCCCGGTGCGGGGCGCGGCGGCGCGGACACGGCGAGCGTCAGCGCGTCGACCCGGCGTTTTTCCGGAGCATAGCAGATGCCGCCGTCCTGGCAGCCCTGATAGGTGACCTCGATCGTGCCGAAAACCGGCTCGGCGAGGCGGGCGGTGGCCTGGCCGTAATAGACCTCGGACGGACCGAATGTGGGATCGTCTTTGCGGGTGCCGGGCGATGTGTCGACGGCGACGGCCTGGCCGGTGGCAGTGCTGACGGCGATCTGCTCGCGATAGAGATAATAACCCGGCGCGATCTCCCATTTGAGGGTCAACCGACCGTCCGGCGCGCGTGCCACGTCGAGGCCGAACGCCGCGTCGACCGGCAGCGGGGTGCCGGGCTGGGCCGCAGCGGGCGCGGGCATGGCCGCCGTGAACATTGCCAACAAGGCGAAAACGATCGTCTTCATTACGCGCGGGTCCTTTGCGCCCGCCGATGCGGCGGGCCGGTTCGACATTCGAGGTGTCGGGCCCAACTTAAGGCAGCCTTAAGCTGGGTGCGGTTTTGGGCGGCCATCGAGACAGAAGGAGTTTTACGATGGCGCATAGCCGCATGGAAAAACGCGTCGCGGCGGCGGCAGACGAAGACGGAGCGCAGCACCGCACGGCCACGGGCCCGATGGGGCGGCGGGCCTTTCTCGCCGGCTTGAGCGGGCTTGTCGTTTCAGGCTGTGTCAGCATGCCCGAGCCGGCAGCGCCGAAACGCGTCGAGGCCGCGCCGAAGCCGGCCGTGCCGCCGATGTATTACGCGATGCCCGACGAGCAGTTTCCGATTCCGGAGGTGGATATCACCCAGCTCGAGCGTCGCTTCTGGCGCCAGGAGGTCGACTATCCGAGCGCGGAAAAGCCCGGCACGCTGATCGTCGATACGCCCGGCAAATATCTCTATCACGTCAAGACGGGCAATCGCGCCATGCGCTACGGGATAGGTGTGGGACGCGACGGGTTCTCCTGGGCCGGCCGCGCCATCATGGCTTATCGCCGCAAATGGCCGCGCTGGACGCCCCCCGACGAGATGGTGGCGCGCAAGCCGTCGCTCGAACCCTACAGCATCGCCAATGGCGGTATGGATCCCGGCCTGCTCAACCCGCTCGGCGCCCGTTCGCTTTATATTCACCTGAACGGCAAGGATACGTTGTACAGGATACACGGCACGCCGGAGACCTGGAGCATCGGCAAGGCGGTGTCGTCGGGCTGCATTCGCCTGATCAACCAGGATGTCATCCATCTTCACGATCAGGTAAGGGACGGCAGCCCGATCGTGGTGATCCCCGATCCTAAAATGAAACATCTTTTGGTGGCTTAAAGCCGCTCATCTTGAGCTGAAAACGGACCGCGCCGCAGAACGGGCGGTCGACGACATGGACCAAGGCGATGCGTATTCTGGTGGTCGAGGACGATCCGCTGCTGCTGGACGGGTTGACGGTGGGGCTCGGGCTCGCCGGTTTCACGGTCGACGCGGTGGGTACGCGCGAGGATGCCTGCGCGGCCGTCAGGGCGCAGCGCTACGACTGCGTCGTGCTCGACCTGATGCTGCCGGACGGGTCCGGGCTCGACGTGCTGGCCGATCTGCGCCGGCGCGACGATGCCACGCCGGTGGTGCTCCTGACGGCGCGCGACCAGGTTGCGGACCGGATCGCCGGGCTCGATGCCGGCGCCGACGACTATGTCGGCAAGCCGTTCGATCTCGACGAACTGGCCGCGCGGGTGCGCGCGGCGGTGCGCCGGGGCAAGGGGCGGCCCAGCCCGACCCTGAACTGGTGCGGGGTGGTGCTCGATCCCGCCAGCCGCACGGCGCGCCGCGACGGCACGCCGGTGAGCCTGACGCGTCGTGAATTTGCCGTGCTGGAGGCGCTGATGGAGCGGCCGGAAAGCATCCTGTCCAAATCGACCCTGGAGGAGACGATCTATGGCTGGCAGGAGGAGCTCGAGAGCAACGCGGTGGAGGTGCATATCCATAAATTGCGCGCCAAACTGGGCGCGGATTTCATCAAGACGGTTCGCGGCGTCGGTTATCGGCTGATGGAGGACGCGGGATGAACTCGATTCGCGCGCGGCTGATCGCCGTTCTGATCGGGTCGACCGGCCTGGTCTGGCTGCTGGCGGTGGGCTGGATCTATCTGAGCACCCAGGCCGAGGTCGAGCGGGTGCTGGACGCACGGTTGATGGAGGCCGCGCGGATGGTGAATTCGCTGTTGTCCGATCACCGCATCGAGGCGGGGCTCGATAAGGCGGCGACAAGCCAGGCCCTGGGCGCGTTCGAGGTGGATCGCAGTTCCTACGAGCGCCAGCTTTCGTGCCAGATCTGGTCGCTGGAGGGCACGCTCGTCGGCCGGTCGCAAAATGCGCCCGACACGCGCCTGACCGGGGCCGGGGTGGGGTTTTCGGACGCCGAGGTGGGTGGCGAGCAATGGCGGGTGTTCACGGTCGAAAACCAGGCGCTTGGCGTGCGCGTGATGGTCGGCGACAGCCTCCATATCCGCGATCGGCTGGTCGGCGACGTCATCAAGGGGCTGGTGGTGCCGGCTCTGTTGATCCTGCCCTTCCTGGCCGGGGTGATCCTGATCAGCGTGAGGCGCGGTCTGTCGCCGTTGAGCGACATGGCGCAAACCCTGTCCGCGCGGCCGGCGAACGATCTGCGGCCGCTGGTCAGCGTCGACCTGCCGCGCGAGATCGCACCGACGGTCGGGGCGCTGAACGGGCTGTTCCGCCGCGTGCAGGAGGCGCGCGAGCGCGAACGCAGCTTCACCGCCTTTGCCGCACACGAATTGAAGACGCCGCTTGCCGGGGTGAAGACCCAGGCGCAGATCGCGCTGGCGAGCGACGATCCGGCCGTGCATGCCAACGCGTTGCGGCAGATCACGCTGGGTGTCGACCGCACCGCCCGGCTGGTGAAGCAGCTTCTGGATCTTGCCGCGCTCGAGGCCAACGACGCCGAGCCGGCGTTGGTGGAGGCGCGCGCTGCAGAGCTTCTGGAGGCAGCGGTGGCCGAGTTGTCGCTGCCCGCCGGCGATGGCCGCGTGGTGGTGGACGCCGACGCCGGGGTCCAGCGCAGCGTCCGCGTGGAGCCGCAATTCCTGGCGCTGGCGCTCAGAAACCTGATCGAGAACGCGCTCAATCATGCGCCCGCCGACACGCCGGTGACCTGCCGGATCGAGGCGGGCGGCGACCGGACGGTGCGTTTCGTCGTCGAGGATGAAGGGCCGGGTATTCCGGAAGCGGAGATGGCGCTGGTGGTGCGGAAATTCGTGCGTGGGCGAAACCGGTCCGCCACCGGCAGCGGCCTCGGACTGGCGATCGCCCAGGCGGCAATGGCGCGGATCGACGGCGTGCTGATGCTTGAAAACCGGGACGCGGGCGGCCTGCGGGCGAGCCTGTCGGTGCCGGGCGAGGAGGCCAGGCGATGATGTCGCGGCGAAGCCTGCTTGCCGGCGCCGCAGCCGCGTCTTTCGGGCCGCTTCAGCCAGGTTTCGCGGCGACGAGTCTCGACGAGGTGGTGTTCGATCCGGCCCTGCCGGTGCTGGGCAATGACGCGGGCGACGTGACGATCGCCGAGTTCTTCGATTATCTGTGCCCGTCCTGCAAGGCGCTTCATCCGCAGTTGAAGGAGATCGTGCGCGGCGACGGCGCCATCCGGCTGGTGATGAAGGACTGGCCGATCAACGGCGACATCGCCTGGTATGCCTCGCGCATGGTGCACGCTTCCGCGGCGCTCGGTTTTTACCCGGCCGCACATGACGCGGTGATGACGCTCGAAGGCGCGCTGACGCATGGCCGGGTCGACGATGCGCTGCGCAGCGTCGGCGCCGATGCCGGCGCTGTACGCGACAGGCTCGACCAACGCCTGAAGGCGATCGATGCGCTGATTGCCCGCAACGGCGCGCATGCCGAGGCTTTCGCGCTCGCCGGGACGCCGGCCTTCCTGATCGGCAGGCGGCTTTATCGGCGTGCGCTTGCCGCCGACGAGATCGTCGCGGCCGTCGCGCTGGCGCGCAAGGACCAAGCCGGCTGATCCGGCCGGCGGCGGTCGTGGGGTCGCTTGCGACGGCGGGTGTTATGCGCCGGTGTCGAGCCGGCTTCCGTCGTCTGCGTGAAACAGATGGATATCGCCCGCTGCGACGTGCAGGGATATTTCCTCGCCCGGCCGCACGGCGGCGCGGGTACGCAAAAGCACGATCAGCGGTTCCCCGGCCAGTCGGACGAGCAACTGCGTGTCCGGGCCGGTCGGTTCCACCACCTCAACCGTGCCGCGCAGACCGTCGGCGCCGGGCACGATCGATTCCGGTCGCGCGCCCCACAGCAGCGTCTTGCCGTCGTCGGCGACACGCGTGCCGGGCGCGGGCAGGCGGGTTCCGTCCCGGGTCACGACCGCGCCGCCCTGCAGGCGCCCTTTGATAAAATTCATCGGCGGAGAGCCGAGGAACCCTGCGACGAAGGCGTTGGCCGGCCGGTCGTAAAGGTCGAGCGGCGCGCCTTCCTGCTCGATCCGCCCGGCCTGCATCACCACGATGCGGTCGGCCAGCGTCATCGCCTCGATCTGATCGTGGGTGACGTAGATCATCGTGCTGCGCAGTCTTTGATGAAGCGCCTTGATCTCGGTGCGCATCTGCACGCGCAGCTTGGCGTCGAGATTGGACAAGGGTTCGTCGAACAGGAACAGCTTAGGGTCGCGCACGATCGCCCGACCGGTGGCGACCCGCTGGCGCTGGCCGCCGGAAAGCTGGCCCGGATAGCGGTCGAGCAGGGCGTCCAGGCCGAGAATGGCGGCGGCGCCCGCGACCTTGTCCTCGATTTCGGCCTTTGCGGCCCCGCGCAGCTTCAGCGAGAAACCCATATTGGCCCTGACCGTGAGGTGAGGATAGAGCGCGTAGTTCTGGAACACCATCGCCACGTCGCGCTGCTTGGGCGGAAGCCGGGTGACGTCCTGGCCGTCGATGGCGATGCGCCCCGATGTCGCCTCGTCCAGACCGGCGATCAGGCGCAGCAGGGTCGACTTGCCGCAACCCGACGGCCCCACCAGGGCGATGAATTCCTCGTCCCTGACGTCGAGGCTGATGCCGCGCAAGATCTCGGTCTCGCCGAAGGCCTTGCGGAGATTTTCAACGTTCATGGTCGACATGGCGCTTTTCCGTGAGAGTCCCTGGGGTCACTTGATGCCGCTGGAGATCAGGCTGCGGACATAGAAGCGCTGCATCAGCAGGAAGGGGATGGTGCCGAGCAGGATGGCGAGGTTGGTGGACGCAAACAGGCCGCCCCAATCGTTCTGCTCGAAATTGATGTTGCGGGCGATCGCCACCTGGATCACGGCGTAATCGGGCGCGCTCGCCGCCACGATCGGCCAGAAGAAGGAATCCCACTGGGCGAGGAACAGCATCAGGCTCGACGTGGCCACCGTCGGCCAGGACAGCGGTGCCGCGATGCGCACGAAGATGTAGAGCCAGGACGCGCCGTCGACCCGTGCGGCCTCGTAGAAATCGCGCGGGATGGAAGCGAAGAACTGGCGAAACAGGAATATGACCATGCCGTTGGCGATCTCGGGCACGATCAGGGCCTGATAGCTGTTCGTCCAGCCGAAGGCGCGGATCATCACGTAAAGCGGCAGGACGATCGCCTCGAACGGCATCATGAAGCTGGCGATGACGAGCAGGAACAAGAGGTTCTTGCCGCGGAAGTCGAAGGCCGCGAAGGCGAAGCCGGCCAGCGCGTTGACCGTCACGCCGAAGACCACCGTCGTCAGCGCGACGATGGTGGAGTTCTTGACGGCGAGCGGGAAGTCGCCCTCCCACAGCGTGCGGTAGTTGTCGAGCGTCAGCACCGAGGGGATGAACGTGTTCCAGCCGAACTCGGAGATCGGCTGGAAGATCTCGGCCTGCGGGCGCAGCGAGGCCAGGGCGAGCCACGCCAGCGGGCAGACGACGATGAAGGCCAGAACCGAAAGGAGGCCGTAGCGCAGCATCAGGGCGTGGGGGCTTGCGGTCATGACCGTTCTTCCTCGGGCGCGCGGAGCAGGCGGAATTCGAGCACGACGATGACCACGAGGATCGCGAGGAGAATGGTCGAGATCGCCAGCGAACGACCGATGTCGGAGAAGGTGAAGGCGGCGCGGTAGGCCTGGAACATCAGCACCGACGTCGCGCCGCTCGGGCCGCCGGAGGTCAGGATGTAGACCGGTGCGAAGAACAGGAAATTGATGGCGGTGTCGGCGACCAGCACGAAGGCCATCGGCTTGCGCATCATCGGCAGGGTCACATAGCGGAAACGCTGCCATGCCGAAGCGCCGTCGATCCGGGCGGCCTCGTGCACGGAGGCCGGTATCGAGTAGAGGCCCGCCAGCAGGAACAGCATCCAGTACCCCGCGCCTTTCCAGGTCGCGATGCCGATCAGGGTGGCCAGCGCCTGTTCCTGGCTGCGGTGGAAGGGTTGCGCGCCGATGCCGATCCATTCCAGGAAGCCGTTCAGGGGCCCGAGATTGCCGTCGAGGAAAAGCCCGAACAGCACCGCGCTGATGCCGGTGGAAACCGCCATCGGCAAAACCAGCAAGGTGCGGAAGAACCACAGGCCGGGCATCGGCTGGAACACCAGCAGCGCGAGCGCGAAAGCCACCGCGAGCTGCAACGGATTGATGATCAGGTTGAAGAGCAGAGTGATCTTCAGCGAAGACCAGAATTCGGGATCGGTGAACAGATATTCGAAATTTTCAAGCCCGGCGAAGCGCAGGTCGCCCATCAGCGACATGCCCGTCAGGCTGCCGCCGACCGCGACCGCGATCGGCACCAGCTTGAAGACGAGCAGACCGGCAAGAGCCGGCGCGAGAAAGAGATAGGGCGTCCAGCGCGACGAGATCATGGGAGCCACTCAAAACGGGAGCGGGACGGAAAACATGTCCGTCCCGCTCCGCGCGGTCGGGGGAGGATAGGGTTTGCAGGTCAGCGATATTTACGCATTTCCCGATCGATATTCTGCGCCGCGCGGGCGAGGGTGTCGCGCACATCGGCGCCGGTCTGGATATCCTGCATCGCGGTGCGGAGGAACTCCTCGTATTCGCGATAACCCGGCGTGGCCGGCCGCGGCGTCGCCGTCTCGGCGAGCTCGTGGCGCACGATCGCCCAGGCGGGGTCGACGAAGGTCGTGTCGGCGCGTTCTTCCCAGATCTGCTTGAGGGCCGGCGGGTACTGGCGCAGCTCGAACCACAGATCCATGGCGTCGCGGGTCGACAGCCACTTCACGAATGCGGTCGCCTCGTCCATGTGCGCGGTGCGTGGATTGATGCCGACATGCCAGCTTCCGGTCGGCGTGACCGGCTTGCCCTTGGCGAAATAGGGGTGCGGGGCGACGCCAAAATCCAGGTCCTGGAACTTGTTCAGTCCGACGAGATTCCAGGTGCCGCCGACCATCATCGCCAGCTTGCCGGAGCCGAACATCTCCTGGGTAACGCCGGTCTGGAACGTGCCGACAGGCCCGACCTTGTGCGTCTGGAACAGCGCCTGATACCAGCTCATGGCCTCGACCATGGGCTCGCCGTCGACATAACCGGCCGCCGTCAGGCCATCCGGCCCGATCACTTCCGCGCCCCAGCTCTGCGGCACGGCCAGCAACTGGTAGGGGTTGATGTTTTCGAAGGCGAAGCCGAACTGCGAGCTGTCCGGCCGGGTCAGGTCCCGGGCGAGCGGCACCAGGTCTTCCCAGGTCATCCGCGCGGCGGGATCGGCCGACGGCTCGGGCAGACCCGCTTCGGCGAACAGCTTCTTGTTGTAGAACAGCAATTGCGAGGAGGTGCCGAGCGGCATCGCGTAAAGCGTGTCGTTGTAGGTGCCCTGAACCAGCGTGGTCGGCACGAAGCGGTCGCGCTCGCCCGCCATCAGCTCGCCGAGGTCCAGCAGATGACCGCGCGCGGCGTAGGAGGCGGTCAGGGGACCGTCGACCAGATAGACGTCGGGCGTTTCGTTGCGGGCCTGAAGCCGGACCTCAAGGGTCTTGAACAGCTCGACGATCGGCAGGCGTTCTTCCGCGATCGCCACGCCGCTCTCGTTTTCGAAGGCGGCCATGAGCGGGCGGACCTGTTCCTCGGGCCAGCCCATCCACGGCACCGACAGCGATACCGACTGGGCGTTCAGGCGGCCGAGCGAGCCGATAAAGGCCGTGCCGGCGAGGCCGGCCATGAATTGACGTCTTCCAATATGCATCGTGATCCCCGTTGTTCTTCCAGGCCTAGGGCTTTTGGACTTGCTTCCTCGCGACAACCCGTGCTCTAGGTTGTGCACACGTGTGCATAGATCATAGCAACCGAAAGCGCTAGTCAAGAGGTAGATTTCGCGGCACCCATCGGGTGCTCAGGCACAGCGGAAGGGATTCGACCTTGCAAAAGGATGGCAAGAAAGTCCGGTCGATCGAGGTCGCCGAGCTCGCTCAGATCTCGCGCTCGACCGTGTCGCGGGCGCTGGCCGGCGACGCGCGCATTTCCGAGGCGACCCGCGATCGCGTGCTGGCCGCAGCGCGCCAGCTCGGATATCGGCCCAATCTGATCGCGCGCGGCCTCAAGAACCAGAGCACCGGCATCGTCGGCGTGGTGGTGACCGATCTGGAAAACGCCTATCACGCGCACGCCTTGCAGCTTCTTGTCGAAAAGCTCGGCGCCGGGCGGCTGGCGCCTCTCGTGTTTGCCTGCAACACGGTCGAGGGGGCCGAAAACGCCATCGCGCGGCTGATGAGCTACCAGGTCGACGCAGTCGTTGCGCTGGCCGCGCCGTTTAGCGACGAGATCGTGAAAAGCTGCGTGGCGGGCGAAAAACCGCTCGTCTTGATGAACCGCCATGACGGCGACGAGAATGTCGGCGTTGTCGCCGGCGACGGGCTAGCGGCCGGCGCGATGGTGGCCGACCATCTGGTCGCGCGCGGCGCGCGGCGCTTCGCCTTTCTCGGCGGCGAGGACAACAGCTTCATCAGCAAGGAGCGCGAACGGGGTTTCACCGACCGTCTCGTCTCACACGGCTTCGATCTCGCCGTGAGCCTGTCGAGCCGCTACAGCTATGCTGAGGCGCGTGTGGTGGCGGCCGATATTCTGCGCGCCGCGCCTGACGCGGTTTTCTGTGCCAACGACACGCTCGCCTTCGCCCTGCTCGACGCTGCTCGCGCAGCGGACGCGCCGGAGGGTGAGCGGCCGATGGTGGTCGGCTACGACAATTCCGCGTTGGCGGGCTGGCCTTCCTACGACCTGACCTCGGTGGATCAAAATCTCGAGGCGATGACGTCGCGCACGGTCGAGGCGGCGTTCGCGATGATTGCCGCGCCGGACGCGGTCGCCGAACGCCAGACGATCGCCCCGTTCCTGGTCGAGCGCGGCTCCACCAGCTCCCGAAACAGTTCTAGGACACGATGATGCACAAGGTACTGATCGACTGCGACCCCGGCCACGACGATGCGACGGCGATCCTTTATGCGGCGCGCCATCTCGATCTGGTGGGCGTGACCACGGTCTACGGCAACCAGTCGGTCGACAAGACGACAGCCAACGCCTTGTCCATTCTCACCCTGCTGGGGCTCGACATACCGGTGGCGCGCGGCTGCGACCGTCCGCTCAACGGCATTTTCCGGCATGGCGGTGACGTTCACGGCAAGACGGGCATAGACGGGGCCGAACTGCCCGCGCCGGCGCGCGGTCCCGTCGACGCCCACGCGGTCGACTTCATCATCGACACGGCCAAGCAGCATCGCGGCGAACTCGTCCTGTGTCCCATCGGGCCGTTCACCAATGTCGCCCTCGCCCTGCGCAAGGAGCCGCAGCTCGCCCGTTGGCTGCGGGGCATCAGCGTCATGGGCGGCACGACCCAGATCGGCAACACGACCCCGGTGGCCGAGTTCAACGTGTGGAGCGACCCCGAGGCGGCCGACATCGTGTTCCGCAGCGATATTCCGCTGTGGATGGTCGGTCTCAACGTGACCCGCAAGGTCGGCCTGTGCGAACAGGATGTCGCCCGGCTATCGGAAGGCGGGCGCGTGGCGCGCGTCTTCGGCGGACTGTTCGGGTTTTTCCGCAACCAGTTGCGCGAGATACACGGGCTCGACACCGCCTCGCTGCACGATCCCTGCGCGCTGGTGCCCTTCATCGCTCCCGACCTGATCACCTATCGGCAAGCGCCGGTGGAGATCGAGCTCGGACAGGGGCCGGCGCGCGGCATGACCGTGTGCGATTTCCGCAATCTGACGACACGCAAGCTCGAAAACATCAAGCCGCGCGCGCCGGCGAACTGCAGCGTCGCGGTGGAGGTCGAGGACCGCGCGCTTGTCGAGCATATTCTCGCAGCCATCCTCGGCTGGCCGGACCATGCGCCGGCGGCCGCTGCCGTGCCCAGCCCGGTCTAACGCGGTCGCCCGGCCGCAATTGTATCCCCGACACAACAACCGCACCGGCATTTCATTCCGCTGGTCAATAGTTTTCGGGCACCCTTTGCATAGGATCGAACGAGACCGGCCGGATACGGAGGTGTCCGGCCGTATGGTCCTTACGAGCAATTTTCGATCCGGGAGGGGTAAATGATCTGGAGAAAAACGTTCCACGCCTGTGTGGCCGCGGCGGCGATGCTGTTGGCGACCGGCGCGCAAGCCGAGACCGTGCTGCGGTTCGGCCATCCCAATGTCGCCGGCGAGATGTCGAGCAAACTCTACGATGAGTTCGTCGCGCGGATCGCAGAACGCACGAATGGCGAGATCACCATCCAGGTCTTCCCGGGCGAGCAGCTCGGCAAGGAAACCGAGATGGTGCAGCAATTGCGCGACGGCGTGCTCGACATGACCGCCGCCTCGATGGCCGCCACGAGCACGCTGGTTCCGGCGATGGAAATCCCGAGCGCGCCGTTCCTGTGGCAGAACTGGCTCGAGGCCGAGGCGGTGATTTCCGGCGCCGCGATGCAGCCGGCCTTCGACGAGCTGGAGGAAAAGCACAATATCATCCCGCTAACCAAGATCTGGTACTGGGGCTGGCGCAATTTCACGCTTTCGGACAAGCCGGTGCGCACGCCCGACGACATGGCGGGCCTGAAGATCCGGGTGCCGGAATCGCCGGTCTGGGTCGAGATGATCCGCGGCATCGGCGCGGCGCCGACGCCGATCCCATTCAGCGACGTCTATACCGCGTTGCAGCAGGGCACAGTCGACGGCCAGGAAAACCCGATTCCGACCATCTATGCCCGCAAGTTCTACGAGGTGCAGGGTTATATCGTGATGTCGCGACACATGCTGCAGAACAATATGATCCTGATGAACAAGGAGACGATGGCCCGCCTCGACCCGCGCCATCAGCGCATCATTCTGGAAGAGGTCGGCGCGGCCTCGGCGAAGATGACGCTGCTTCAGCAGCGGGCCGAGGAAAACATGCTGAAGGAGATCGCCGCCACGACCGAAATCGCCATCATCGACGATCCCGACAGGGCCGCCTTCGCCGAAAGGTCGACGGAAGCCGTCTTTGCCGCGCTCGCCGAACGGTGGGGCGAAGACCGGATCGCCGCTGTGCGCGAAACCATCGCGACGATCCGCGGACAGTAAGCCGCCTTCGACGCCGGACCGCGTAGGCGGTCCGGCATTCCTCGCCTATCCGCGGAGGCCCGGTTGAAAACGCTGGTTCTGTGGCTCGACGACCGGGTCAGGGAGATCGAGTATCATGCGCTGTGGCTGTTGCTGGCCGCGATTTTCATCATCCTGACCGCCACCGTCTTCTTCCGCTATGTGCTTGGCGCGCCGATCACCTGGACGGAAGAGTTTTTGACCATGCTGTTTACCTGGATGGTCTTCATCGGCGCCAGTTCCGCGCTGTCGACCCACCAGCATATCCGCATCGACATCGTGCTGCGCCTGTTGCCGCCGCGCTACGCGCTGGTCGCGTCGATCGTGGCGGTTCTCACCTGCCTGGCCGTGTTCTGGGTGACCATTCATTACGGTCTCAAATATGCGCGGACCACCTGGGGCGACCTGACGCCGATGATGGGCGTCACCTTCGGTTTCTATACGCTCGCCCTGCCCGTCACCAGCATGTGCGCGGCACTGCACGTGATCCGCGCTTGCGTGGACGACGGGGTGCGCACGGCTTTGATGAGCACCATCGAGGCCCAGGCCGGCGAGGGGGATGAGGCATGATCGCGACGTTGCTGCTTCTGCTTCTTCTACTCCTGCTGGTCGGCGTGCCGACGGCCTATGCGCTCGCCGCCTCGGCGATCGCCGTGATCTGGCTGGAAGGCATTCCGTTGACGATCGCCGTGCAGCGCATGACGGCCGGCGTCCAGTCCTTCCCGCTGCTTGCCATTCCGCTGTTCATCCTCGCCGGAACGCTGATGAACGCGTCGGGCATTTCGGAGCGCTTGTTCGCCCTGACCGGCGCGCTGGTCGGCCATATTCGCGGCGGCATGGCCTATGTGAACGTGCTGACCAACGTCTTCATGTCGGGGATTTCGGGATCGTCGCTCGCCGACTGCGCCGCCACCACCCGGGTGTTCGTGCCGCAGATGATCAAGCACGGCTACGACAAGGGGTTCAGCGTCGGGCTGACGGCGTCGGCGGCCGTGCTGGCGCCGATCATCCCGCCGTCGATCCTACTGGTCATCTATGGCTGGCAGGCCAATGTGTCGATCGGCGACCTGTTCGTCGCCGGCATCGTGCCGGGGCTGGTGATCGCGACCGCGCTGGTCGTGACCGTGGCCGTGATGACACGGCTGCGCGGGTTCGGGCGCGGCGCGGCCTTTTCGGCCGGCACGTTGCGGAGCGCCTTTTTCGACGCGTCGTGGGCGTTGCTGATGCCGGTGATCATCATCGTCGGCTTCCGCATGGGCATTTTTACCGCGACCGAGGTCGCGGCGATCGCCGCCGCCTATGCCTTTCTGGTCGGCCTGCTCGTCTATCGCACGCTGAAGGTTCTGGAACTGCCGCGCGTTTTCGCCAACGCGGCCCGCGACACCTCGTCGATCCTGGTGATCGCGGCCACGGCGGCGCCGTTCGGCTGGATCCTCTCGATCGGCCAGGCGCCGCAGCAACTCCTGTCGTTCCTGTCCGGCGTTTCGGACAATCCGATGCTCATCCTGCTTTTGATCAACATCATCCTGCTCGTGCTCGGCACGTTCATGGAGACGCTGGTGCTGATCATCATTCTGGTGCCGATCCTGCTGCCGCTGATCGAGACCCTGGGCATCGACCCCGTCCATTTCGGCATCGTGATGATCATCAACCTGGTCATCGGCCAGCTGACGCCGCCGCTGGGGGTGCTGATGTATGTGACCTGCGGCATATCGGGAACCAGCATCGGCCAGTTCATGCGCGCGATAAAACCGTTTCTGGTCGCGTTAATCATCGCGCTGCTGGCGATCACCTACATCCCCGCGCTCGCGCTCTACCCGACCGCCTTGCTGCGATAGGCCGGCTGCCGGCGGCTCGTGGCCGGCAACAAAAAACGCCCCGCAGGCGGCGGGGCGTCGAGAAGGGGGCTCGCTGGCCTGAGGCGCGGGACGCCGGACACGCCCGGCGCTATGACGCCTATTCAGGCGACGGTGTTGCGCAGCCGGCCGATCTTGTCGATTTCGACGACCATCTCGTCGCCGGACGCCATCGGCCCGACGCCGGAGGGCGTGCCGGTGATGATCAGGTCGCCCGGGAACAGGGTCATGATGCCCGACACGAATTCGAAGATCCGCCCGATCGGGAAAATCATGTCGTTGGTGTTGGACGACTGGCGCAACTCGCCGTTCTGCCACAGCTTGATGTCGACATTGTCCGGGTCGAGATCGGTGGCAATGCAGGGGCCGACCGGCTTGTAGGTGTCGAAGGACTTGGCGCGCGTGAACTGGCCGTCCTTCTTCTGCAGGACGCGGTTCGACACGTCGTTGGCGCAAGTATAGCCGAGAATGTGCTTTGCGGCGTCGCCGGCCGCGACGTTGCGGGCCTTCGTGCCGACGACGATGCCGATCTCGGCCTCGAAATCGATCCGGTCGCCGGCGTTGTCGAGCCGGATCTCCTCGCCGTCGGCGATGATCGCGGACGGCGCGCACATGAACAGCATCGGTTCTTCGGGAACCGGCACGCCCGACTCCTCGGCGTGCAGCGTGTAATTGAGGCCCACACAGACGAGCTTGCTCGGCGTCACCGGCGCCAGCAGGCGTACCGCTTCGAGCGGCAGCACCTGGCCGGTCCTGTCGATGCCGTCGAAGGGCGGTTTTGACAGGACGGCGACCGAATCGCCTTCAAGCAGCCCGTAGGACGCGCTGCCCTGGTGGGAAAAACGAACGATCTTCATGAAGTCACCTCTTTAGGGGTCGCGTCAGGCGCGAGCGGGAAAATAGGGGCGCATCGCCTCGAAACTGGCCGCGATCGCATGCGCGGCATCGGGCACCTGGAAGGTCTCGACCGTCACGTAGCCGTCGAAGCCACTGTCGATCACGGCCCGCATCGCGGCCTCGATGTCGTAGGCGCCGTCGCCGACCGGGAGCCGGTCGGAATCGGTGATGTGGAAATGCCGGAACAGGACGCCCGCCTCGCGGATCGCGTCGGCCACCGTTTCCCGCTCGGTCAGGATATGGGCGGTGTCGAGCATCACGGAGAGGCTCGGCACGCCAAGCGCGCGCACGAAGTCGCAGGTCTCGCGCGTGGTCAAGAGGCAGTTGGCGTAGTGGCGGTTCACCGGCTCCAGCACGATCGGCACGTCGGCGAAGGCGCCGGCGCATTGTTCGATCGCCCTGCCGATCCACTCCAGGGTCTGGCGTGGCTCGACATCGTCCGTGTAGCGCCCGCGCAGCCGGCCGACATTGACCATGGCGCCATATTCGGCGGCAAGATCCATCGACGCCTTCATGCGCTCGATCGCCTCCCGGCGGCGGAGCGGGTCGGGGTCGGCGAAGGAGAGACCGTCCTGGCCGTAGACCTCGCCGGTGCACACGGCCGGCATGTCGAGACCGGCGGCGCGGATCGCGCCGGCGAGCGCGCGCCGGTCGACCCGGCCGGGATCGCACACCAAAAGCTCGACGCCGGTATAGCCGGTTGCGGCGATGGTGTGCATCGTCGCCTCGACCGGGCCCTGGACGGCGGTCACTTTGGCGGGCGCCACGTCGGGCGTGGCGTACATGTAGGCAAGCTTCATGGCTGCTGGAACCGGAAGTCGTTCTGTTCGGCCAGCTTCTGGTGGATCACTTCCTTACGCACCACGCTGACATTGGGGATGGCGAATTCCTGGATGTTGAAATACTCCGCCTTCGCCTCCTTGCCGTTGGCGACGTCGAGCACCAGCTCGACGATTTCCTCGCCGACCTGCTTGAGCGACTTGGTGCCTTCGAGTACGTCGCCGGCGCTGAGGTCGATGTCCTCGCGCAGGGCCTTGTAGGTGTCGTTGTTGGAGCTGATCTTGAGCACCGGCGCGATGCACGATCCGGTCGGCGTGCCCTTGCCGGTGGTGAACAGCACCATATGGGCGCCGCCGGCAACCTTGCCGGTCACCGAGGCGATGTCGAAACCGGGCGTGTCCATGATGACCACGCCCTTTTCGGTCGGCCGTTCGCCATATTTGACGATCTGGACGATCGGCTGGGTGCCGGCCTTGTAGATGCAGCCGAGCGATTTCTCCTCGATCGTGGTCAGGCCACCCTCGATATTGCCCGGGGAGATGAAGACGCCGCTGTCGTCCTGCGTGGTCATCGACAGCTCGATCTCGTATTCCTTGATCAGCGCCATCAGGTCCTGCTTGATCCTGTCGGTCTTGCCGCGTCGCCACAGGACCCGTTCGGCGCCGACCATCTCGGTGATTTCCGACAGCACCACCGTGCCGCCGGCGCCGACCAGGATGTCGGCGGCCTCGCCGACGGCGGGATTGGCCGTCAACCCGGAAAACGCGTCCGAGGAGCCGCATTCCAGCGCCACGATCAATTCGCTGACATCGCCCTCGTCGCGGGGTTCTGCGGCGATCTCGCCCTTAAGACGCTCGACGATTTCGATGCCGGTGTCGCGCGTGGAGCGCGCGCCGCCCTGCTTCTGGACGATCAGCATCTCGACCGGCTTGCCGGTCGATGCGATCGCGTCGGCGATGCGCCGGGCGGAGGCGGTTTCGCAGCCAAGGCTGACCACCAGCACGGCGCCGACATTCTGGTGGCGGCCATGGCCGATGAACGTGTCCTCGGTGGTGGTGTTTTCCTCCGCGTCGAAGGTGCAGCCATAGGGATGCATGAAGGTCACCGCCCCGGTCTTGGAGGCGATGTCGAGCGCGACCCGGTTGACGCAGGAGACGGTCGGGATGACGAGGATGTGGTTGCGGATGCCGATCGAGCCGTCGGCGCGGCGATAGCCCTTGAATTTCATGTCAGTCACCTTGCTGTTGCGCATGGTTTGTGTCGAATCGGCGACCTTTGGCGCCGCGGCAATTGTGCACATGCACCCAATGGCCGGCGGAGATCGGCTTTGTGGCGATGCCGATGACCTCGCCGTATTTGTGGATTTCCTCCTGGGCGGCGATGTCGCGCAGCGCGATCTTGTGGCCGCGCGGAATGCGCTCCTCCACCTTCAGCGGCCGGCCGTTGCCGATGCCCGACACGATCACCGTCTCTGACGGCAAAAGCTCGACCGTGGCGGTCGCGACATGGTCGCTTTCCTTGATCTGGATGGCTGTCTTTTCCAACATCACACTCCTGGATGGCTCGCCGGCCCGACCTAAAGGAAGAGGCTCGGCAGGAAGGTCGACAATTGCGGGAACAGGATCGTCAGGATCAGTACCACGATCATCGCCGCAAGGAACGGGAGCACGGCGCGCGAGGCCTCGGCGAAGCGGACTTCGGCGATCTTGGCCGCCGTCATCAGCGTGACCCCGAGCGGCGGCGTGTTGGCGCCGATGCACAGATTGACCACGAACATGACGCCGAAATGCAGCGGGTCGATGCCGTATTGCTGGACCACCGGCATCAGAATCGGAATCAGGATGATGATCAGCGCGTTGCTTTCCATGAACGTGCCCAGCAACAAAAGCAGGAAGTTGAGCATGATCAGGAAGGTGAGCGGATCGGGCGCGACCGCGGCGAAGAAGGCGGTCAATTGCTGCGGGATCTGCTCCGTGGTCACGATCCAGGCGAACAGGTGCGAGATCGCGACGATGAGCTGCACCGGCACCGCGATGCGCAGCACCTGCATGCTGATTTCGGGCAGATCGGTGAGCTTGACCTCGCGATAGACCACCGCCGAGAGGAAAAACGCATAGACGACCGCGAGTACGGCGGCCTCGGTGACGGTGACGATGCCGCCGAGGATGCCGCCGAGTATGATCACCGGTAGGAGCAGCGGCAGGACGGAGTCCGAAACCGCGGCGACGAATTCGCGCCAGGTGGCGCGCTCGCCCTTGCCGTAGCCGCGGCGGCTGCTGATGAGCAGCGAGACCATGATCAGCAGGAACGCCATCAGCAGGCCGGGAACCAGCCCGCCGATCAGCAGGCCGGCGATCGAGATATTGCCGGTCGCGCCGAGGATGACCATGGTCAGGCTCGGCGGAATGAGCGAGGCGAGCACGCCGCTGCAGCCCTGAAGCGCGGCGGCGAAGCCGGCCGCATAGCGCTTGGCCTTCATGGCCGGGATCATGATCGAGCCGATCGCGGCGGTGTCGCCGATCGCCGAACCGGACAGGGCGCCGAACAGCGCGCTGCCGGCGACCGTGACCGCGGCGAGCCCGCCCGAAATATGTCCGATGACGGCGTTGGCGAGCCGCATCATGCGCTGGGTGATGCCGCCGTGCTCCATCAGCACGCCGGCGAACACGAACATGGGAAGCGCCAGGAACGGGTACGAATAGATGCCGGTTGCCGCGCGCTGCGCGACCAGGGCGATGTTGATGTCCTTGACCAGGACATAGCTCAGGCAGGCGAAGCCGATCGCAAAGGCGATCGGGACGTTGATGACGATCAGTCCGAGAAGGAGGACGAACAGGACGATGCTCATGATTGCTTCTCCCGCACCGTGCTGCCGCGCAGCGCTTGCACCAGGGCCTCGAGAGAGACCAGCACGAGTAGGCCGCCGCCGATCAGGACGCCGATATATTGCCAGGCGCTGGAAATCTTCAGGCCGGGCATGATCGATTCTCTGGCCGTCTCGGCGATGACGAAGGCGCCGTAGGTCAGCGCGCAATTGAAGGCCAGCACCACCAGCGCGCCAACGATCTGCGCCAGGCGATTGAGAGCCGGCGGCAGCCATTCAACGAACTGGTCGATGGCGACGTGTTCCCGGCGCTCCAGCATCAGCGCCGAGCCCAGGAACGTCATCCACACCATCAACAGCAGGGCCAGTTCCTCCGACCAGACCAGAGGCGACTGCAAAAGGTAGCGCCAGATGACCTGGGCGAACATCACGCCCGTGATCGCCAACAGCATCAGCATAAGCAGCCATTGGACGATCCTGACGAGAAGCCGCTTTGCGGCATGCAAGGCTTGCGTCATTGCCGATATCATCCCGATGCTCGCGGGCCGACCCGACGCCGGCCCGCGAGATGTTCAACTAGTTGGAGTATTTGCGGACGATTGCGAGTAGGTCTTCACCGAAGACACTCTCGTATTTCTCCCACACCGGCTGGACCATTTCCTGGAACGCGGCGGGGTCGGGCCGCGTGACCTTCATGCCTTCCGCTTCGAGCTTGGCGAGAACCTCCTCGTCGCTCTTGCGGATCATCTCGCGTTCCTTTTCCTTCCAGATCTCCGCCTTCTCGCGCAGGATGGTCTGCTGCTCGTCGGTGAGCTTGTCCCAGGCCTGCTTGGAAATCGTCAGGATCGCCGAGCCCCAGATATGGCCCGACAGCGCCAGGTTTTCCTGCACCTCGTAGAATTTCGAGGCGTAGATCGTCGCCAGCGGATTTTCCTGACCGTCGACGACGTTCTGCTGCAGGGAGGTGAACACTTCCGAAAACGCCATCGGCGTCGGCAGCGCGCCGAGCTCGCGGAAGGTATCGAGGCGCAGTTCGGCTTCGGGCACGCGCAGCTTGATGCCCTTCAGATCCTCCGGCGTTTCGATCGGACGGGCCGAATTGGTGATGTGGCGGTAGCCGCTTTCCCACCAGCTGAGCGTGTTGATGTTCTTGGTCGCCAGGATCTCGGCCAGCGCGTCGCCGAGCTCGCCGTCGACGGCGGCATAGGCCTTCTCGCGGGTCGGCCAGGCATAAGGCAGTTCCTCGATGATCAGCCGTTTGTCGAGCACCTGCAGGGCGCCGGTGCCGAACAAGCCCATCTCGACGGTGCCGAGCTGGAGCCCTTCGGCGACTTCACGGTCGCCGCCAAGCTGCGAACTCGGATAGACCTGGATGACGACTTCGCCGTCGGTCGCCGCGGCCACGTCCTTGGACAGGCCCTCGAGCGCGATCTGCCAGGGATGGTCGGCGGCGAAAACATGCCCCACCTTCAAGGTGGTTTCGGCCTGGGCGATGCCGGTTCCGAGCACGGTTCCGGCCCCCAGCAATGCAGCCGCGAGCGCGGCCTTGGTCTTTGCGATACAGATCATGATCTCCCTTTCCTCCTGTTAGCTTCTGCTCAAAAACCGCCCGATGATCCGGCGGTAGATCTCGATCGCGCCGAAATAGGCGTCGATGGCGAGGTGTTCGTCGGTCTGATGCGCCTGTTCCGGCGCGCCGGGTCCGAGAATGACGATGTCGCCGCCATGGGCGGCGAAGGCCGAGGCGTCGGTGAAATATTGCGCGCCGCGCACCGTGTCCGTGCCGGGCGCCCGTTCGGCCAACACCGACCGGCAGTCGGCGACGATTCTGGAGGCCTCGTCGGTCAGTAGGCCGGGCAGATCGAGCGTGGTTTCGATTTCGAAACGCGCTTGCGGGTCCTCCATGGCAAGCGCGGCGGCCATCGCCTCGATGCGGGCGACGATGGCGCGGTGGTCCTGTCCCGGCACGGTGCGGATGTCGATGGTCATCCGGCACAGGTCGGGAATGACATTGGTGTTGCTGCCGCCGTTGAAGGTGGTGACGGCAAAGGTCGGATCCGACAGAAGCGGCGTGGTGGAGCCGCCGAGATCGAGCGATTTGAGGCGCTCGTAAAACAGATGCAGCTTGTCGACGGCATTGGTGCCGGCCGTCGGCATCGAGCCGTGCGCGGTCCTGCCGAAGCTGGTCACGCGCAGCCACAAAACGCCCTTGTGCGCGATCACCAGGCCGTTGCTTGTCGGCTCGGCGATGATCATGGCGTCGAATTCGGGAATCTGCCGCTCGCGCACCATGGTGGCCGCGCCGAGCGCGCCGACCTCCTCGGCATAGGTGGCGGCGAACACCAATTCGCCGCACCACTGGTCGGGCGCGATTTCCTTCTGCCGCATGAAGGCGTAGAGCAACGCCAGCAGGCCGCCTTTCATGTCGGCCGTGCCGCGGCCGTAGACATGGCCGTCGTCGACGGCCCCCGAAAAGGGGTCGTGTTTCCAAGGCGCGTCGCCGATCGGCACGGTGTCGAGATGTCCACTCAGAACAAGTCGCGGACCGGGCGCGCCGCCCTTCAAGGTCGCGATCAGGTTCGCCTGGTGTTCGTTCTCCCGGAAAATCTGCGCCGCAATGCCCGCCTCGGCCAGTCGCGCCTCGATGATGCGGGCCAGAACGATCTCGTTGCCGGGCGGCGAAACGGTGTTGCAGCCAACGACCTGCTGAAGAAAGGCAAGCGCGTCGCACGGCGCCTCCGCCACCGCGAGGTCGTTGTTCTTCACCAGTCCACTCTCCCTTAAACCGACGGCAACCCTATCGGCTCGAGGGCGAAAAACTATTGACCACGGGCATGAATCGATGGCTAATTTTTTTGTATCTAAAATACAAATATAAGCCGACAAGAGTCCCGTATCGATACGGGGGCAAGGAAAGGGAGCGCAGGTCATGGCGTTGACCGTCGGGCAGATTCTCACGTTGCCCGCAATGCAGAACGGATCGTTGCTGGCCGGCCGGAAAGGGCTCGACCGCGTCGTCGAAACCGCGACGGTGCTCGACGCACCCGACGCCGTGCGGTGGCTGCGCGGACAGGAACTGGCCCTGACCTCGACCTATCCGCTGCTTCAATTGCGCCACCGGCTCGACCGGTTCGTCCACGAGCTGGTCGAGCATGGCGCGTCGGGGCTCGGCCTCAAGCTGAACCGCTACATGAAGCGCGTGCCGCAAAAGATGATCGACAGCGCCGACGCGCTCGATTTTCCCATCATCGTGGTTCCCGAAGACGTTGCCTGGGTGGAGATCATCACGCCGGTGATGTCGAAGTTCTTCGAAGCCAAGGCCGGCAAGGTCGCGCAGCCCGAACTGCTCGGCGGCCGCTTCAGCCAGACGATGCTGGCGGATTCGGCCCTGCAGGATCTGCTCGGCGACCTCAACGCGCTGCTGGCCAACCCGGTGATGGTGATCAGTCCGATGGACGGCCTGGCGCTGAGCGCGCCGACCAATCCCGAGCCGGATATGCAGGACGCGCTGGCGCTTCTGGAGGAGGAGGGCTGGGCGAGCGAGACGATCGACGCCAAGAACGCGCTCACTCGCCGCACGGGGCGTCGCACGAGCATCGTCTTTACGCCTTACGAACAGGCGAACGGCATGACCGGCACGCTGGTCGTCGTGGAACGCAACCGCAGGCTGAGCGATAAGGAGCTGGACCATCTGAGCTACGCGAAAGTTCTGATATCGCTTAAAATTCGTCAGATCCGGGCCGACCAGAGCGTCATCTTCGAACGGCAGAACGAATTCGTCCTGTCGTTGATCGACCGCAGCACGGGCAGCCAGACCCGGGCGGCGCTGGCGGCGCGCTACAGCGCCATGGGCAAGCGCTTGCACGCGCGTTACATCGGCGTGGTGGTCGCCTTCCACGATATCGGGACCGACCGCTTTCGCGCGCTTTCCAACGCCTTGCGGGTGCATTTCTCCAAGCACAGCGAGACCATCACCGGTGTCATCCGCAACGATCGCGTCGTCATACTGGTTCCCGAGGACGACGAGCGGCTGTGCCAGCCGGACGTCTTCAAGGAACAGATCGACACCAGACTGTTGAAGATCGGCGCGCAGGAAGTGGTCTGGTCGGCGGGTGTCAGCCAGGTCACCGCGGTGGAGCATTTCTACCGCGCCTACGAGCAGGCCGAACAGGCGCTCGAGCACGGCCGAAACACCAGCAAGGCCGGCGCGGTGCATCTTTACGACGAGACCGGGTTTTATCGGCTGTTTTCCAAAAGCGCGATGCAACCGGACGTGCATCGCTTCGTCCATGAGTGGCTGGGCATGCTGATCGATCACGACGAGACGCACCGGATCGACCTGATCGAGACGTTCCGGGTCTTCCTGGATTGCAACGGCAATTACCGCGAGACGGCGCGGCTGCTCAACATCCACCACAACACGGTGCGCTATCGGATCTCGCAGATCAACGAGATGACCGGTGAAAAGGCCCTGCAACCGAAAATGCGGCTGCACTATCACCTGGCGCTGAAATTGCTGCCTCTGGTCTCCTGAGCAGGCTGCGGGGTGGCCGCGTGTCGGTCGGCGTCGCCGGGTGCTCTTGTAAATGTTCTTGTTTTGTTTCAGGCTTGCGCAACGATCGAATGGGGCGAGCCGGCGCGTGCGGCTTGAAAGCGGAAGCGGGCGGGTGTGGAGGCAAGGCCCGTGCCGTGCGTTCCCGAACAAACCCTTCCCATTCAGGGCGTATTCGATTTCGTTCGGGATTTTCCCGTCAGGCCGAAACGGCCGGAGCGGCTGTTTTTCGCGATCTTTCCGGATCCGCAGTCGGCTGCACAGGCTTGGCGCCTGGCGGATCGACTCGTCGCCGAAAACCGGCTGCGGCAAGACCGGCTCGGCGCGCAGCGTCTGCACATTTCCCTGCATCATGTCGGCGATTATGGGCGCTTGCGCGAGAAATTCGTCTATGCCGCGCGCCAGGCGGGAAACGCCGTCGCGATGCCGCCGTTCGAGGTGAGCCTGCGTTTCGCCGCCACCTTCGAGGCTCCACGTCGTCGGCCGCTCGTTCTGCTTGGCGACGATCCTCCGCTGTTTGCGCTTTATGAGCGGCTCGGGGATGCCATGCGGGCAAACGGCTTGCGGGCGGGGCGCCAATTCGTTCCGCATATGACGCTGTCCTATGGCCACGCAGCGGTCGCCAGGCGCGCGATCGCGCCGGTCCGGTTTTGGGTGCGCGGCTTCGCGCTCGTTCACAGTAAGCTATGGCTTACGCAATATACGGTGCTGGCGCGTTGGAACCTGTGCGGTTGACACGGTTGCGGCCCGGACCCGGTGATTCTCCACAGGGATGACATTTTGACGCAGGTCTAATTGCCGCGCCGCGATGCCGATGAGTTCGTCATTGCCAATCAATCACTTGACGTAACGTCATCGTGTCCGTTCCGCCGGGAAGCGGTGCCGCGCGGGACCGGTTACGTGCGCGCGACCGGCGATGGTGTGGCGTCGCCGCGGAACATCAGGTTATGGTGAGGCGACATCCGGTTTCGGCGCGTCAACGCCGACGGGATGCCGGGAGGAACGGAGAATGGCGGTTGCGCTGGTACTCGTTCTTATTGTCGCCGGCTCGGTCCTGTTTCACATTCTGAGCCCGTGGTGGTGGACCCCGATTGCCTCGAATTGGGGGTATATCGACACCACGCTCGTCATCACGTTCTGGATCACCGGCGTGGTCTTTGCGGCCGTGGTGCTGTTCATGGCCTATTGCGTGTTCCGGTTCCGCCACAAGGAAGGACGCAAGGCGGAGTACGAGCCCGAAAGCAGGAAGCTGGAGACCTGGCTGACGGTCGCCACGGCCCTGGGCGTGGCGGTGATGCTCGCGCCCGGCCTGTTCGTCTGGTACCAGTTCGTCACCGTGCCCGACGACGCTGCCGAGGTCGAGGTCGTCGGCCAGCAATGGCAGTGGAGTTTCCGCCTGCCGGGTGCCGACGGCAAGCTCGGCACGTCGAACAGCCGCCTCGTCTCCTTCGACAATCCGCTGGGCGTCAATCCCGACGACCCGAACGGCCAGGACGATGTCGTAGTCGAGGCCGGCGATCTGCACCTGCCAATCGGCAAGCCGGTCAAGATGCTCTTGCGCTCGATCGACGTGCTGCACGATTTCTACGTGCCGGAATTCCGCGCCAAGATGGACATGGTGCCGGGTACGGTCACCTATTTCTGGTTCACGCCGACCCGCACGGGAACGTTCGACGTGCTGTGCGCGGAGCTGTGCGGCACCGGGCACGGCTATATGCGCGGCACCGTCATCATCGACACGCAGGAAGATTACCAGGTCTGGCTGCAGGAGCAGTCGACTTTCGCGCAGCTGACGGCGCCAGAACAGGTCAGCGTCGCCGGAGATGCACGGCGATGAGCGGGGAGGCGACCGCATAGCAGCGCGCGGCGATCCCGCCGGAAGCGGGCGCCGCACCGACGGGAGGTGGATGAATGGTCGAGGTCACGCCGCATGCCAACAATGCCGTCCCGGCCGCGGAAGTCGCCGATGTCGAACTCTACCATCCGAAAAGCTGGTGGACGACCTATGTATTCTCGCAGGACGCCAAGGTCATCGCCATTCAGTATTCCGGCACCGCGATCGCGATCGGCATGGTCGCGCTGGTCTTGTCGTGGCTGATGCGCCTGCAGCTCGGCTTTCCCGGCACGTTCGATTTCATCACCCCGGAAGCCTATTACCAGTTCATCACCATGCACGGCATGATCATGGTGATCTATCTTTTGACGGCGCTGTTTCTCGGCGGGTTCGGCAATTACCTGATCCCGCTGATGGTCGGCGCGCGCGACATGGTGTTTCCCTACGCCAACATGCTGTCTTACTGGATTTACCTGCTGGCCGTGCTGGTCCTGATCGCGAGTTTCTTTGCGCCGGGCGGGCCGACAGGCGCCGGCTGGACGCTCTATCCGCCGCAGGCGATCCTGTCGGGCACGCCGGGCGGCCAGGCCTGGGGTATCATCCTGATGCTGGTCTCGCTGATCCTGTTCATCATCGGCTTCACCATGGGCGGGCTCAACTATGTCGTCACCGTGCTGCAGGGCCGCGCGCGCGGCATGACGCTGATGCGTATGCCGCTGACGGTGTGGGGCATCTTCACCGCGACGGTGATGGCGCTGCTGGCCTTTCCGGCCCTGTTCGTGGCCTGTGTGATGATGCTGTTCGACCGGCTCCTGGGCACCAGCTTCTTCATGCCGGCGCTGGTCGAGCTCGGCCAGCAGCTCGAGTATGGCGGCGGCAGTCCGATCCTGTTCCAGCACCTGTTCTGGTTCTTCGGCCATCCGGAGGTCTATATCGTCGCACTGCCGGCCTTCGGTATCGTCTCAGACCTGATCAGCACCCATGCACGAAAGAATATTTTCGGCTACCGGATGATGGTGTGGGCGATCGTCATCATCGGCGCCTTGTCCTTCGTCGTGTGGGCGCACCACATGTACGTGTCGGGCATGCATCCCTGGTTCGGCTTCTTCTTCGCCACCACGACGCTGATCATCGCCGTTCCGACCGCGCTCAAGGTCTATAATTGGGTGCTGACATTGTGGCGCGGCGACATCCATCTCACGCTTCCCATGCTGTTCGCCCTCGCCTTCATCGTCACCTTCGTCAATGGCGGGCTGACCGGCCTGTTCCTCGGCAATGTCGTCGTCGACGTGCCCCTGTCCGACACGATGTTCGTGGTCGCGCATTTCCACATGGTGATGGGCGTGGCGCCGATCCTGGTGATTTTCGGCGCGATCTATCACTGGTATCCGAAAATCACCGGCCGGATGCTCAACGAAGCGATGGGCCAGTTCCATTTCTGGGTCACGTTTCTGGGCGCTTACGCGATCTTCTTTCCGATGCATTATGTCGGGCTGGTCGGCGTGCCGCGGCGCTATCCCGATATCGGCGGCACGAGCTTCATTCCCGACTCCGTGCACACGCTGAATGCCTTTATCACCGTCGCCGCGCTGGTCGTCGGCTTTGCCCAACTCGTCTTCCTGTTCAACCTGTTCTGGAGCCTGAAATTCGGCCGCGACGCCGGCGGCAATCCGTGGCGGGCGACGTCGCTGGAATGGCAGACGCCGACCACGCCGCCGCCGCACGGCAATTGGGGCGACACGCTGCCGGTGGTCTATCGCTGGGCCTATGACTATTCCGTGCCCGGCGCGCCGGAGGATTTCATCGCCCAGAACGATCCCGGGCCGCAGACCGGGCACGCGGCGGGGCCGGCATGAGCGTCATCCTGGTCTTCCTGCTCGTGGTTCTCGGGGTGGCCGGCTGGTGGCTGTCGCACCAGCGGCTGATGTCGAAACCCTGGCTGGAGCAGGGCGTGCCGGCGGCGTTTCCCGACACCGACGTGACCGGGATGCCGACGGCGAAGATCGCGCTCGGCATCTTCCTGGCCGTGGTCGGCGCGCTGTTTGCGCTGTTTGCCAGCGCCTATTTCATGCGCATGGACTATGCCGACTGGCAGGCCACGCCTCTGCCCTCGATCCTGTGGCTCAACACCGCGATCCTGGTTTTGGCGAGCGTGGCGCTGCAGATCGCAGTGATCGCCTCGCGCAAGGGCCACGACGCCACGGTGCGGCTGGCGCTGGTCACCGCCGGTCTGACCACGCTCGCGTTTCTCGCCGGCCAGTGGATGGCCTGGCGCGACCTGACGGCGGACGGCTACCTGCTCGACGGCAATCCCGCGAGCAGCTTCTTCTACCTGATCACCGGCATGCACGGTCTGCACATCGTCGGCGGCATTGTCGGCCTCGTGCGCGTCGGCGCGCGCGGCATGGGCGGTCGCAACGACGAAAACACCCGCCTGGGCATCGAACTGTGCGCCATGTACTGGCACTTCCTGCTTTTGGTCTGGCTCGGCGTGTTCGTGCTGCTTGCCGGATGGGCGAACGATTTCATCGCCGTGTGCCGTCAGTTCCTGATCTGAGGGGTGGACAATGGCCGATATCGCGCAAACCGCACCCGACCGGCCCGACGGTCTCAAGGGAATCGCCGCGGACTGGGCCTCCGACCAGCGCGCCTTCAAGGGCGTGAGCTGGGGCAAGGCGATGATGTGGATATTCCTGTTGTCCGACACGTTCGTCTTCGGCTGCTTCCTGCTGTCCTACATGACGGCGCGCATGTCGACGACGGTGCCCTGGCCGAACTCGAGCGAGGTGTTCGCGCTGCACATGTTCGGCGCCGATATCCCGCTGATCCTGATCGCGATCATGACCTTTGTGCTGATCTCGTCGAGCGGCACGATGGCGATGGCCGTCAATTTCGCCTATCGGCGCAATCGGCGCATGACCGTGATCTTGATGCTTTTTACCGCGCTGATGGGCGCGACCTTCGTCGGCATGCAGGCCTTCGAGTGGACCAAGCTGATCCAGGAAGGCGTGCGGCCGTGGGGCAATACGTGGGGGGCGGCGCAGTTCGGTTCGTCGTTTTTCATGATCACCGGCTTTCACGGCACCCATGTCACGATCGGCGTCATCTTCCTGTTGATCGTCGCCAGAAAGGTGTGGCGCGGCGATTACGATCGCGGCCAGCGCGGCTTCTTCACCAGTCGGCGCGGCGATTACGAGCACGTCGAGATCATGGGCCTTTACTGGCACTTCGTCGATCTGGTCTGGGTCTTCATTTTCGCGTTTTTCTATCTGTGGTGAGGCACGCTCATGTCTTCGTCATCCGCGCATACGCATCAATCGCAACCGGGCGAGGCGGCCGCCGCCGCCGGCCACGGCGAAGGCCAGCAGCATCCCATCCGTCTTTATCTGATCGTCTGGGGCTGGCTGTTCGTGTTGAGCGCCTGTTCCTACATGGTCGACTATATCCACCTCGAAGGCCTGTTGCGCTGGAGCCTGATCCTGATCTTCATGGTTTTGAAGGCGGGGCTGATCATGGCCGTGTTCATGCATATGATGTGGGAACGGGCGGCGCTGTCCTGGGCGATCATCCTGCCGCCGATCGCTGTGCTGGTGTTCGTGGCGATCATGGTGATCGAATCCGACCACACCGTCTTCACCAGAATGACTTTCTTCGGCGGCGGTTAACGCGCCGCAGAGTGCGGAAACCGGACCTTTGGAAGCCCTCCGCTGCCGCGGGGGGCTCAGAAAGAGGGCGGGCGCAAGAGCCCCGGTAGGCGCGCGGCGACCGGCAGCGCTGCGGCCGCCGCTGCCGTCGTGGCGCAGCGAGGGGTGGGCGCCGGCGCGCGGGGGACGGCCGGCGAGGCAGGGCTTCGAACCTCGCGCTATTGCGTCGCCGACGCCGCGGCTCGGCGCGTGCCCGCCGGCACGATCGCCTTGCGGTAGATGTGCCAGGTGGCGTGGCCGAGCACGGGAATGGTGACCGCCAGGCCGGCAAGAAACGGTAGTGAGCCGGCGAGCAGTCCGATCGATACGATGAGCCCCCACAGCATCATCGGAACCGGATTGGCCAGTACCGCGCGTGCGGAGGTTTCGATTGCCACATAGGCCCCGACGTCGCGGTCGAGCAGGAGCGGGAAGGCGACCACCGTGGTGCTCAGCACCACCAGGGCGAACAGCAATCCGACGAGGTTGCCGACGATGATCAGCGTCCAGCCCTGCTGGGTGCCGAACAGACCGGCCAAAAAGGCTGAAAGAGAGCCCGGTTCGGCCGTGCCGAACAGCCACACATAAAGTGCCTGGGCGGTATAGAGCCAGGCCAGGAACAGGACCACGAGCAACGCGCCGACGGCGACGATGGCCGGTATGGCGGGCGATTTGCGCACTTCCAGCGCATGCGACCACGACGTGTCGAGCTCAAGCTCGCGGCGCCGGCTGATTTCGTAAAGTCCGATCGCGGCGAAGGGTCCCAAAAGCGCGAAGCCGGACATCAGCGGAAACAGCAATTGCAGCGCGTTGCCGCCCGATGCCCAGGTCAGCAGGACGATGCCGGTGACGGGGTAGATCAGGCACAGAAAAACATAATGCGAGGGCTTTTCCCAAAAATCCTCGAACCCGAGACGCAAGGCGTCGAACACGTCCCCCACGCTCATATGCCGCACCTTGGGATGCGCGATCGTTTTCTGGGATCCTGCAAAGACGTGAAAGCTCGCCATGACCACTCCTCCTGGATCGTGTCCTGGGGGGTGCGGTTCGCTGTGCCGCCTTCTGACGGGTCCGGTCACGCGAAATCCGCGACCTGCCTTAGTCACCATACCCCGATGCGGGCATTTTGTCGCTGATTTTTGTGCGGCCGGGCGCATGGCTGCGCTGGCGTGCTCCGTCGATCTTGGCTAACCTTGCAGAACGCAACGGCGGCTCGGGAGGTCGGCGATGGATCGCAGTCAATTGCTGTTGATCGGGATCGGTCTGGCAATCCTCCTCCTGATCGGGTTTGCTATGGGGGGACTGTGACCCGCCTCGTCGTGCGTCGTGTGGCGTGTTCGCGCCATCGTGCAGACCCGGTCGGTGGCCTTGGTGCCGGACGCTGTCGAGCGCCGGTGCGGTGCTGGTTCCGGCCGAAACGATAACCAAATCTGGAGGACTGCCCGCCATGACCTTGAAGATTCTGCTCACCGGGACGTGTCTCGGCCTTGCCATGACGATGTCGCCGGCCGCGTTCGCCGCCGACGCTGCGGCCGGAAAGAAAGTGTTCAACAAATGCAGGGCCTGCCACGACGCGGAGAACGAGAAGAACAAGGTCGGGCCGCATCTCGTGGGGGTCGTCGGCCGGACCGCCGGTTCGCTGGAGGATTTCCAGCCGCGCTATTCGGCCAACATCAAGGAAGCCGGCGCCGACGGCCTGGTCTGGGACGAGGAGAACCTCACCGCCTATCTGCGCGATCCGAAGGCTGTGCTTCCCAAGGGCAAGATGGCGTTTCCCGGCCTGAAGAAGGACGAGGACATCGCCAATGTGATCGCCTATCTGGAGGCCGACCCGAAACCCTGACGGATAGATAGGGCCGATCCTGTCCCGGCCGGGTGCAACCGCCTGGCCGGGTTTTGTGGACGATGCCCGCGCGCCGCCGGCCTCAACCGGCAATCAGCGCGCGCGTGGCGACCGTGTCGGTCAAAAGCAGCGCAAATAGCGCGAAAAGATAGATAATCGAGTAGGCGAACAGCCGGCGTTCGGCGCGCGCCGGGCCCGATGTGCGCGGCGGCTTGAGTGTCAACCACGCCTTGCCGATGAGGCCGGCGCCGAGTGCGATCGCGCCCAGCCCGAACACGGGTCCGGCGAAACCCAGCGGCCAGGGCAGAACGCCGGTGAACGCGGTTGCGAGCGCATAGGCAAATATTTGCCGGCGGGTGGATGCTGATCCGGCCACGTTGGGCATCATCGGGATGCCGGCCCGCTTATAGTCGTGCTCGCGCAGCAGCGCCAGCGCCCAGAAGTGCGGCGGTGTCCACAGGAAGACGATCAGGAACAGCACCGCCGCTTCCGCTCCCAGCGAGCCGGCGGAAGCGGCCCAGCCGATCACCGGCGGCAGGGCGCCGGCGGCGCCGCCGATGACGATGTTCTGCGGCGTTCGGCGCTTGAGCCAGATCGTGTAGACGACGGCGTAGAAAAAGATGGTGAAGGCAAGCAGCATCGCTGCGAGCTCGTTGGCGGCCGCAACCAGAAGCACGGTTCCACAGACCGACAGGGTCAGGCCGAAGATCAGCGCGGCCGTTGGCGTGACCCGTCCGCGCGGTAGGGGACGCTGACGCGTGCGCGCCATGGCCGCGTCAATGTCGGCGTCGTACCACATGTTGAGCGCTCCCGCGCCGCCGGCGCCGATCGCGATGGCGCCAATCGCCACCAGCGCCTGGATGGGAGGCAGCGCCCCCGGCGCCACGACAAGCCCGACAAGAGCGGTGAAAACGGCAAGTACCATGACGCGCGGCTTGACCAGCGCCAAAAGGTCTATCAGCGTCGTCCGCCCGAACAGCAGGCGTTGACCGCCAAGGGGTTCGTGGGTCACCGGCATGCGCGATGCCTTTCATGGACGCGGGTCAGCGTAGCCAGCTCCGGTTGCAATTGCAACGCGCAGCCGGCCTCGCGCGCCCCGCTAGTGGGCGGTATCGGCCGGTCCGGCCTCGGCCAGAATCTCCAGCACTTCGCGGTCCGTAAGCTGCGGGAAATCGCGATAATGCAGGCTCAAGGCCCGGAAGCGGTCGGGCTGGCGCGGACACACCACCAGATCCGCCTCGCGCGTCAATGCCGCGATCACCTCCGGTGGGGCGACCGGAACGGCGAGGATCACACGCGCCGGGCGGCGGCGGGCCAGGGCGCGGAGCGCAGCCTTTACCGTGGTGCCGGTGGCCACGCCGTCGTCGACGAGGATCACCGTTCGGCCGGCGACGTCGACCGGCTTGCGGGTGCCGCGATAGGTTTGCCGCCGGCGCTCGAGTTCCGGCCGTTCGTGCCGGCCAAGCGCCTCGAGGCCGGCCGGGTCGAGCCCGTAGGCCGCGACAATCTCGTCATTGGCCACGAGGTCGGGCGGATCGCCGTCGACCAGCGCGGCGAGCGCCAGCTCCGGATTGTCGGGAGCGCCGACCTTGCGGACGACGAGAATGTCGAGCGGGGCTTTCAGGGCGCGGGCGATTTCCGCCGCGACGGGGAGGCCGCCGCGCGGCAGGGCCAGCACCACCGGCCGATCCGGCGCCGTCATCGCGATTTCGGCGGCGAGCACACGGCCCGCCTCGCGCCGATCCCGGAACATCGTCGTTCCCTCCCGTGATCGCGCCTAGGGTGAGCGAAATGAGGCGCGCTGCCAAGCCCCGTCGGGGACGGCCTGGCGACCGAAAGCGGCGCGGGATGAAAGGCGTTGCTGAAAAAATGGCCGGATCTCGCGATCCGGCCCGAAGCTTGGAAGTGCCTTTCCGGGCAAGACCTCCAGAGGAGAACACCCACGGGGTCAAAACGGGAGGTAAAGACCCGATGAGCGACTTCTAATATGCTTGGGATCCGATCGACCAACAAGTGCCGGGCGCCAAAATCGGGTGGTCCAGAGGCGGTGACGTGTTGGGACATTCGCAGGCGCGGCCCCCCGTGCTAGGGCTGGTCCGGTAGCCGGTCGCCTCAAAGCGGCGCACGGCCCTTTACAGTCGCGCCGCGCCGTGAATTGCTGTCGTCAGCACAGGAGCAAACAGTGGTCTTCGAAACATGGCTTGCCTTTGCGGCCGCTTCGGCGGTTCTGCTTATCATTCCCGGGCCGACCATCCTGCTGGTGGTGTCCTATGCACTCGGCCAGGGGTGGCGTGCGGCGCTGCCGATGGCGTTCGGCGTGGCGCTCGGCGATTTCACGGCGATGACGCTGTCGATGCTGGGCATCGGCGCGCTGCTGATGACGTCGGCCACAATCTTCACGATCGTGAAATGGGCCGGCGCGGCCTATCTGATCTATCTCGGCGTCAAGCTGTTTCGCGCCGGTGCCAATCTCGATGCGCAGCCGCGCAAGGATGCGGCGGCGGCGGGCAAGATGCTTGGCCATGCCTGGCTGGTGACGGCGCTCAATCCCAAAAGTATTACATTTTTTGTCGCTTTCCTGCCGCAGTTTCTCGACCGGCAGGGCGATTTCTGGCTGCAAATGGCGATTTTCGAGGCGACTTTCCTGGCGCTGGCCTTCGCCAATGCGCTTGGTTATGCGCTGGCTGCCTCGCGGGCGCGTGCCGCGGTCAGAAACCCGCGCATCGTGTCGATCTTCAATCGCACCGGCGGTACGCTGCTCGTCGGCGCCGGCATCGCCACGGCGGTGACACGCTCGGGCCAGTAGGGCGATGACGGTGCACGACCGGCTCGGCTTCGCGCTATCGGGTGCGAGTGCCGACAGTGCCGAGGATTACGAGACCGGACTTGCGGCACTGCAGCGCTTCGCCGGCGATCCGGTCGACGCGGTCGAACGTGCCTTGGCCGCCAGCCCGGCTTTCGTCATGGCGCATGTGCTGAAGGGCTGGCTCTACGGGCTGGCCACCGAGCCGGAAGCCACCAAGGTCGCGCGGCGCTGTTTCGAGGCGGCCCGCGCCCTGCCGATGACGGCACGCGAGGCCGGTCACGTCGCAGCGCTGGGCGCCCTGGCGCAAGGCCAGTGGCACCGGGCGGGACTCTTGCTGGAAGATCTGACCATCGAAATGCCGCGCGACGCGCTGGCGCTCCAGGCCGGTCATCAGATCGACTTCTTCACCGGAAACGCGCGCATGCTGCGCGACCGCATCGCCCGCGCCCTGCCGGCCTGGGATGCGGCAATGCCCGGCTATCACGCCCTGTTGAGCGCGCACGCGTTTGGGCTGGAGGAAACCGGCGATTATGCGCGCGCGGAAGCGAGCGGGCGCCAAGCGGTGGAACTGGAACCGCGCGACGGCTGGGGCCAGCATGCGGTGGCGCATGTCATGGAGATGCAAAGCCGCCAGGCCGACGGAATCGCCTGGATGCGGGCCAATCCCGACAACTGGACGGCGGAGAGCTTTTTCCAGGTCCACAATTGGTGGCATCTGGCGCTGTTTCATTTCGATCTCGGCGAAACTGACGAGGTGCTGGCGCTTTATGACGGACCGATCCGCGGCGGCGAAAGCGCGGTCGCGCTCAACATGGTCGACGCCTCGGCGATCCTGTGGCGGCTTTTCCTGCGCGGCGTCGATACCGGCGGACGCTGGGAACAGTTGGCCGAATTGTGGGCGCCATTCGCCGGCGCGGCCAATTACGCCTTCAACGACGTGCACGCGATGATGGCCTTTGCCGGCGCCGGGCGCGGCGACCTGGCCGCAAACCTGCTCGAGGCGCAGCGCGCGGCGATCGAAAGCGGCGGCGACAACGCCGCCTTCACGCGCGATGTCGGCCATCCCGCCAGCCTGGCGATCCGGACCTTCGCCGACGGCGACCACCGCACGGCGATCGAACTCCTGAAACCGATCCGGGCGATCGCACACCGCTTCGGCGGCAGCCATGCCCAGCGCGACGTGCTCGATCTAACGCTGATGGAGGCGGCCTTGCGCGCCGGCGAGCGTCCGCTCGCTTTTGCGCTCGCGGCCGAACGGCACGCACTCAGGCCGCAAAGCCCGTTTTCCGATCTTCTGCTGCGCCGCGCCCGGGCTTTGCCGGCGATGGCCCCTTGATTTTTTCCGAGACACGAAAAAAATAGCGCGAATTGGCATTCGACCGGTTCTCATCGCCGGCAGATTTGCTATGACTGTGCGCGGCGTAAACTGGTCTGACCAGATTGGAGCGCGAAAACGACGTTTGTGCGCCGGGGCGCGGCGTCGATGGGAGGACGGAGACATGTATCTGGGGCTCGACCTCGGCACGTCGGGGGTTAAGGCGCTGCTGGTCGATGAGAGCCAGGCCGTCATTGCGTCGGCGACGGGGGCGCTTCAGGTGTCGCGGCCGCATCCCGGCTGGTCGGAGCAGGAACCGGACTGGTGGATCGCGGCGACGCGAGCGGCGCTGGACGGGCTCAAATCGGACCATGCGGCCGCGCTTGCCGCCGTGCGCGGCATCGGCGTTTCGGGCCAGATGCACGGGGCAACCGCGCTCGGCGCCGACGATCGGCCGCTGCGGCCGGCGATTCTTTGGAACGACACGCGCAGCCACCGGCAGGCGGCGCTGCTCGACGCCGATCCGCGCTTTCGCACGATCACCGGCAACATCGTCTTTCCCGGATTCACCGCGCCGAAGCTCGCCTGGATGCGTGACAACGAGCCGGCGCTGTTCGAGCGCGTGCGCAAGGTGTTGTTGCCGAAGGACTATTTGCGACTGTGGCTGACCGGCACGCATTGTTCCGAGATGTCGGACGCGGCCGGCACTGCGTGGCTCGACGTCGGGAACAGGCGCTGGTCGGATACGTTACTGGCGGCCACCGGGCTTGGCGCCGACCACATGCCGACCCTGGTGGAGGGCACCGAGCCCACCGCCACGCTGCGCGCGGAACTGGCGGCGGAATGGGGCATGGGCGCGGAGGTGATCGTTGCCGGCGGGGCGGGCGACAACGCCGCCTCGGCCTGCGGCATGGGTGCGGTACGGGCGGGACAGGCCTTCGTCTCGCTGGGCACGTCGGGCGTCCTGTTCGCGGCCAATGCGCGGTATCTGCCCAACCCCGAAGGGGCGGTCCACACATTCTGCCACGCCTTGCCCGCGTCCTGGCACCAGATGGGCGTGATCCTGTCGGCGACGGATTCGCTCAACTGGCTGGCCGGTATTACCGGCCGGACGGCCAGCGATCTGACGGGCGAACTCGGCGAAGCGCTGCAGGCGCCGGGCAGCGTGTCCTTCCTGCCCTATCTGTCGGGCGAGCGCACGCCGCATAACGATGCCGTCATCCGCGGCGTCTTTTCCGGCCTCGGTCATGAGAGCGACCGCCCGGCGCTGACGCGGGCCGTGCTGGAGGGCGTGGCGTTCGCGCTGCGCGACAGTCTCGAAGCGCTCGAGGCGGCCGGTACGCATCTGTCCCGGGTGACGGCGATCGGCGGCGGATCGCGCTCGGTCTATTGGCTGAAGGCGATCGCGACCGCGCTCGGCCTGCCGGTCGACCTGCCCGCCGAGGGCGATTTCGGGGCTGCGTTCGGCGCCGCGCGGCTGGGACTGATCGCGGCCGAGGGGGCCGATCCCCATGCGGTGTGCGCGCCCCCGCCGACCGCGGCGACGGTCGAGCCGGAAAGCCGGCTGCGCGGCGCCTTCGACGAGGCCTATGCGCGCTTCCGGGCGCTTTATCCGGCGATCCGGGGGACGATGTGAACCGCGCCGGCGTCCAATCGAAAGGAGCAACGACATGAGCACCGGGTTTTTCGGCGATATCGGCAAGGTCGGGTACGAGGGGCCGGACAGCACCAATCCGCTCGCCTATCGGTTCTACGATCCCGACCGGGTGGTGATGGGCAAGCGGCTGGAGGACCATCTGCGCTTCGCAGTCTGCTACTGGCATAATTTCGTCTGGCCGGGCAACGACCCGTTCGGCGGCGAAACCTTCGAGCGGCCCTGGTTCCCGGCAGATTCGATGGCGCAGGCGCGGCTCAAGGCCGACGTCGCCTTCGAGATGTTCTCCATTCTCGGCGCGCCCTATTTCTGCTTCCACGATCACGATTTGCGGCCGGAAGGCGCCACGCTTGGCGAAAGCGTGGCGCGGCTCGACGAAATCACCGACTACCTGGCCGGCAAGATGAACGAGACCGGGGTGAAGCTGCTCTGGGGTACGGCCAATCTGTTTTCCAACCGGCGCTACATGGCCGGCGCGGCCACCAATCCCGATCCGGACGTGTTCGCCTACGCGGCGGCGACGGTGAAGGCCTGCATCGACGCGACCTTCAAACTCGGCGGGGAAAACTATGTGCTGTGGGGCGGGCGCGAAGGCTACGAGACGCTGCTCAACACCGACATGCGGCGCGAGCTCGACCAGCTCGGGCGTTTTCTGGCGATGGTCGTCGACTACAAGCACCGGATCGGTTTCAAGGGTGCGATCCTGATCGAGCCGAAGCCGCAGGAGCCGACCAAGCATCAATACGACTACGATGTCGCCACCGTCTACGGGTTCCTGAAACGCTACGGGCTGGAGAACGAGGTCAAGGTCAATATCGAACAGGGCCACGCCATCCTGGCCGGCCACTCCTTCGAACACGAGCTGGCGCTCGCCAACGTGCTCGGCATTTTCGGCTCGATCGACATGAACCGCAACGACTACCAGTCGGGTTGGGACACCGACCAATTCCCCAACAACGTGCCGGAAATGGCGCTCGCCTATTACCAGATCCTGCGCGGCGGCGGGTTTACCAGCGGCGGCACCAATTTCGACGCCAAGCTCCGGCGCCAGTCGCTCGATCCGGCCGACCTGCTTTATGCCCATATTGGCGGGATGGATTGCTGCGCGCGCGGGCTTATGGCAGCGGCGGCGATGATCGAGGACGAGGCGCTCGCCGGGCCCCTGGAAGAGCGTTATGCCGGCTGGAGCCAGGCCGAGGCCCGCGCGATGTTTGCCGGCGAGCGCACGCTGGAGGCGATCGCCGCGCGAGTGGAGGCTGAGGGCATCGAACCGGCCCCCTGCTCTGGACGCCAGGAATATCTGGAAAACGTCGTCAATCGTTACGTGTGAGCACGGGTGTTGCGGCGGCACCGGCCGCCAGCGCGAGATCGAAGGCCGTTTCGGCGAGCGTCCGGCCGTTGACCAGCAATTCGATGCGGTGGCGGCCGGCATGGTGTTTGCGGGTGGTGAAGTCGCGCACCGTTTGGGTGGTCGTCAGCGTGGCGCCGAGGCCCGCTTCAAGCTCGATTTCCCTGAACTTGAAAACCTTTCGCGATGTCGCGCCATTCTTTTTGACATAGTGGATGGCGTAGTCGACGACGAGGCGCTGGCTGGTGTCGGCGCGCGATACCAGCCGGGCTTCGATCGCGACGGGCGCGCCAAGCACGATCGCGGCCGGGGTGACGGCGAAGCGCTCGACAGCGATTACCGGCGCGGCGCCGGCGCCGATCAGGGTCAGGGCGCGCTTGTCACCTTGCTTGATCAGTGTGCGCAGGCCGTGCTTGACGATCCAGGCGGTGCGGGGATTCTCGCGCGGCCATGCCGCGAGAAGGTTCAGCACCCAGCCAGGATGGTCCTTGGCGATGTCGTTTAAATGGTTGGCGACGGATTTGCGTACGTAAGGGCTCGGATCGGCTTTCAGCGTGGCGAGGATCGTGGCGACGGGCGCCGGATCGGCCGTCAGCGCCTTGAGCCGGAACGACCAGGGCAGGCGCGGCCGGCAGCCCTCGCTGGCGAGGCGGCGCACATGCTCGTCCGGATCACGCGCCCATATTTCCATCACCGCGAGGGTGCGGTGCAAATCGCGGTCGAGGAACGGCCGGATGGCGAATTCGGACGAGCCGTAGCGGGTCAGTTGCTTCAGCGCCGCCATCGATTGCTCGAAACGGTCCGCGCCGTGGAGTGCGACATAATCCGATAGGGCGATGGCGACGAAGGGATGGCCGGCCTCGGGCGCGAAGGCCAGAAGAAGCCTGACATTGTTCTCGAAGTCGCCGGGCAGGGCGGCGTGCAGGCCGGTTGCGATCCGCCGCACGCGCTGCATGATGCCGCGCTGGTCGAGCCCGTCCGTGACATGGGCGATGAAGCGGTCGGTCGCGAAATCCGGGCAAAGCGCCGCCATGCGCCGCGCGATCCCATGCATGCGGTCGCGGTCGAGACTATCCTTGAGCAGCGGCGGGCTGGGTTCGGTCATCGGTGTCGGCATGCCCTTGGGGTGGGGATCGCCCCTCCTAGCATGCATGCCTGACAAGGGCCTGTCAGGAGAAATCCAGCCTGTGCGGATCCGGCCGAATCGCCGCTTGATCCTTGGGCAATAAACTGGGATACTAGTGTACAAAACAGGGAGGCAGGCGCGTGCGTCAAGCGTGGCGCTGGTTTGGTCCAAGGGACAAGGTTTCGCTGACGGATGCGCGCCAGGCTGGGGCGTCGTGCGTCGTTACGGCGCTGCACCATGTCCCCGCCGGAGCGATATGGCATGCCGAGGAGATCGAGGCGCGCCAGCGCGAGGTGGCGTTCCACCCCGACGGCAGCATGACCCACCTCGCCTGGGAGGTGGTCGAGAGCCTGCCGGTTTCGGAGGCGATCAAGACGCAGACGGGAGACTGGCGCGCCGATCTCGTCCATTACAAGCGCAGCCTGGAAAACCTGGCCCGGGCCGGTATCGAGACGATCTGCTACAATTTCATGCCGGTGCTCGACTGGACCCGCACCGAGCTCGCCTGGCCGCTCGGCCATGGCGGCACGGCAATGCGCTTCGACCTTGCCGATTTCGCCGCCTTCGACATCCATGTGCTGAAACGCCGGCACGCTTCCGCCGACTATGAGGCGCCCATCTTGGAGACGGCGAAGGAGCGGTTCGACGCGCTCGACGAGGCGGGCAAGAAACGTCTGGCGGCCAACATCACCGCCGGGCTTCCCGGCGCCGCCGAGCACTGGTCGCTGGAAGGGCTGTCGCGCCAACTTGCGCTTTACGCGGGTATCGACGCCGCGCGGCTGCGGCAGAACCTGATCGATTTTCTGTCGGAGGTGGTGCCGTTGGCGCAGCGGCTCGGGCTACGGCTGTGCTGTCATCCCGACGACCCGCCGTTCCCGTTGCTCGGCCTGCCGCGGGTGATGTCGACCGAGGCGGATTACCGCGTCGTTCTCGATGCGGTCGACCTGCCCGCCAACGGCGTCACCTTCTGCGCGGGGTCGCTGGGCGCGCGGCCCGACAACGACCTGCCGGCGATGGCGGCCCGGCTCGGCCCCCGCATCCATTTCGCCCACCTGCGCAATGTGCGTCGCGACGCCGAGACGGTGCCGTGCTCGTTCTTTGAGGACGAACATCTCGCCGGCCAGACCGACATGGTGGCGGTCGTTGCAGCGTTGCTCGCCGAGGAGAGCCGACGTCGCAAGGAGGGGCGGGCGGACGCCGAGATTCCGATGCGGCCCGATCACGGCCAGGAAATCCTCGACGACCGCACGCGCGGCGCGCAGCCGGGCTATCCGGCGATCGGGCGCCTGAAAGGGCTGGCGGAGTTGCGCGGCGTGATGGCCGTTCTCGGTCGGCACCGGGGACGTGAATGAGCGCGCGGCTGACCGCCTTTGACGATCTGCCGGACGCGATCCGCAAGCCGGGTTTCGAGCGCCGGGGACGCGGGGCCGGCATCGTCCATCTCGGCGTCGGCGCCTTTCACCGCGCGCATCAGGCGGTCTATACCGACGACGCGCTGGCCCGCTCGGGCGGCGACTGGATGATCATCGGCGTCAGCCTGCGGTCGTGCGATGTCGCGGAGGCCCTCAACCCGCAAGCGGGGCTCTACACCGTGCTGGTACGCGGCGGCGAAAAAATTTCGGCGCGCGTCGTCGGGTCGATCGCCAAGGTGCTGGCGGTGCCGCGCGAACCCGCCGCCGTGCTCGACGCACTGGCCGCGCCGTCGACCCGCATCGTCAGCCTGACCGTCACCGAAAAGGGTTATGGCTTCGATCCCGCGACCGGAGCGCTCGACCGGAGCCGGCCCGACATCGCCGCCGATCTTGCCGAACCCGACAGGCCGAGAAGCGTCGTCGGCCATCTGGTTGCCGCGTTCGCGCAGCGCCGGGCGCGCGGCGCGCCGGGCCTGACGGTGCTGTCTTGCGACAATTTGCCGGGCAATGGCGAACTGGTGCGGCGGCTGGTGCTCGATTTCGCGCGGGAGGTCGATCGCGACCTGGCCTGCTGGATCGCCGAGACGGCGCGGTTTCCCTCGACCATGGTCGACCGCATCACGCCGGCCACCAGCGACGAAACCCTGGCCGAAGCGGAGCGGGCGACGGGGCGCGTGGACATGGCCGCAGTGGAGACCGAAGCGTTCTCGCAATGGGTGATCGAGGACGATTTCGCCGCCGGCCGCCCCGACTGGGAAGCCGGCGGGGCGTTGTTCGTGGCCTCGGTCGCGCCCTACGAGAAGATGAAGCTGCGCATGCTCAACGGCGCGCATTCGATGATCGCCTATGCCGGTTTTCTCGCCGGACACGAGCATGTGCGCGACGTGATGGCGCACGAGGCGATGCGCTTGCTGGTCGAACGGCATTTGCGCGATGCCGCGCGCACGCTGGACCCGGTTAAAGGCATCGCGCTGCCCGACTATGCCGCGCGGCTGATGGAACGCTTCGCCAATCCCGCGATCGCTCACCGCACCGAGCAGATCGCGATCGACGGCACGCAGAAACTGCCGCAGCGCGTGTTCGAGCCGGCGCTGGCGGCGTTCGAGGCAGGCTGGTCGCTCGACAGCTACGCGTTCGCCACGGCGATGTGGATCCGCTTCGTGCTCGGCCGCACCGAGGATGGCCGGGCCTATACGCTGCACGATCCGCGCGCGGCGGCGCTGGCGGCGGCGACCGACGGACACGGGGACGACGCCGGCGCGCTCGCCAATGCCGTTTTCGGGCTCGACGGGCTCATGCCGGCGCGGCTGGCGCAGGCCCGCGCCTTTCGCGACGCGGTTGAGACAAGGCTGGCGCGCATCCTCAAAGATGGGGTCGCCGCGGCGATCACGCGGGAGGCGATGCCATGCCGCGTGTGAAACATGTCCCGGAAGGCTTCGAACTCGGCGAAGCGCTGGACGGCATCACCATCGACCGCGCGCAGCCGATCGCCCGGCAGCTCTATCTGGCGCTGCGCCAGCGCATCGTCGACAGCCGGCTTCCCGCCGGAACACCGATCCATGAGAGCGAGATCGCCGCGTTTTGCCTGGTCTCGCGCACACCCTTGCGCGCCGCCCTGCAACAGCTCGCCAGCGAAGGGCTGGTGGTGACCCGGCCGCAGGTCGGCTCGATCGTGGCCGAGCGCGACCGGGCCCGGTTTTTGGAGGCGCTTTTCGTCCGCGCGGCCATCGAAGGCCGGATTGCGCGCCGGCTGGCGCAGACCGGTCTCGACGAAAAACGGCTGGCCCCGATCCTGGCCCGCCAGGAAGCGGCGGCACGCATCGACGACTATGCCTCCTTCTTCGAAGTCGATGAAACATTTCACGAGTTGCTGGCCGACATGGCCGGAGTGCCCGGTGCCTGGCAACTCGCCCAGACGGTCAAGGCGCATGTCGATCGTGAACGTTTCATCTTGATGTCATCCATCCACGGCCGCTCGCAGCGCGCCTTCGACGATCATATGCGTATACTGGCGGCGATCCGCTCCCAGGACGCCGATCGCGCGGAGGCCGAAATGGTCGGCCATATCGAGACGGTCCTGAACGCGTCGGGGCCTTGACAGCGGCACGGGGAAGGTGCTCAGATCGTATCTTATATAAGATATAAGACTACAATCTTGATGCATCGCAGCATGCGACCTCGACCGTCCAAACCAGCGTGCACCGATCAGGGAGGAAATCATGAAATCGAGACATCTGCTTTCCGGAATTGCCTTCGCCGCGATCGTCGCGGCCTCGTCGGCCTCGGCGGCCGAATTGCGCTTCGCCTGTTACCAGGACGGCGTGGAATGCGACGCCTGGGCCGAACAGTTCAAAGCGTTCGAGGCCGAGAATCCCGGCACCACCGTCGCGGTCGACATCGTGCCCTACAAGTCGATCGTGGAGAGCCTGCCGCTGCAGCTCGCCTCGGGCGAGGGCCCCGATCTCGCCCGCGTGACCGACCTCGGCGGACTGGCCACATATATGCTCGACGTGACGCCCTATGTCGCCGACGCCGCCAAGCTGGAGGAGCAATACGGCAAGACGCTCGCCTGGACCCGGGTCAACGGGCCGGACGACAAGGGCATCTACGCCATCATGGACCAGCAGACCGCCACCGGCCCCTTCGTCAACAAGACGCTGTTCGAACAGGCCGGCGTCGACATGCCGGGCGCCGGCGCGACCTATGAGGAGTGGGCGGCGGCGGCCAAAAAGGTGGCCGAGGCGACCCAGACGCCTTATCCGATGGCGCTCGACCGCTCGGGCCACCGCTACGCCGGGCCGGCGATCTCCTATGGGGCGAAGCTGTTCGACGACAAGGGCGATCCGATCACGGTCGATGAAGGCTTCCGCGCGTTTTCGGAGCAGTTCGTGGCCTGGAACGAGGACGGCACGATAGCCAAGGAGGTGTGGGCCGGCGCGGGCGGCGCGACCTATCAGGATGCCGCCAAGGAATTCACCAACGGCTCGCTCGTGATGTATATGTCGGGCTCCTGGCAGATCGGGCGCTTCGGGCGCGATATTGGCGACGCCTTCGACTGGGTCGCGGTGCCGGCGCCGTGCGGTCCCGGCGGTTGCACCGGCATTCCCGGCGGCGCGGCGATCGCCGCCTTCAAGCACACGAAAGCGCCGGAGGAAGTGGGCAAGCTGCTCGACTTCATCGCGCGCGAGGACGTGCAGGCCAAGGTGCTGGCCAAGACCAAGAACATCCCCGCCAACCAGGCGCTGCAGGTCAAGGGCATCGACTACGAAAACGCCACCGACGCCGAAAAGGCGGCCCTGACCGCGTTCGGCAACGCGCTCGCCGGGTTTTCGCCGGTCGCCTTCCAGTTCCAGGGCTACAAGAACAACCGCGCGATCATGAACGCCACGGTGACCCGCATCACCCAGGCGATCGTTGGTGAACTGTCGCTGGACGAGGCGCTCGACCGCATCGACGCCGATGTCGAGGAAGCCGTCGCGGCGGCGCAGTAACGGGATCGTCCCGACCCTGTCGCCGAAACCTCTCCCCGGTTTGCCGGGGGAGGCCGGCGACGGGACGTCTTCTCCGCACGACAAGCGGGGCGGGCGGTGAGGACAAGGGCCCATGTCATGAGGCACACGCGATGTTCGCACCCGTGACGACGGCGATATCCTACCTCTACCGGGCAGCCTTCGAGCTGTTCGAGCGACCGATGCTGGCCGTTCAGAAGATGACCGGTGCGCAGAAGATTGCCTGGGTGTTCCTGCTGCCCAATCTCCTGATTTTCGGCCTGTTCACCTTTCTGCCGATCTTCCTGAACTTCTTCTACGCCACCTCCGGCAGCGACCGTATCCTCTTGTCGGAGCGGCCCTATGTCGGGCTGGAAAATTTTTCTTCGCTGCTGGCCTGCGAAAACTATCTCGATCCCAATAGCTGCCAGCGCGATATCTTCTGGCGCGCCGTGCACAATACGAGCTGGTTCGTGGTGCTGCAGGTCGGGTTCATGATCCTGTTTTCGCTGGTCACGGCATTGGTGCTGAACCGCAGCATCCCGCTGCGCGGTTTCTTCCGCAGCGTGTTCTTCTACCCGGTGCTCTTGTCGCCGGTCGTGGTGGCGCTGATATGGAAATGGGTGCTGCAGCGCTACGGTGTGCTCAATGCCGGGCTGGAGGCGCAGGGGCTGCCGATCGTCAACTGGCTGGTCGAGGCCGACTGGGCCTTTTTCTGGATCGTGTTCGTGTCGATCTGGGCGCATATGGGTTTCTACACGCTGATCCTGCTTGCCGGGCTGCAGGCGATACCGGCCGATGTCTACGAGGCAGCGGAAATGGACGGCGCGTCGAAATGGCGGGTGTTTTCGAAGATCACCATGCCGCTTTTGATGCCGACCATGGTTGTGGTGCTGGTGCTGTCGCTGATCCGCGCCGTGCAGGCCTTTGACGAGATTTTCGTTTTGACCGGCGGCGGTCCCGGCTCGGCGACGCTATTGCTTTTGCAGTTCATCTACGAAACCGGCTTCGCCTTCCGACCGCAGCTCTACGGCCTGGCGGCGGCGGCCTCGCTTTTGATGGCGGCGGTGCTGATGGTGCTGACGCTTTTGCAACTGCGCGCCGCGCGCGGCCGCGGGGAGGGCTAGGCGATGCTGCGCTCCTTCCTGACGCGAACCCGCGGCCGCGGCCGGCTCGACCTCACGGACTGGCTGACCTTCGGCTACCTGGCGCTCGCCGTCGTCTTGATGTTCGGGCCGGTCGCCTGGATGGCGCTGTCGTCGTTCAAGACCGAATCCGCGTTGCAGGAATATCCGCCCTCGCTGTTGCCGCTGGCGCCGATCCATGTCGAGGTCGAGGGGTACGAGGAGCCGTTGCAGCTTTTTCGGGTGACGGGTGGCGAGCACGAGGGCCGGCTTCTGGCGCAGGTGCGCCGCATCGGGCTGATGAGCCAGATGGTCGACCCGCAAAATCCGGGCGAGCGGCTGCAGGTCAACATCAACGACCGCGTGCCGGAACGCGAATTCGCGCTCGCGGTGGAAAACTATTCCGCGCTGTTCGAGCGGTTCAATTTCGCGCTCTATTTCTGGAACTCGGTCTTCATAACCGTCATCGCGACGGTCATCACCATCCTGTTCAATTCGATGGCGGCGTTCGCGTTGTCGAAATATCGCTTCCGGGGCCAGACCTTCGTCTTTATCCTGATCATTGCCACGCTGATGATCCCGCCGACGATCAATCTGGTGCCGATCTATCTCGTGGTTTCGGAACTGGGCATGGTCAATTCGCCGTGGGGGGTGATCTGGCCGGCGGTGGCAACGCCGACCGGGGTTTTCCTGCTGCGGCAATATATGCTGACCATTCCCGACGATCTCTTGGATGCCGCGCGCATGGACCACGCGTCGGAATGGCGGGTCTATTGGCGCATCGTGCTGCCCTTGTCGGCGCCGGCGCTGGCCGTGCTGGTGATTTTTTCGGTGATGTGGCGCTGGAACGATTTTCTGTGGCCGCTGATCGTGTTGACCCGCTCCGAGCAATTCACGCTGCAGCTTGCGCTGAATTCCTTCCAGGGCGACCTGCAGACCAGCTGGTCGAACCTCCTGGCGATGACCGTGCTGACCCTGCTGCCGATCACGATCGTGTTCGCCTTTTTGCAGAAATACATCACGACCGGCATCGCCCAGACCGGGGTGAAATGATTATGGCGCTCGGGAAAGAGGGGTGAAGGATGGCGGTCCTCGAACTTGACGGGCTGATCAAGGATTATGGCGACGTCCGTGCCATTCACGGTGTCGATCTGACGATCGACAATGGCGAGTTCTGTGTGTTTGTCGGCCCGTCGGGGTGCGGGAAATCCACGCTGTTGCGCATGATCGCGGGACTGGAGGAGATTTCCGGCGGCGAGCTGCGCATCGACGGGGTGCGCGTCAACGAGCAGCGGGCGTCGGAACGCGGGCTGGCGATGGTGTTTCAGACCTATGCGCTCTACCCGCATATGACGGTGCGCCAGAACCTGGCCTTCGGGCTGGAGAATATCCGCACGCCCAAGCCGGAGATCGTCCGTCGCGTCGAGGCGGCGGCGACCATGCTGCAGATCGGCCCTTATCTCGACCGACGGCCGAAACAGCTTTCCGGCGGGCAAAGGCAACGCGTCGCGATCGGGCGGGCGGTGGTGCGCGAGCCGCGCGTGTTCCTGTTCGACGAGCCGCTGTCGAATCTCGACGCCGAATTGCGGGTTACCATGCGCGGCGAGATCGCCGGGCTGCACCGCCGGCTCGGCAACACGATGATTTATGTCACCCACGACCAGGTCGAGGCGATGACGATGGCCGACAAGATCGTGGTTTTGCGCGACGGGCGCATCGAACAGGCCGGCACGCCGCTGGAGCTCTACAACCAGCCGGCCAACAGCTTCGTCGCCGGCTTTATCGGCTCGCCGCGGATGAACTTTGTCGACGTGACCGTGCGCGAGGCCGAGGCCGGCGGTGTGGTGGTGTCGGATGCGGCCGGCAACGACTACCGGGCCGCCGTTGCGCCAGACGGGTTGGAACCGGGGGACGCGGCCGAACTCGGCATCCGGCCCGATCATTTGATCGTCGGCGACGCGGCCGGTCACGCGGTGACCGTCCAGTCGGTCGAGCAGCTCGGCGGCGAGTCCTATCTCTACTGCGAAACCGGGGCGGGGACGCCGCTGACCGTGCATCTGGCCGGCCAGACCGGGATCCGGCGCGGCGAGACCACCCATGTCGTGTTCAGGCCGGACTATACCCATCTGTTTCGCAAGTCGGACGGCCTCGGCATGAAGCGGCTGGTGGTCGGAGAAGCGGTGTGATGGGCAGCGTTGCGCCCTATCGCGCAGGCGGGGCGATGCCGGCGCGCCGCCAAAGCGGATAGGCCGGCAAGCCCCGTCGCCGCTGCCCGTAGCCCCCGTTCGGGCTTTCCTTCACCCAGGATGGTTCTGCCATGAGTTTTCTCGCCACGACGGGTCCCGTCGTTCCAGCCGCCTCGAGCCTCACCGCGCCGCTCGATGCCGGGTTTTCGTTGCGTGTGGAAGCGTTGTCGGACTGGCTTGTGCGGATCGCGATCCTGCCCGAGGAAGGACTTTGCGTCGACCGCACCTGGATGATCGCGCCCGGTGGCGACGTGCCCTGGCCGGGGCGAGATCGTGTGTCGAGCGAAGGTTTCGCGCCGCTCGAAGCGCGCCATGACCGGCAAAGCGAAACGACGTATTTCGGGCGGGACTGGCGTGTCGTCGTCCAGCCGGCACCGCTTGCGCTGACGGTCGAACGGCGCGTGTCCGATGGGTGGCAGCGCGTCGTTGCCGATCGCCCGACCGGCGCCTATCAATGGTTTGCCGGGCGCGGCGTGTTTCGCCATTTCCAGGCCCGCGCGCTCGACGACAGCCATTACGGTCTCGGCGACAAGTCCGGTCCGCTCGACCGGACGGGCCGGCGACTCAGATGTCTGCAGACGGATTCGCTCGGCTATAATGCCGAGACCTCCGATCCGCTCTACAAACATGTTCCGTTCGTGATCGCCGGGCGTGCGGGCGAGGCGGCGGGACTGCTCTACGACACGCTCGCCGAGGCGATCTTCGATCTGGGCGCGGAACACTCCAATTACCATCCGCACTACCGTCATGTGGACCTGCAGGAAAAGGGCTTGGTGCTTTATGTCGTCGCCGGCCCGAAAGTGCGCGACATCGTGCCCAGGCTGATGGCGCTGACCGGCCGGCCGCATTTTCCGCCGCGCTGGTCGATGGGCTTCGCCTTCACCACCATGCACCACGCCGACGCGACCGACGCGCAGGCGGTCATCACCGGCTTCGCCGAACGCTGCCGCGCCGACGCGATCCCGATCAGCGCCATCCATTCCGGCTCCGGCTACACGACACGCGCCGACGGGCGGCGCTACGTCTTCACCTGGAACGCGCAGAAATTTCCCGACCGCGACGGTTTCTTCGCGCGGCTTGAGGCGTTGGGGTTGCGCACGGCGGCCAATGTGAAGCCGGTGCTGCTGACCGAGCATCCGGCCTATCCAAGGGCGGCGGGCGAGGGCTGGTTCGTGCGGCGGGCCGACGGACAGCCCGCAGTGGAAATGTTCTGGGGCGGCGACGGCTCGAGCCTCGACTTCACCAATCCCGCGACGGTCGACTGGTGGAAGGCCGGCATCACGGCAAACGTTCTGGAAGCCGGCTTCGGCGCCGGCTGGAACGACAACAACGAGTGCGAATTGTGGGACGAGACCGCCACCGTCGACGGCTTCGGGCGCCGCCTGCCGGCGATCGCGATGCGCCCGGTGCATGCGCTGTTGATGACACGGGCGACCTTCGAGGCGACGCGCGCGCACCGGCCGGACGAACGCCCCTACACGATCAGCCGGGCCGGGCCGATCGGGATCGCGCGCTACGGCGAAACCTGGACCGGCGACAACCGCACGAGCTGGCACACGCTGAAATGGAATCTGCGCCAGGGCCTGTCGATGAGCCTGTCGGGCATGCCATTCACCGGCCACGATATCGGTGGTTTCGACGGGCCGCGGCCCGGTCCCGAGCTTCTGGTGCGTTTCGTGGAAATGATGTCGCTGCATCCGCGCGCGGTGATGAACTCCTGGAAGCCGCAGCTCGACGAGCCGACCACGCTGCCGTGGATGCACCCGGAAGCGACCGACGCGGTGCGCGAGGCGCTGACGCTGCGCTATCGCTTCCTGCCTTATCTCTACCACCTCGCCCACGTCGCCCATCGCGACGGCGCGCCGTTGATAACGCCGCTGTTTTATCATTTCGACGAGCCGGAATGCCGGGACGAGACGGATTGCTTCATGCTCGGCGCCGACGTCCTGGTCGCACCGGCGGTCGAGGAAGGGGCGCGGGCGGTGGAGGTCTACCTGCCGGAGATCGAGGGCGGCTGGCACACGCTGCACGGCGAGACGGTTCATGCCGGCGGTCGGCAAGTCTCTATCGATGCGCCGCTCGGCCGGCTGCCGGTGCTGGTGCGCTCGGGCGCGGTCCTGCCGCTTGCAACCGACTGGCCGGACCGGGCGCCGCACGATTTCACCCGGGTCGAGCTGATCTTGTTCGCCGGACCCGGCGAGGGTGCTACGGAACGGGCGCTGTTCTTCGACGACGGGCTCGGCTGGGGCTATCGCGACCGTGACGCCTCGCTGTTGTCGTGCCGGGGCATCTGGGATCGCGACCGCGTCCGCCTGGCAGTCGAGGAACGATGGAGCGGCAGGGGCCGGCCGGAACTCGGCCTTGTCGGTCGCGGATTGGACAGGCGGCGCCTGGAGGTCGAGACCGCGCTCTGAACGCCGGTGTGCGGCAAGTGGCCTACTGAACCGCGAAAAAGTCGCGGATCTTCGCCGTCGCGTCGTTGAGCGCAGGCAGAACCTGGTCTTTCAGGTCGGCGACCGAAAGCCGGGCGGTCTGGGTGGAGACGTTGATCGCGGCGACGATCGCGCCGCTGCCGTCGCGCACGGGAACGGCGATCGAGCGCAGGCCCGGCTCGAGTTCCTCGTCGATGAGCGCATAACCCTCGTCTCCCGCGGCACGGATCAACGCGGCCAGCGCCTTCGGGTCGGTGCGGGTTTTCGGCGTCAGCGGTTTGAGCTCGGCGCCGGCCAGGAACCGGTCCAGTTCGTCGTCGGGCAGGCTGGATAGCAGGACCCGGCCCATCGAGGTGCAAAAGGCGGGCAGGCGGGTGCCGACCTGCAGGCCGACGCTGAGAATATGGCGGCCGGGCACGCGCGCGACGTAGACCACGTTTTCGCCAGACAGCACAGCGGCCGAGCAGGCCTCGCCAAAACGGTGCGAGACGGCGCGCATGAAGGGCTCGGCGAAGGACCACAGCGATGCGTTGCCAAGCCAGGTGCGCGCGACGGAGATCAGCCGAGAAGAGAGCCGGAACGTGCGGCCATCCTGGGTGGCGTAACCGGTTGCCACCAGCGTGTGCAGGAAGCGGCGCGCGCCGGCACGGGTTATGCCGGCCTTTTCGGCCATCTCGGTCAGGGTCATTCCGGCCGGGTGTGCGGCCAGGATTTCCATGACCGCCAGACCGCGCCCCAGCGAGCCGACGAGGTCGCGCGACTGGGGGTCCGAGAGCATTGACTCAGGCGAGGCATCCATATAACCAGTATCGCATATAAAACTAAGGTTCGCAATACGAACTTTACTAAGGATGCGACATGGCGACTTTTATGCCTTTGAAGCAGGCGGTGGCCGGCAATCTGCGTGACGGTGATATTGCCGCATTTGAAGGCTTTACGCACCTTATTCCGACCGCTGCCGCGCACGAGGCGATCCGGCAGGGGGTCAAGGACCTGACATTGGTGCGCATGACGCCAGACGTCGTCTACGACCAGATGATCGGAATGGGTTTGGCCAAGAAGCTGGTGTTTTCCTATGCCGGGAATCCGGGCGTCGGCTTGCTGCGGCGCCTGCGCGATGCAGTCGAGAACGCCTATCCGCGTCCGATCGAGCTGGAGGAGCATTCGCACGCGGCGATGGCCAATGCCTACGAGGCCGGCGCGGCTGGGCTGCCCTGCGCGATCTTTCGCGGATATCTCGGTGCCGAGCTTGCCCGCGTCAACGCCAATATCAAGCAGGTGACCTGTCCGTTTTCCGGCGAGACGCTGGCCGCGGTTCCCGCCGTGCGGCCCGACGTCACCTTCATCCACGCCCAAAAGGCAGACCGCAAAGGCAACGTGCTGATCGAAGGCATTATCGGCATCCAGAAGGAGGCCGTGCTGGCGGCCAAGCGCGCGGTGGTCACGGTCGAGGAGGTGGTCGAGGACTTTGCCGACCTGCATCCAAACCTGACCATCCTGCCTCATTGGACGGTGACGGCGATCGCGGTCGTGCCGGGCGGCGCGCACCCGTCCTATGCGCACGGCTATTATCCGCGCGACAACGCCGCCTATCTGGAATGGGACAAGATCGCCGCCGACCGCGCGCTGTTTCGCGCGTGGATGGACGAAAACGTGATCGAGGCGACGGCGGAGGATTTCGCTGCCCGCGTCGCAGCTTTGGGGGCGATGTGATGAGCGACCGAGACTTCACCCCCAACGAGATGATGACGATCGCGGCGAGCCGCGCCCTGAAGGGCGACGACGTTTGCTTCGTGGGCATCGGCGCGCCGTCGGCCGCCTGCAACGTGGCGCGTCTTACCCACGCGCCGGACATCACGCTGATCTATGAATCAGGCACGATCGGAACCGCGCCCGACGTTCTGCCGCTGTCGATCGGCGACGGGGAATTGTGCGAGACGGCGGTGACGACGGTCTCGGTGCCGGAGATGTTCCGCTACTGGCTGCAGGGCGGGCGCATCAGCATCGGCTTCCTGGGCGCGGCCCAGCTCGACCGGTTCGGCAATATCAACACCACGGTGATCGGCGACTACGACCATCCCAAGACCCGGCTTCCCGGCGGCGGCGGGGCGCCGGAGATCGCGAGCGCGGCGCAGAAGATCTACATCACCATGGTGCAGTCGAAGCGCGGCATGGTCGACAAGATCGATTTCTACACCTCCTTCGGTCATGGCGAGGGCGGCGATCATCGCCGCCGCATCGGCATCGACACGGAAGGCCCGGCACTGCTGATCACCGATCTGGCGATCTGGGAACCCGACCCGGAGACCAAGGAGTTCACCGTCGTTTCGCTGCATCCAGGCGTTACCCGCGATCAGGTGCAGGAGACCTGCGGCTGGACGGTAAAATTCGCCGACAGGGTTGACGAGACGCCCGCGCCGACCGCACTGGAACTGAAGACGTTGCGCGACTTGAAAGCGCGCACCGAGGCGGCCCACAAGGGCGCGGCCGGTTCCGGCGCGAAGAAAGGATCGAAAGATGGCTGAAGCCTTTATCTGCGACTATGTCCGCACGCCCATCGGCCGCTTCGGCGGTGCACTTTCGCCCGTGCGTGCCGACGATCTCGGCGCGGCTCCGATCCGCGCGCTGATCGAGCGTAATGGCGGGGTCGACTGGCAGGCGGTCGACGACGTGTTTTACGGTTGCGCCAACCAGGCCGGCGAGGACAACCGCAACGTGGCGCGCATGGCCGCGCTGCTGGCCGGGTTACCGATCGATGTGCCCGGCTCGACCGTCAACCGACTGTGCGGCTCGGGCATGGACGCCGTCACCATCGCGGCGCGCGCCATCAAGGCCGGCGAAGCGGAGATCATGATCGCGGGCGGTGTGGAATCGATGTCGCGCGCGCCCTTCGTCATGCCGAAGGCGGCGAGTGCTTTTTCGCGCAACGCGGAAATCTACGACACCACCATCGGCTGGCGCTTCGTCAACCCGCTGATGAAAAAGCAGTACGGGATCGATTCGATGCCGGAGACCGGCGAGAACGTCGCCGAGGCGTTCAACGTGTCGCGCGCCGATCAGGATGCGTTCGCCGTGCGCAGTCAGGCCAAGGCCGTCGCCGCGCAGGAAAACGGCCGGCTGGCCAAGGAGATCGTTCCCGTGACGATTCCCCAGCGCAAGGGCGACCCGGTGGTGGTCGACAAGGACGAGCATCCGCGCGCCGGCACCACGGTGGAGGCTTTGGCCAAGCTCGGCACACCGTTCAAGAAGGAAGGCGGCACGGTGACGGCCGGCAACGCTTCCGGCGTCAATGACGGCGCTGCGGCGCTGATCGTGGCCTCCGAAGCGGCGGCCAGAAAATACGGCCTGACGCCGATCGCCCGCATCCTCGGCGGTGCGACCGCCGGCGTGCCGCCGCGCATCATGGGCATCGGCCCGGCACCCGCGACCAAGAAGCTGTGCGCGCGGCTCGGCCTCGAGCCCGCCGGTTTCGACGTGATCGAACTCAACGAAGCCTTTGCCTCCCAAGGCATCGCCGTGCTCCGCGATCTCGGCATTCCCGAGGACGCGGAGCACGTCAACCCGAACGGGGGGGCGATCGCGCTCGGCCACCCGCTCGGCATGTCCGGGGCCCGGATCACCGGCACGGCCGTGCTGGAGCTTCGCGAGCGCCAGGCCAAGCTGGCTCTCGCAACGATGTGCATTGGCGTTGGCCAGGGTATCGCGATCGCGCTCGAGCGGGTCTGACCGCGCGGTCCGAGCGTCACGCCTCCTCGGCCTGGCGAGTTCCGATCGGCCGGGCGAAATAACGTACCGATTTCGCGCCGCCAGGCAGGGTGGCCCTTCCGATCGCCTCAAATCCCATCGCGGCATGAAAGGCATCGGAGGCCGGGTTGGGCGGTTGTTCGTTCACCTCGCACGTGACCAGCGGGTAGCCGCCAGCGGCGGCCTTGTCGAACACATGGCGATAAAGTCGCCGGGCGTGGCCTCTGCCGCGCGCGGCCGGATCGACGACCACCCGGTCGACATAGACGAAGCGCGGGTAGCGCGCCTTGAACCACTGGAAATTGGAACTGTCATAATCGGCATCCTGGTCGAAGGCGATCAGGAAGGCCTCGATCTGGCCGATCCGTCGAGCGCAGAATGCGGCGTCGATCAGACGGGCAAGCTCGTCCGGCTCGAGGAAGGACAATTCCAGGGCGTGGCGGTTGTTAAGCTCGAGGACGGCCGCCTCGACCTTGGCGCCGACCGGCAGGATGGGCAGAGCTTCGCTGTTCATAAGCACCGGTTTAGAACGGGCCCGGGTTCCGGTGAAGCCTTGTGCCTCAATAAGGCCATTCGCCTCTCCCGAGCGCCTTGAGGGCATCGACGATGCGCGAGAAACTCCGCCGCGCCCGGTCGACGGTGTGGCGGCCGCGCAGATAGCCGTGCACCAAGCCCTTTTCCTCGCGGCAATAGGCCTTGCCGCCGGCCTCGATAATCCGGTCGCGGTAGTCGGGGCCGTCGGAGGCCAGCGGGTCGCACTCGGCGGTCACGATCACGGTCGGTGGCAGGTCGGCAAAGTCGGTGTCGCGCAGCGGCGCGAAACCGGCATCGCGCGAGACGTCGGCGCCGCCGGTGCGCATCTGCTGATAGAACGCCATGTCGCGCGTCGACAGCATCGGCGCGTTTGCGTGGGCGATATAGGAGCCCTTGGTGTGGTCGCCGCCGAAGCCGGGATAGATCAGCACCTGCCCGGCCGGCGCGCGCGGGTGACGGCGGTAACGCCCGGCGACGGCGGCGGCGATGTTGCCGCCGGCCGAATCGCCGGCGAGCAGGATCGAGCAACGATAGGTTCGCGCGGCCCACTCGAAGGCGGAATAACCGTCCTCGTGCGAGGCGGGGTAGAGATGTTCGGGTGAAAGCCGGTAGTCGACCGAGACGACGTCGTAACCGGTGCGATGGCACAGTTCGGCGCAGATATCGTCATGGCTTTCCAGCCCGCCGAGAATAAAGCCGCCGCCGTGAAAATAGAGCACCATCGCCGATGGGTCGGGCGTGGCGGCGCGATAGAGGCGGGTCGGGATCGCATGGGCCGACGTCTCGATCGCCATCGTTTGCGCGCTCACGCCTTCGGGATGGTCGGCATGGAACTCACGGCACATGCGGTCGTAGATCTGGCGCTGCTGGTCGACCGTGTAGTCGACCGTGTCGGGTGGATAGAACGCATTGGTACGCTCGATAAAGGCCCAAGTCTGCGCGTCGATGAGTTCGGCGTAGTCGGTCATGACCTATTCCCGTCTATCGTCCTTTCCATACCGGGTCGCGCTTTTCGGCGAAGGCGCGGAAGCCTTCCATATTGTCGTCGGATGCGTAAAGCGTGTCGACCGTGCGGAATTTGCGCTTGGTAACCCGGTTCATCGCGTCCTGGAAATTCATCGCCTCGGCCGCGCGCGCTACTTCCTTGATGGCGGCGAAGACCAGCGGCGGGCCGGAGGCAAGCAGGCGCGCCACCTCCCAGACCCGTTCCTCCAGCCGGTCGGCCGCCAGCACCTCGTTGACCAGGCCCCAGCGACGCGCCTCCTCGGCATCCATCCAGCGGCCGGTCAAAAGCATGTCCATCGCCACGTGATAGGGGATGCGCTTCGGCAGCTTGATCGTGGCGGCGTCGGCAAGCGTGCCGGCACGAATTTCGGGCAGGGCGAAGGCGGAATGGTCCGCAGCGTAGATCAGGTCGCAGGACAACGCCAGTTCGAAGCCGCCGCCGACCGCCATGCCGTTGACGCAGGCAAGCACCGGCTTGTTCATGTCCAGCAGTTCCTGCAGGCCGCCGAACCCGCCGACGCCATAATCGCCGTCGACCGCGTCGCCGCTCGCGGCCGCTTTCAGATCCCAGCCGGCGGAGAAGAATTTGTCGCCCGCCGTCTTCACGATCGCGACGCGCAGCGCGTCGTCGTCGCGGAACGCTTTGAAGGTTTCGCCCATCAGCCGCGAGGTGGCCAGGTCGATGGCGTTGGCCTTGGGGCGGTCGAGCGTGATTTCCAGGATCGCGCTTTCGGCTCGGGTCTTGACGATATCGGACATGACTGTCTCCGGCTTCAGCCTTCCCCTTGAGGGGCGGGCGGGGTGAACACGATCAGCGCGTCGGCGATCCAGGCTCCGTCGCCCTTCGCGCACACGATCAGCGGATTGATGTCGAGCTCGTCGAGGGTGCCGGCATGGGCGCCGGCGAAGTCCGCGACGTCGGCGATGACGTCGATGGCCGCTTCAAGATCGGCCCTGGGCCGGCCGCGATAGCCGTCGAGCAGCGGAAAAAGCTCCAGCCCGCGCAGCGCCGTTTCGATCTCGGCGCGTGTCGGCGGCAGCAGAAGCGTGGCGGTATCGCGCAAGAGCTCGACCAGCACGCCGCCGGAACCGACCGTCATCACCGGACCGAACAGCGGGTCGCGGGTGACGCCGACAATCAGTTCGGCGACGCCGCCTTCCACCATGCGCTCGACATAGAGCCGGTCGGAAAGCGCCAGCAGCGCGGTCGCGGCGTCGTGTACGGCGGCGCCGTCCCGCAGCCCGAGGCGCACGGCGCCGCGTTCGGATTTGTGGGCGATGCCGAGCGTCTTGAGCGCCACGGGAAAGCCGATCCCGGTGGCGGCGAAGGAAGCTTCCTCGGCACTCGCCACCACGCGGCCGGCCGGTATCGGCAGGCGGTGCGCGGCCAGCATCGCCTTGGCCGCAGCCTCGTCGGGGGCGTGTGTTTCCTCGGCCCGATCCGCATCGCCATCGTCGCGATATTCGGTGCGACCCGCCCACAAAGGGGCGCCTGGGGTGCGTTGCCAGGCCTCGCCGATCGCGGTCGCGGCTTCGGCAGCGTCAAGCGCCTCGGCCATGCCGCATAGTGGCGCGATGCCACGCGCCAAAAGGCTTGCGCAATAATCCTCGGGCAGGTTCTCCGGCATGGAGGCGACGATCGCGCCGCTGGCCGCGTTGGCGGCGAGGGCGGCGGCAAAGGCGTCGACAGTCGGCCACCAGTCGTCGTCGGTGCAACGGTCGCGGCGCGGAAAGTCGAGCACCAGCATGTTGAGATCGAATCCGCCGGCGATCATCGCCGAAAACGTTGTCGTCATCGCCTCGCGGTCGTTCCAGATGAAGGTGTGATAGTCGAGCGGATTGGCGACCGTGACCAACGGCCCAAGCGTCTGCTTGACGCGCTTGCGATGCGGTTCGGCAAGCGGCGGAAAGCCCACCGACCGGCCTTCGGCGGCATCGGCCATCACCGAGGCCTCGCCGCCCGAACAACTCATCGACGACAGGCGCGGGCCGGAAAGCGGCCCCACCGCGTGCAGCAACTTGAGCGTTTCGACAAAGGCCGGGATCGAATGGACGCGGGCGATGCCGATCCGCGCAAAAAATGCCTCGGCGGCCGCGTCGGAGCCGGCGAGCGAGGCCGTATGCGAGACGGTCGCCACGCGGGCGGCGGCCGAGCGGCCGACCTTCATCGCCACGATCGGTTTGCCGAGCTCGCGCGCCCGCGCCGCCAGCCGCTCGAACCCGGCCACCGCATCGAAGCCTTCGACATGCAGCCCGAGACAGGACACGCGCTCGTCCTCGATCAGGCCGAGGCCGATCTCCGACAGGCCGGTCTGGGCCTGGTTGCCGGCGGTCATGACATAGGCGAGCGGCAGGCCGCGTCGCTGCATCGTCATGTTGATGGCGATGTTGGAGGACTGGGTGACGATCGCCGCTCCGCGCTCGCCCTCGGCGAGCCGGGCGCCGCCATGCTGGTCGGGCCACAGCAGGGCGCCGTCGGCATAGTTGATCAGGCCGTAGCAGTTCGGCCCGACGATCGGCATGGCACCGGCGGCCCCAAGCAGGGCCTTTTGCAGGCGCGCGCCGTCGGTGTCCTCTTCGCCGGCTTCCAGAAAACCCGATGCGAAACAGACCGCGCCGCCGGCGCCGCGCGCGGCGAGTGCGCCGACCATGTCGACGGTCAGGTGGCGGTTCACGCCGATAAAGGCGGCGTCGGGGGCGCCCGGCAGGTCGGCGACGCTGGCGAAGGCGGGAACGCCCTCCACCGCCTTCTTGACCGGATGCACAGGCCAGATGTCGCCGGCAAACCCCATCTTGAGCGACTGGCGCACAACGTTGGAGCCGAAGAAGCCGCCGCCAATGACGGCGATCGAGCGCGGGCGCAGTAGGCGCGAGAAGTCGCGGCGTGCGCTCATGACGAGGGCGCTCGGCCGCAATCCCCGGCCGTCTCCGGTTGTCGCGCGGCGATCCTGCCGATCTCGTCGGCATAATCGCCAAGCGCGGCGCGGCCCTTCGGGCTCAGATCGTAGATGCCGGTGCGGATGCGGTCGAACCAGCCATAATGGTCGTCGGCCATCAGCCGCCGCGCCTGCTCGACACCGGCGCGCCTGGCGACCTCGGAGGCCTTGGTCGGCCCGTTCTCGGCCAGCACGCGCAGGCAGCGCAGCGCGTCCTGGCGGTAGGCCGTCACCAGATTGCGGCGGATCGTGCCGCCGGTATTGGGGTCGCCGACGCGGCGGTGATATTCGCGCAGAAGCCGCGCGCGCCGCGGCGCCGATTGCCGGGGCCGGTAGGGCTCGGGATCGCAGTGGACCTCGACGAAGCCGTCCTTCAGCCGCACGGTGATCAGTCCGAGCCCCAGGCGCCGGCACAGTTTGGTATTGGCGGCGAGCGCGCGCAGAAAAGCGCGGCCGGGTCCGCGCGCAATGGCGACATAGACGGCGTCGGTTATCGCCTGGCGGTCGATCGCCTGATGAAATAGGGACAACGAAAACCCGGCCTTGAGCTCAACGATCACCGGGGCCTCGTCGCCACGCACCGCAACCACGTCGGCGGCGCCGATCTCGCCCTTGACGGCGTAACCCTGGGCCTCCAGGAGCCGTTTGACCGGCGCATAGAGGTCGGCCTCGCGAATCCTCGTGCCAGCCATCGTGTCGTCCTATCCTCCCACGGTCCGCAGCAGCGCGCGCGAAATAATGTGGCGTTGAATCTCGCTGGTGCCTTCCCAGATACGCTCGACGCGGGCGTCGCGCCAGATGCGCTCGAGCGGCAGGTCGTCCATCAGTCCCATGCCGCCATGGATCTGGATCGCCTCGTCGGCGACGAAGGCGAGCATCTCGGTCGCCTTGAGCTTGGCCATCGCCATGTCCTGGTCGGTGACCGTGCCGGCGTCGTATTTCCAACCGGCTTCCATGACCATCAGTTCGGCCGCCTTCAATTCGGTCGCCATGTCGGCGAGCTTGAAGGAAACGCCCTGGAATTTGCCGATCCGCTGGCCGAACTGTTCGCGCTGGGCGGCGTAGTCGATGGCGTGGGCGAGCGCCCGGTCGGCCCGGCCGAGGCAGGTCGCGCCGACCTGGAGCCGGGTCGCGCCGAGCCAGGAATTGGCGACCTCGAAACCGCGATGCACCTCGCCCAGCACCTGGTCCTTCGGCAGGCGGCAATCGTCGAATTCCAGCACCGAATTGGTGTAGCCGCGATGCGAGACGTTGCGGTAGCCGTCGCGCACGGTGAAGCCCGGCGTGCCCTTGTCGACGAAAAAGGCGGTGATCTTCTTGCGGTTGCCGCGCGGGGTCTCCTCCTCGCCGGTCGCCATGAAGACGATGGCGAAGCCGGCGATGTCGGCATGGGAAATGAAGTGCTTGGTGCCGTTCAAGACCCAGTCGCCGCCCTTCTCCACCGCGCTCGCCTTCATGCCGCGCAGGTCGGAGCCGGCGCCGGGCTCGGTCATGGCCAGACAATCCCAGGTTTCGCCGCGGATGCACGGATAGAGATATTTTTCCTTCTGCGCGTCGGTGCCGGCGAGCAGGATGTTGGAGGGCCTGGCCACGCAGGTCCAGTGCAGGGCGTAATTGGCCCGGCCGAGTTCCTTTTCGTAAAGCAACCATGTCGGCGTATCGAGACCGGCGCCACCGACCTCTGCCGGCATGTTTGCCGCGTAGAGCCCGGCGGCGATCGCCTTTTTCTGCACCTCGCGGATCAGTTCCATCGGCAGGTGGCCGCTGCGCTCCACCGTCTGCTCGTGCGGGTAAAGCTCGTTCTCGACGAAGGCGCGGGTTGTCTCGACGATCAGCGCCTGTTCCTCGCTCAAGCCGAAATTCATGCGTTCACCTCAGCTTCGGGCATGGTGGGATCGAGCCTTTTCATGTCTCGCTCCCGTTGCCGTCACCCGCATCCTTGTCCGGCCGTGCGGTTTCGGCGAGGCGTGCAAGATAGTCCTTGTGCAGCGCGCCCGCGCCCCAGCCCTTGCCCTTGTTCTGGCGCGACAGCGCCTCCATCACCGCGACCAGATTGTCGTCGCGGATCCGTTCGAGGTCGCGGATCGACCATTGTCCCGACTGGGCGTCGGACTGGTCGGCGATCAGATCGACGAGCTCGTCGTTGAACTCCGGCACGTCCATCAGCCTGGTCCACGGCCACGTGAGGCAGGGTCCGAACTGGGCCATGAAATGGCGCATGCCGGCCTCGCCACCGGCGATCCGATAGGTCTCGAACACGCCCATCTGGGCGTAGCGCAGGCCAAAACCGTAGCGCACGATGTCGTCCAGCTCCTCGGTGGTGCAGATGCCGTCCTTGATCAGCCACAACGATTCGCGCCAGATCGCTTCCAGAAGCCGGTCGGCGACGAAGGCCTCGATTTCCTTGCGTACGACGACCGGCTTCATGCCGATCGAGGCATAGAGCGCGCGCGCTCGCTCGACATGTTCGCCCGCGGTCTTTTCACCGCCGACGATTTCCACCAGCGGCAGCAGATAGACCGGGTTGAAGGGATGGGCGACGACGAGGCGCTCGGGACGCCGCATCGCCGTCTGCATGTCGCTCGGCTTGATGCCGGAAGTGGAGGAGCCGACGATGGCGTCGGCGGCGGCATGGGCGTCGATCTCGGCCAGCACCGCGTGTTTGAGCTCCAGCCGTTCGGACACGCTTTCCTGGATCAGCGTCGCGCCGTCGACAGCGTCGGCGATGCTTGCCGCGTAGCGGATCCCGCCTTCCTTCGGCAGATATTGTCCGGCCATGCGCTGATAGGCCCGGCGCGCGCCGGCCAGCACCGCGCCGACCTTGCGCTCGGCCTGCGGGTCGGGATCGAAAACGGCGACGTCGATGCCGTTGAGGGCGAGCCGGGCCACCCAGCCGGCGCCGATAACGCCCCCGCCGATACATGCGGCTCTTGTGATGGTCATAGAAACGTCTCCGGTCCACACGGGTTGCGCGCTACGTTGTCCATCTTCTTGAGCCTCAGCACTAGGCCGCCAGCGGCGCGCGTTTCTCCAGGCCGAGCTTTTTTCGCACCTCTTCGGGCCCCAGAACGCGCGCCCCCATCGCCTCGACGATCGATACCGCGCGCTCGACCAGTTGCGCGTTCGTCGCCAAGACGCCTTTTTCGAGCCAGAGATTGTCCTCGAGCCCGACGCGCACATGGCCGCCGGCGAGCACCGAGGCGGCGACATAGGCCATCTGGTTGCGGCCGAGCGCAAAGGCGGAAAAGGTCCAGTCCCGGGGCACGTTGTTGACCATCGCCATGAAGGTATTGAGATCGTCGGGCGCGCCCCACGGCACGCCCATGCACAATTGCACCAGCGCGTCGGGCTTCAAAATACCCTCTTCGACAAGCTGTTTGGCGAACCACAGATGGCCGGTGTCGAACGCCTCGATCTCCGGCTTGACGCCGATCTCGGTCATCAGGCCGCCCATGGCGCGCAGCATGCCGGGCGTATTGGTCATGACGTAATCGGCCTCGGCGAAATTCATCGTGCCGCAGTCGAGTGTGCAGATCTCCGGCAGGCACTGGCGCACATGTTCGACCCGCTCGGCCGCGCCGGCCATGTCGGTGCCGTTTTCCTTGAGCGGCAGCGGCTTGTCGGTCGGGCCGAACACCATGTCGCCGCCCATGCCGGCGGTCAGATTGAGGACGACGTCCACTTCGGCGTCGCGGATGCGTTCGGTCACTTCGCGGTAGAGTTCGACGTCGCGGCGCGGCGCGCCGGTTTCGGGATCGCGCACGTGGCAATGGACGATCGCGGCGCCGGCCTTGGCCGCCGCGATCGCCGATTCGGCGATCGCCTTGGGCGACCGCGGCACGTGCGGGCTGCGATCCTGCGTGCCGCCCGAGCCGGTGACGGCACAGGTGACGAAGACCTCGCGGTTCATCGTAAGGGGCATGGCGATCCTCCGGTTCGCGTCCGATCCGGATCGCAGGATCGCGCGGCTTGCAGGAGGATGCTTTACAATTTACGAATTGTTCTTGATGAAAAACGAAGCCGCTTCGATCTTCCGGCCCGAACGCGACCCGCTTGCGCTGACCTTCCTGGTTTTTTCCGGCGCCTCGATCATGTGCGTGGCCTCGGCGGTCGATCCGCTGCGGGCGGCAAACCGCATCGCCGGCAAGACGCTGTTCGACTGGACCATCGTATCGGCCGGCGGGGAGGCGCCGGTCACGACCTGCGGCCTACCGGTCGCCGTCGCCGGCCGTTTCGATCCGGCGCGCCGCAGCGACGTCCTGATCGTGGTCGGCGGCTTCGGCACGCGGCTTGCCGCCACGCCGGGGCTGATCGCAGGCGTGCGGCGTGCCGCTCGGCAGGCACGCGCGGTGGGCGGGATCGAGGCGGGATCGTGGCTGCTCGGCGCGGCGGGCCTGCTGGAGGGACGGGCGGCGACCACCCATTGGGAGGACCTGGAGGATTTTTCCGCGCGTTTTCCCGGCTGCGAGGTGCGTCCCGACCGGTATGTGATCGACGGGCCGGTGTTCACTGCCGGCGGCGCCTCGCCGACCTTCGACCTGATGCTGCACATGGTGCGCTCGCGGCTCGGCATGGCGGTCGCGCTCGACGTGGCGAGCGTGTTTATCTACGATCAGGCGCGGGCGGCGACCGATGCCCAGCCGTTGGTCTCGCTCGGCAGGCTCGACGGTTACGATGCGCGCGTGGCCCAGGCGATCCGGCTGATGGAAAGCCATGTCGACCGGCCCTTGCCGGTCTCGGCGCTGGCGCGGCGTTGCGGCGTCAGCGCGCGCCGGCTGGAAACGCTGTTTGCCGACGCGGTCGGCGAAACGCCCGGCGCCTATTATCTGCGGTTGCGCCTGGCTGCGGCGCGGCGGCTGGTGCTCGACACGACCGAGCCGATGGCTGACATCGCCGCGCGAACCGGTTTTTCCTCCGCCTCCGCCTTCAGCCGGGCCTTTGCGGCAGCGTTTGCACGCGCGCCCTCGGCGATGCGCGGCGGGCGCTGATCATCAGCCGGCGCGCAGGAACGGTCGAGCGCTCATCGTTGCGGGAACCGGCACGCCGAGCCGTGTCAGGATGGTCGGCGCGAGCTGGAGCTGGTCGAGCAGCATGTCGTCGTCGGGTCCGGCGGCCGGTCCGAAATAATAAAGCGCGAAATCCTGCTGCAGATCCTCGCGCCCGCCATGGTGGCCACGATCGGTCTGGCCGTGATCGGCGGTGACGATCACCTCGTAGCCGGCTTCCAGCCAGCGTGGCAGGAAGGCGGCCAGCATGCCGTCCATGACCGCGCAGGCGTGGTCCATCGGGGTGTTGTCGTGGCCGAAACGATGGCCCATGGAATCCAGCGTGCAGGTATGCAGAATGCCGTAGTCGATGCCGTGACGGGCGGCGAGCATCGACAGCGTCGCGAACAAATCGACGTCGGACGGCGTCATCTGGTTGTCGTGACCGTAGCCGGTCATGGTGTGGAAACGGCCGTGGGCGATCGGCCCGGCCGGTTCGTCATATTCGATGTCGCCGACGAAATCGAAGGGATGGCGGTTGAAGAACTCCGACCAGTAGGAATGGGTGACCGCGCCGGTCTTGCCGCCGGCCTTGGTCACCTCGGAAAAGATGTCGGGCTGGGCGACGCGAAAGCGCACCTCGTTCGACAGGATGCCGTGCACCTGCGGCGGCACGCCGGTGTGGATCGAGGCGTAGCAACAGGCCGATATCGACGGCAGCACGGCACGCATCTTCCACACCCGCGCCTCGCCGGACTGCACCCATCCCTCGAGATTGCCGAACAGGCGCCGCCAATTGCGCCACGGCACGCCGTCGAGAACAATCAGCAGAAGTTTCGATGAAACAGGCATGGTTGCGCTTTCGTGGTTGTGTTGGCGGGGCCGGTGGCAGAGCGCACCGGAACGCAACCCGGCTGTCGCCGTCACGTTTCTGTCGGGCCGGCTTGGCCGGTGGTGTCAGTTGCCTGCGCTCTCCATCTTGCGGCCGGCGATCGCCTTTTCCAGCCAGCCGACCTCCATCTCGGGCACCGAGGACAAAAGCAGGTCGGTATAGTCGTCGAAGGGCGGCGCGAGCACCTCGGATTTCGGGCCGTAGCGCACCACCTCGCCGCGATACATCACCGCGATCGAATCGGCGATCGATTTCACCGTCGCCAGATCGTGGGTGATGAACAGGTAGGCGACATGCTCGATCTCCTGCAGGTTCAACAGCAGTTTGAGGATGCCGTTGGCCACCAGCGGGTCGAGCGCGCTCGTCACTTCGTCGCAGATGATGAGTTTCGGCTTCGCCGCCAGCGCCCGCGCGATGCACACGCGCTGCTTCTGGCCGCCGGAAAGCTCGGCCGGATAGCGGTCGAGGAAGCCGCTGCCCATCTCGATCTCCTCCAGGAGCTCGCCGACGCGCTTGTCGCGTTCGGCGCCGCGCATGCCGAAATAGAATTCCAGCGGCCGGCCGATGATCGTACCGACCGTCTGGCGCGGGTTCATCGCCACGTCGGCCATCTGGTAGATCATCTGCAATTCGCGCAGATCGTCGCGGGTGCGGCTGGCAAGCCTCGCCGGCAGTTCGCGGTCGTCGAAGGTGATCGAGCCCTGCCGCGGCGGCAGCAGGCCGGTGATGGCGCGCGCCAGAGTCGACTTGCCGGATCCCGATTCGCCGACCACGGCTAGCGTCTGGCCGGGCCTGATCTCGACCGAGACGTTCTTCAACACGTCCACCATGCCGCCGCCATAGGCCGCGGTGACGTTTTCGGCCTTCAAAAGCGGCGCGCCGACTGCTTCCTTTTCCTGATGCGCGATCTGGTGCACGGAGACGAGCTGGTTGGTGTACTCGCGTCGCGGCTCGGTGATGATCTGCTGGGTGTCGCCCCATTCGACCAGCTTGCCGTTGCGTAGCACCATGATTTCGTCGGAGACCTGGGCGACGACCGCCAGGTCGTGGGTGATGTAGAGCGCGGCGACCCCGGTATCCTGGATCGCGTCCTTGATGGCGGCCAGCACGTCGATCTGGGTGGTGACGTCGAGCGCGGTCGTCGGCTCGTCGAAGACGATCAGGTCCGGCTCCGGGCATAGCGCCATCGCCGTCATCACGCGCTGGAGCTGGCCGCCCGAGACCTGGTGCGGATAGCGCTCGCCGATCGTCTCGGGATTGGGCAAGGAGAGCTTCCGGAACAGATTGATCGCACGCTTCTCGGCTTCCGCGCGCGCGGCGGTGCCGTGCAGCAGCGCCGCCTCCACCACCTGGTCCATCAGCTTGTGGGCCGGGTTGAAGGCGGCGGCGGCCGACTGGGCGACATAACACACCTCGCGCCCGCGCAGCCGGCGCAGCCCGCCGAGACCGCCCTTGAGGATGTCGCGTCCGTTGAGGATCACTTCGCCGCCGGTGATCCTGACGCCGCCGCGACCGTAACCCATGGCCGACAGGCCGATGGTCGACTTGCCGGCCCCCGATTCGCCGATCAGCCCGAGCACCTTGCTCTTTTCGAGCTTCAGCGACACGTCGTCGACGATGGTGATGTCGTGCGGGGCCTCGCCGGGCGGATAGACCGTCGCTTCGATGCGCAGATTGCGGATCTGAAGCAGCGGCCCGTCCGTGGTCGGTTTTGCCTGCGTGCGGGCCATCAGCCACGTCCTCCCTTGAGGCTCGTCGTCCGGTTCAGCACCCAGTCGGCGACCAGGTTGACGGAGATTGCCAGCACGGCGATCGCCGCCGCCGGGATCAATGCCGCGGGAATGCCGAACACGATACCTTCTTTGTTCTCCTTGACCATGCCGCCCCAGTCCGCCTCGGGCGGTTGCACGCCCAGGCCGAGGAAGGACAGCGCCGACAGGAAGAGCACGGCATAGATGAAACGCAGGCCGAGCTCGGAAACGAGCGGCGAAAGCGCGTTGGGCAGAATCTCGCGAAAGATGATCCAACCCATGCGTTCGCCGCGCAGTTTGGCAGCCTCGACGAAATCCATCACGTTGATGTCGACGGCGACCGCGCGCGACAGCCGGTAGACCCGCGTGGAGTCCAGTATACCCATCACCAGCACGAGCGTGAGGATGGTCGAGGGCAGGACCGACAAGACGACGAGGCCGAAGATCAGCGTCGGAATCGACATCAAAAGATCGACGAAGCGCGACATGATCGTGTCGAACCAGCCGCCGACGACGGCGGCGGTGAAGCCGAGCACGGAGCCGGTGATGAAGGAGACCGCCGTCGCCATCACAGCGATGAAGATGGTCGTGCGCGCGCCGAAGATCATGCGCGACAACAGATCGCGGCCGAGATTGTCGGTTCCCAGCAGGTGGGTGGACGACATCGGTTCCCATACGTCGCCGACGATTTCCGACAGCGGGTAGGGTGCGATCAGCGGCGCGAAGATCGCGACGAACACGAACAGCAGCGTGAATACCAGCCCGAGGGCGGCGGCGAAGGGGATGCGTGTCAGCGTGACCATGCAGCCGCCCTCACTTCGGATGCCTGAGGCGCGGATTGGCGAGGATCGCCGTGATGTCCGCGATGATGTTCAAGCTGATATAGACGGCGGCGAAGATCAGCCCGACCGCCTGCACCACCGGCACGTCGCGCTTGGCGACATGGTCGACGAGATACTGGCCGAGACCGGGATAGACGAAGATCACCTCGACCACGACCACGCCGACCACCAGGAAGGCGAGGTTGAGCATGACCACGTTGACGATCGGGGCGATCGCGTTGGGAAAGGCATGTTTGCGGATGATGTCGAAGGCCGACAGCCCCTTCAGTTCGGCGGTCTCGATATAGGCCGACTGCATGACGTTGAGAATCGCTGCACGCGTCATGCGCATCATGTGGGCGAGCACCACCAGAACCAGAACGGTCGCCGGCAGCACGATCGCCTGCAGCTTGGCCAGCAGGGGCATCCCGTCATAGACGGTCGAGATCGAGGGAAACCATTGCAGCTTGACCGCGACGAAGAAGATCAGCAGATAGCCGACGAAAAATTCCGGCAGCGAGGTCGAAGCGAGCGCGAAGCCGGAAATCGCCTTGTCGATCGGGCCGTCGCGATAGCGCACCGCCAGCAGGCCCAGAATGATGGCGAGCGGGACCGAGACGACCGCCGCCCAAAAAGCGAGAAACAGTGTGTTCCACAGCCGCGGCATCAGTGTGGTGGCGATATCCTGACGCGTGGTGAGCGCGGTGCCGAGATCGCCGGTCACGACGCCGCCGAGCCAGGCGAAATATCGCACGATGGCGGGATCGTTGAGGCCCAGTTCCTCGCGCAGATTGGCGAGCGCCTGGGGGGTCGCCTGATTGCCGAGAATCGACTGCGCCACGTCGCCGGGAAGAATCTGCGTGCCGACGAAGATGAGGACCGAGACGGCCAACAGGAGGAGGACGCCCAGCGCGATGCGCTGGGCGATGAGGCTTGCGATGGATGAACCCATTGGTCAACGGCCCTCTCAGGCCGTCAGCCAACACTTTGCAAGGGCGTAGCCGTCCATCAGTTCGGCCGCCGGGTGGGGTTCCCAGCCGTCGATCTTGTCGGTCGAGGCGTCGATGAAATCGTTGAACATCGGCAGGATCAGACCGCCATCATCGCGCACCATGAGCGCGGCGTCGCGATACATCGCCTTGCGCTTGGCCTCGTCGAGCTCCGCCCTGGCCGCAATGATCAGCTTGTCGAAATCCTCGCGGAAGAAGCGGGTGTCGTTCCAGTCCGCCGTCGAGATGTAGGCGGTGGAATACATCTGGTCCTGCGTCGGCCGGCCGCCCCAGTAAGAGGTCGAGAACGGCTGCTTGTTCCATACTTCCGACCAATAGCCGTCGCCGGGCTCGCGCTTGACGTCGATGGTGATGCCGGCCTTGGCGCAGCTCTGCTGATAGAGCTGGGCGGCGTCGACCGCGCCGGGGAAGGCGACGTCGGAGGTGCGCAGCAAGACCGATCCGTCATGGCCGGATTTCTTGAAATGGAACGCGGCTTTGTCGGGATCGTAGGGGCGCTGCTCGACATCGTCGGAAAACAGCGGATAGGCCCCGTTGATCGGGAAGTCGTTGCCGACCGAGCCGTAGCCGCGCAGGATCTTTTCGACCATGTCCTCGCGGTTCATCGCGTATTTCAGCGCCATTCTGAGATCGGCGTTGTCGAAGGGGGCGGTGTTGCAATGCATGATGAAGACGTAATGGCCACGTCCCGATACGTTGCGGATCGTCACGCCCGGCACGCGCTTGACCAGATCGACGATCTTCGGCTCAACCCGATTGATCAACTGCACCTGGCCACCCTGCAAGGCGGCGGTGCGCGCCGTTGCATCGTTGATGACGATGATCTCGATCTGGTCGGCGAAGCCCATCTTGTCGCCCTGCCAGTAATTGGCGAAGCGCTCCCCGCCATGGCGCACGCCGGGCTCGTTGACGGTGACCTTGTAGGGGCCGGCCGAGATGCCGGCGTCAGGCGCATCCTTGCCGCCGTTCGGCTGGATGATCAAATGATAGTCCGCCATCAGGTAGGGCAGGTCGGCATTGGCCTCCTTGAGCGTGACGACGACATTCTTGCCGTCGACCTTCATGGATTCGATGCCCTTCATGATGCCGAGCGCGCCGGACTTGGAATCCTCGTTGGAATGGCGCTCGAGCGTGGCCAGAACGTCGTCCGCGGTGACGGTCTTGCCGTTGTGAAACTCGACGCCGTCGCGGATCTTGAATGTCCACACCTTGGCGTCGTCGGAGGCGCCGATTTCCTCGGCGATGCGGTTTTCGAGCCCGCCTGCAGGCGTCAGCGCGACGAGATATTCGCCCCAGCTCTTGCCGAAGGTGAACGGCACCTGCGACAGGAAGCTCGCCGGATCGAGGCTGTTGGTCGCCTCGCCACCCTGCATGCCGGCCTTGATGATGCCGCCCTTCTGCGGACCGGCGGCCCTGGCCGCGCTTCCCAGAAGCGTGTTGGCAAAGGAGGCCGTGACGCCGAGTGCCGCGGCCCTGCCCAGAAAGTCACGCCGGCTGAGCTTGCCGACAGCGACGCGATGGCTCAAATATTCAAGTTCTTGCGACATGGGATGTTCCTCACTCTTTTTGGTTGCCCGCGGACCGATTATCCGGCCTCTATTTGACGGGAATATTGGCGCCATAGCTGTGCATATCGCAAGACCGAATGCGACATTCCCTGGCGTAAATGGCGAGAGGCCATTTGCAGGCGACTAATCCGCTAGATGAAGTTGCGTTTGATTTTATTGGCAAATCTTCGTGTAAAGCGCAATTTCTCATTCTCATAGGCCTCAATGCGCCCTGACAAAAAGAAATGCTTGCGGTCGGCGTGCATCGTCGTGAACGTCTCTGTGCGCACCGACCAGTCGCCGCGCCGCAGCGTCTCGGTCCAGTGGGTTTCGCCGCGCGCCGACAGCGGGTCACCGGGATGGATCGACCATTTTTCACGCGCCACGCTTCCCGTCTCCAGGCCGTGATCGCAATCGCGAAAGGCGCCGAAATCGTCCTCGATGACCAGGGTCGCGGTCCCTGTGTGCGGATCGCGCTCGACCCGACGGCTGTTGGACGGTGTGCGCACGGTCTCGGCCGCCCAGGCTGGCGCGCCTTCGGGGCCGGAAAAGTCGACCTCGTTGCCGGTGCCTGGGGCACGCACCGGCAGGGTGAGCCTGCCCTCATACACGGTGAGTTCGACCGGCTCGGGCGACGGCCAGACGAGCGACCAATAGGCGCTGGAGATCGCCAGGCGCAGCCGGTGGCCGGGTTTGAGCGCATAGGCGACGTCGTCGAGGCGCAACGTGATCGCCATTTTCGCGCCGGGAGTGACGTCCTCGGGATATTCGTGCGAGGCGCGGTGGCACAGATTGAGCACGCCATAGGTGATGCGGGTCGATGCCCCGTCGGGCTGAACGTCGCACAGCCTGACCGCGATCATGGCCCGCGGCCGATCGGCCGAAAGGGACAGCGAGACGACCGGCGCGCCGACGATGTCGATGGCGGTATCGGCCGGCTGGCCGTCGAAACAGAGCGATCGCGCATCGTCCTCGCGCTGGTCGCCCGGCAGGTCGGGACCGAGCCAGATCGCGCAATACTCGCCGCTGAACAATCCGCAATCCTGTGGTGAGGCGATGGTCGCCTCGAAGCCGGGCCGGGCGCCGTCCGCGAGCCCGCCCGACCCGTCGAGAAACAGATCGCGGGTCGCGATCGCCGGCGACGGCCAGTCCGGCTCCGCGATCCAGCGCCCCGGCCGCTCGTCGTACCAGTCGCGCGGCGGCACGGAGTCCATCAGGTATAGCCGCATCGCCGGATCGTCCTCCACGCCGGTGGCGCGTCCTTTCAGCCAGCGGTCCCACCAGCGCAACGCCTCCTGCAAAAAGCCGATGGCGGGTTCGGGGACGGCGAAATGCGGGTATTTGTGGATCCACGGGCCGATAATGCCCTTTGCAGGGGCGTTCTGGATGCCGCGGACGAGCCGGGAGACGGCGTTCTTGTAGGCATCGCCCCAGCCGCCAACGGCGAGGGTGGCAGCCTTGATGGCAGAATAATCCTCGCAGACCGAGCCATGTTTCCAATAGGCGTCGCGGGTCTGGTGCTCAAGCCAGAGCGCGGGCAGGAACGGTTCGTTGTCGAGCCGATCGAGCCACATCGAACGCCAGTTTTCGCCGACGAGGGCGGGATCGGGCGGTCGCGACGAATAAGACAGCATGGTCGCGCCCCAGCCCTGGTTCTCGTTCAGAAGCAGACCGCCCTTGTAGTGGATGTCGTCGGCATAGCGGTCATCGGTCGAACACAGCGTGATGATCGCTTTGAGCGCCGGCGGCTGGAGCGCGGCGACCTGCAGGGCATTGAATCCGCCCCAGGAGATGCCCATCATGCCGACATCGCCGCTGCACCAGGGCTGCGCCGCCGCCCAGGCGATCACCGCGCAGGCGTCGCTGAGCTCCTGTTGGGTGTATTCGTCCGCCATCAGGCCCTCGGAATCGCCATTGCCACGCATGTCGACGCGCAGGCAGGCATAGCCGTGTCCGGCGAGATAGGGATGGGTCAGGCTGTCGCGCGCCGTGGTGCCGTCGCGCTTGCGATAGGGCAGGTGCTCCAAGATTGCCGGAACGGGTTCCGCCTCTGCGTCCTTTGGCATCCACACACGCGCCGACAGCCGACAGCCGTCGGGCATGACGATGCCGATATCGGGGAACTCGACGACCTTCCGGGGAAAATCGGTGACTGTCTTCATGTCCGCTCCCTTCCGCGCCTGACTTTCCAGAAAGATCGCCAAGCAAGCCATGCGCCCGCGGTCCGGCGCAAGCCCGGCATTGGGGATTGATATGACGGGGCGCCCGAACGGAGACGGGACAGGGTCAATTCAGCGGAATGTCGTTGCCGGCCTTGCTCGACTGATAGGCCGCCGAGAGCGCGTCATAACCGGCGGCGATCGTGGCGATGCGGTTTTGCGAACCAGCGCGTTCGGCCTCGGGCAAGGCCTCGACCAGCCTGCGGATCGCATAGCCGGTCCAGTATGCGTTTTTGGCGTTGTAGCCGCCGGGATCGAGCCTGAAGACCTCCTTCAGGATTTTCAGATCGTGCGGGATGGCGAAGGAATCGCGGGAATCCTCGTGGCTGAACAGGAAGTAGAAATTGTCGAAACCGGTCCAGGTGATCGCCGACAGGCACAGGGAGCAGGGTTCGTGCGTTGCCACGAAGATGCAGTCTCCCGTGTCCGGACGCCGCTCATGCGGCAATTCGTAAAACCGTTTCAGCGCGTGCACCTCACCGTGCCAAAGCGGATTCTCGATCTCGTTGTTGGTTTCGGCGACGACCACGGAGAGGTCGGACTTTTTGAGGATCGCCGCGCCGAAAAGCTTGTTGCCGGCCTCCACGCCCGCGGCCGTTTTCGGCATGATGTCTTGTTCGATCACGTCGAGCAGACGCTCGATCAACGCGGCATCAGTCATCGGTTTTGGTCTCCGGCAGTCGCACCTGCCATGGCGCGTCGAAGAAAAATTCCTCAAGGTTCGAACCGTCGCCGCCACGGTCGACGACGAGGAAGTCCTGCGGTGCGCCGATCGGCGTCAGCACGCCGTGCCAGGTGTTGCGGCGGTAATTGACGCCCTGGCCGGGGGCCGTCACGAAGGCATGCGGCGCGCCGGGTCCCTCGGGCCCATCGGCACAGACCACGACGAGGAACGGCGCCGGCGACAGCGGCATGAAGGCCTGGCTGCCGAAAGGATGGCGCTCGACCATGCCGAGCGCGAGCGGAAATTCGTAGGGTGTGGCCTTGAACAGCGAGACAAGCACGCGCGCGTTCGGGCCGGCGGCCTCGACCCGGGTGAGATCGTGATAGCGCTCGCATTTGCCGTTGTTGATCGAAAAATGGTCCGGCCAGTCGGTGTCGAGCACGTCGCCGAAGGCGGCGAAGGCCTCACGTGTGAGTTTCCGGGCGGTGACGGTGCGCGTCATCGCGGCGCGATCCCGCCAAGCGCCATGTGGCGGTTGACGTCCTTGTAGAGCAGGTAACGGAACTTTCCGGGTCCGCCCGCATAACAGGCCTGGGGGCAGAAGGCGCGCAGCCACATGAAGTCGCCCGCCTCGACCTCGACCCAGTCCTGGTTCAGCCGATAGACCGCCTTGCCCTCCAGCACGTAGAGCCCGTGCTCCATGACATGGGTTTCGGCGAAGGGAATGACCCCGCCTGGCTCGAGCGTGACAATGGTGACGTGCATGTCGTGGCGCATGTCGGCGGGATCGACGAAACGCGTGGTGGCCCACACCCCGTTGGTATCGGGCATCGGCGTGGGAGCGATCGCGGCCTCGTTGGCGAAGAACGCCTCGGGCGCGTCGATCCCCTCGACACGCTCATAGGCCTTGCGGATCCAGTGGAAGCGCGCCGTCGTCCCGCTCTGGTTGCGCGCGCTCCAGCCGCAGTCGGGCGGCAGGTAGCCGAACCAGCCGGGGCTAAGCGTGTGGCGGGTGCCGCCGACGGTGACGGTCAGTTCGCCCTCGACGACGAACAGGGCGCCCTCGGCGCTGGCGTCGGGCTCGGGGCGGTCGCTGCCGCCGCCAGGCGCGACCTCGACGATATATTGCGAAAACGTTTCCGAAAAACCCGACATCGGCCGCGACAACACCCAGCAGCGCGTTTCGTCCCAGAACGGCAGCAGGCTGGTGACGATGTCGCTCATCACGCCTTTGGGGATCACCGCATAGGCCTCGGTAAACACTGCCCGGCCGGTCAGCAACTGGGTCTGCGGAGGCAGGCCGCCATGCGGGGCATAATAGGGGCGGTTCTTCATCGTGACGTCTCTCATAGCGGCAGAAGGTCCCTGAGCCTCAGCAGCGCGATGCGTTCCACCTGTGTGCAGGCGGTGTCGAATTCGGTGTCGCGGTCATTGTCGATGCGCGTCTCGAAGGCAGCGAGGATCCTCTCTTTGGTGAGCCCTTTGACCGCGATGATGAAGGGGAAGCCGAACTTCTCGACATAGACGGTGTTGAGCTCGGTGAAACGGGCGCGCTCGGCGTCGGTCAGCGCGTCGAGCCCGGCCGAGGCCTGTTCTTTGCTGGATTCGGCGGTCAGCCGCTTTGCCTGGGCGAGCTTGCCGGCAAGGTCGGGATGCGCGGTCAAAACGCCGAGGCGTTCGTCCTTGCCGGCGGAACGGAACACCCGGCAGAGCGCGTTGTGCAGGCCGCCGGCCGTGTCGTGCGCCGGGCCGAGCTCGAGCATGAAGGCGCGCTCGGCTACCCAGGGCGAGTGCTCGAAAATCGAGCCGAACCGCTCGACGAACTCGGCACCGCCCATGCGCGAGGGCTGCAGCGCCGGCGCCTGGTAGGGGTGGTGCTCGGCCCAGTGACGGGCAATGTCGATGCGGCGCGCGATCCAGACCCGCTCGTGATTGGTGACGTAGTCGACGAAGCGCTTCAGCGCCGCGGCGCGGCCGGGTCGGCCGACGAGCCGGCAGTGCAGGCCGATATTGAGCATGCCTGGGCGGCCATTGCGACCTTCCTCGTAGAGCGTGTCGAACGCATCCTTGAGGTAGGCGAAGAACTGGTCGCCGGAATTGAAGCCCTGCGGCGTGGCGAAGCGCATGTCGTTGGCGTCGAGCGTATAGGGGATGACGAGTTGCGGCGCGATCGCATTGCCCTGGCCGTCATGGTCGAGCCAATAGGGCAGATCGTCGTCATAAGTGTCGGAAATATAGGCAAAGCCGCCTTCCTCGGCCGCGAGCCTGACCGAATTGACCGAGGTGCGGCCGAGATAGATGCCGTCGGGGCGCGCGCCGACCACCTCGGTGTGCAGCCTGATCGCCTCGTCGAGATCAGCCCGTTCGTCGGCGGGCGCGTGGTCGCGATAGTCGATCCAGCGCAGCCCGTGCGTGGCGATCTCCCAGTCGGCCTCGCGCATGGCAGAGACCTGGTCGGGGGCTCGCGCGAGCGCGGAGGCGACGCCGTAGACGGTCACGGGCACATTGGCCTGCGTGAACAGGCGGTGCAGGCGCCAGAAGCCGGCCCGCGCGCCATATTCGTAAATCGATTCCATATTCCAGTGGCGCATGCCGGGCCACGGGGCCGCGCCGACGATCTCCGACAAAAAGGCTTCCGAAGCCGCGTCGCCGTGGAGGATGCAGTTTTCGCCGCCCTCTTCGTAATTGACCACGAACTGGACGCAGATATGGGCGCCGCCCGGCCATTTCGGGTCGGGCGGGTTCGCGCCGTAGCCGCGCATGTCGCGAGGATATCGTGTCGGCCGCATCGCTTTGCCGTCGTCCTTCCGGTCGGAAATTTCAGCTCTTCGCAATTAGAGTATCAAAGGGCCGTGGCGTCATTGCCCCAAAAAATTTTGAAAGTCTTTTCAAGGCGCTTCTGCCGGTTGAACCTTATGCGCGACCGCGATTTGCTGCACAATCGCAACGCTGGGGTGAAGGCTCCGGCCAATTCGCGACGATGGGAGAGGACGGCGAGGAATGGCGGCAAGTGAAGGACGTTTGACAACGCATGTGCTCGACACGGCGACCGGCAAGCCGGCGGCCGGCCTGTCGATCGCCCTCTATCGCATCGAGGGCGAACGCCGCACCCATCTCAAGACCGTCTCGACCAATGCTGACGGGCGCTGCGACGCGCCGATGCTGGCCGGCGACGCGTTCGCGACCGGTCGGTACGAACTGGTTTTCTTCGCCGGGGACTATCTGCGGGCCAACGGTGCGGAGCTGCCGGAGCCGGCCTTTCTCGACGAGATCCCGTTGCGTTTCGGCATGGCCGAACCGAGCCATTATCACGTGCCGTTGCTGCTGTCGCCCTACGGCTACTCGACCTACAGGGGCAGTTGACCGATGACTGAGATCCGCTCCGAAATCCGCTTCATGCTGAACGGCGTCGAAACCGCGCTGTCGGATGTGCGCGCCGACGAAACCCTGCTCGATTACCTGCGCCTCAGGCGCGCGCTCCGAGGCACCAAGGAGGGCTGCGCGGAAGGCGATTGCGGCGCCTGCACGGTTCTGGTCGGCCGCCTGACCCCGGACGGCCTGATCTATGAAAGCGTCAATGCCTGCATCCGCTTCCTCGGCTCCGTCAACGGATGCCACGTCGTCACGGTAGAACACCTGAAGGGACAGGATGGCGGGCTGCATCCCGTGCAGCAGGCGATGGTCGATTTCCATGGCTCGCAATGCGGTTTCTGCACGCCGGGCTTCGTCATGTCGCTCTACGCTCTTTGGATGCGCCGCGCCGATCCGACCGAGGCCGATATCGAGAAGGCGCTGCAGGGCAATCTGTGCCGCTGCACGGGCTACCAGCCGATCGTCAAGGCCGCGCGCGCGATCTCCAGTTATGGCCGCGTCGAGACCGATGTGCTGGCCAGCGAGCGTGCGCGCGTGGAAGCCACGCTCAACGCGCTCAAGGACGGGGCGCGCGTGGAAATCGGCCAAGACGGGCAGCGTCTCGTCATTCCGGCCAGCGTCGAGGATCTGGCCGCGGTTCTGGAGGCCGAACCCGAGGCGACCATCGTCGCCGGCTCGACCGATGTCGGGCTTTGGGTGACCAAATTCATGCGCGAGATCACGCCGGTGGTGTTCATCGCCCATCTCGACGAGTTGCACACCGTCACCGAAACAGACGGCGCCGTCTCGGTCGGCGCCTGCGTGTCCTACACCGAAGCGTTCTCGGCCCTGTCGCGCCGCATCCCGGCCTTCGGTCCGCTGATCGATCGGATCGGCGGCGAGCAGGTGCGCAATATGGGCACGATCGGCGGCAACATCGCCAACGGCTCGCCGATCGGCGACACGCCGCCGCCGCTGATCGCGCTCGGCGCCACTGTGACCCTGCGCAAGGGCGAAAGCCGGCGCACCATCGCGCTCGAGGATTTCTTCATCGATTACGGCAAGCAGGACCGGCGGCCGGGCGAGTTCGTCGAGCGTATCGATGTGCCGGTGCCCGGCGAGGACACGCATTACGCCGTCTACAAGCTGACCAAGCGCCGCGACGAGGACATTACCGCCGCGCTCGGCGCGTTCCATCTGACGCTCGCCGCCGACGGCACGGTGGCGGCGGTGCGAATTGCTTATGGCGGCATGGCGGCGACGCCCAAACGCGCCGCGGCGGTGGAGACCGCGCTCGCCGGAAAGCCGTGGTCGAGCGAGACGGTGGAGGCCGCGCTCGACGCCTATGGGAAGGACTTCGCGCCGATCAGCGACATGCGCGCCTCGGCCGACTATCGGATGCTGGCCGCCCGCAACCTGCTGCGCCGGTTCCATCTGGAGACGACGAGCGGCTTGCCAGTGCAGGTGTCGCGCTACGAGGCGGCCTAGGCCCAGGGAGAGACCGATGAACAAGCACGCCACGGCCGACCTCAAAGCGACCCGCATTCTGGGCGGCGTCGCCACCGACCAGCGCCACGATTCCGCCCACAAGCACGTCACCGGCACGGCAATCTATATCGATGACATGCCCGAGCCGGCAGGGCTGTTGCACGCCTGCCTCGGCCTGTCGACCGTGGCGCACGGCACGATCCGTTCGATCGACCTGTCCGCCGTGCGCGCCGCGCCCGGCGTGATCGACGTGTTGACCGGGCACGACATGCCCGGCTCCAACGATATCAGCCCGACGGGCCGCGCCGACGAACCGGTGCTCGCCACCGATACCGTGCATTTTTTCGGCCAGCCGCTATTCGCGGTGATTGCCGAGAGCCGCGAGCAGGCCCGGCGCGCCTGCCGGCTGGCGAAGATCGACTATGACGAGAAACCCTTCGTCACCGATATCTGGGACATGGATCGCCGGGCGGGCAAGCTGGTCACCGATCCGCTGACGCTCAAGCGCGGCGACGCCGCGGCCGCGATCGAGACCGCGCCGCGGCGCATCAAGGGCACGATGCGGCTTGGCGGCCAGGACCATTTCTATCTCGAGGGCCAGATCGCCCTGGCCGTACCGGGCGAGGACACGGACGTCACCGTCTTTTCCTCGACCCAGCATCCGAGCGAGGTCCAGCACATGGTGGCGCATGTGCTGGGCGTGCCCTCGCATGCCGTCACCGTCGAAATCCGGCGCATGGGCGGCGGTTTCGGCGGCAAGGAGACGCAAGGCAACCAGTTCGCCGCGATCGCAGCCGCGGCGGCCAAGAGGCTCGGCAGGGCGGTCAAGATCCGGCCCGACCGCGACGACGATATGACTGCGACCGGCAAGCGGCACGATTTCGTCATCGACTACGAGGTCGGTTTCGACGACGAGGGCACCATCCTGGGCGTCGACTATTTTTACGCCGCCCGTTGCGGGTTTTCCTCCGACCTGTCCGGCCCGGTGACGGACCGGGCGCTGTTTCACTGCGACAACACCTATTATTATCCGGCCGTACGCGCCCAGTCGGCGCCGCTCTACACCAACACCGTCTCCAACACGGCGTTTCGCGGTTTCGGCGGCCCGCAGGGCATGATCGGTTGCGAGCGTGTGGTCGACGAGATCGCTTTCGCGCTCGGCAAGGACCCGCTGGAGATTCGCAGGAAGAATTTCTACGGCACCAGCGATCGCAACGTCACGCCCTACCATCAGACGGTGGAGGACAACATCATCCACCGGCTCGTCGACGAGCTCGAGAAGAGCGCCGACTATCAGGCCCGGCGGCGCGCGATCGCCGATTTCAACGCCTGCTCGCCGGTGATCAAGCGCGGACTGGCGCTGACGCCGCTGAAATTCGGCATCTCCTTCACCGCGACCCATTTCAACCAGGCGGGCGCGCTGGTGCATGTCTATGCCGACGGATCGGTGCATCTCAACCATGGCGGCACCGAGATGGGGCAGGGGCTCTATGTCAAGATCGCGCAGATCGTGGCCGAGGAGTTCCAGATCGACATCGATCACGTCAAGATCACCGCGACCACGACCGGCAAAGTGCCCAACACCTCGGCGACGGCGGCCTCTTCGGGCTCCGACCTCAACGGTATGGCCGCGCAGGCCGCCGCGCGCACGATCCGCGACCGGTTGTGCGATTTCGCCGCCGAGAAATACGGTGTGCCGTGCGAGCAGATCGAGTTCCTGCCCAACCGGGTCAGGGTCGGCAACCAGGAGATCGCGTTCGGCGAGTTGACCCAACAAGCCTATATGGCCCGCGTCCAGCTTTCCGCGACCGGCTTTTACAAGACGCCGAAGGTGCGCTGGGACCGCGACAAGGGTGAAGGCCATCCGTTCTATTATTTCGCCTATGGTGCGGCCTGCGCGGAAGTCTCGATCGACACGCTGACCGGCGAATACGTCGTCGAGCGCGCCGACATCCTGCACGAGACCGGACGGTCGCTGAACCGGGCGATCGACATCGGCCAGATCGAGGGTGGTTTCATCCAGGGCATGGGCTGGCTGACGACGGAGGAACTCGTCTGGGACGACAAGGGCCGGCTGCGCACGCACGCACCCTCGACCTACAAGATCCCGCTCGCCTCGGACCGGCCCAAGGTGTTCAACGTCACGCTGGCCGACTGGCCGGAGGCGCATGAGCCGACCGTGCACCGGTCCAAGGCGGTCGGCGAGCCGCCCTTCATGCTGGCGATGAGCGTTTTCCACGCGCTGTCGGATGCGGTGGCGAGTGTGGGCGAACACAAGGTCTGTCCGCGTCTCGACGCGCCGGCGACACCCGAACGGGTGCTGATGGCGGTCGAGCGCGTGCGTTCCCAAACCGCGGCCTAGCCGGGGATCGCCGACAGGGGCATCTCGGGTTAGAATTACGACCATGACGAAGACGGCCACCAGCCTGAAAGCCTTTCTCGACGCCCATCCGGCGGCGGCGAAGGTCGAGGTGAGCGCGGCGAAGGGGTCGACGCCGCGCGAGGCGGGGACATGGATGCTGGTCGCGCCGGAAAGGATTTTTGGCACGATCGGCGGTGGCCAGCTCGAATTCATGGCGATCGACGAGGCGCGGGCCCTGCTGCGCGCGGCGCCGGCAGCGGAGGCTGAACGGGAGAAGGCGCTCGACATTCCGCTCGGTCCCGAAATCGGGCAATGCTGCGGCGGCCGGGTCGGCCTGTCGATCGAGCGGGTCGACCAGGGCTTGCGCGACCGGCTTCTCGCGCGCGCCCGGGCCGAGGACGACCGCTTGCCGCGCGTGCTCGTTTTCGGTGGCGGCCATGTCGGCCGGGCGCTGGCGGACGCGCTCGTGCTGTTGCCGGTGCGCGCGACGGTGGTGGAGACCCGCGCCGAGGCCATCGCCGGTTTTCCTGCGGATGTCGAAACCCGCCTGAGCGCCGTGCCGGAGGAGCTCGTGCGTGCGGCGTCCGCCGGAACCGCCTTCGTCGTTCTGACGCACGACCACGCGCTCGATTTCCTGATCGTGTCGGAGGCGCTAAAGCGCGGCGACGCCGCTTATGTCGGCATGATCGGTTCGGCGACAAAAAAGGCGACCTTCAGGAGCTGGTTCCTGAAAACCGCTGGCGGCAGCGCGGCCGCGTTGTCGCGGCTGGTAACGCCGATTGGCGGCGACGGCGTGCGCGACAAGCGCCCTGCCGTGATCGCGGCCCTGGCTGCGGCGGAGATCATGACGGCTCTCGTGGCCGCGTTTCAGCCTTCCTCCTCCGCCTCACGCTGATCAGCAGCGAAACCAGGAAAAAAAGCATGAAGCCGGGGATCGCCGAGGCGATGGCCGAGGCGGCTGCCCCCATTTCGCAGCCGCCCGATGCGCCCGGCGTGCCGCAGGCGGGATCGAACGCATAACCAAGCGCGAGCACGCCGAGGAAAATCACCGCGGGCAGGACGAGGAACCCGACAAGGCCGGTGAGGGCGGCTTTGGCGATGATACGGGCCATGGGGTTCCTCCCATGCCGCCGGCAGGCGCTCAGCGACCGTCGAGAATGTCGCGGATCATGCGCTGGCAGCGCTCGGCCATGAAATCGAGCAGCAGGCGGACCTTGGGGTCCTGGTATTTCTTGTGCGGATAGACGGCGGCGAGCTGAACCGGGATCGGCGGCGTGTCGGTCATAATGGTCGTCAGCCGTCCATCGCGCAGAAAGGGCTCGACCTCGAAGCGCGGCTTCATGACGATGCCGTGGCCGGCGAGCGCCCAGCCGGTCAGCACGTCGCCGTCATCGGAATCGTAAGGGCCGCGCACGTCCAGCTTGCGCGGGCCGTCGGGCGTGCGCACGGTCCAGAAATGCTCGCGTGCGCCGGGATAGCGCAACATCAGGCAATCATGCGCCAGAAGGTCGTCCGGGCTTTGCGGCTCGCCGCGCTTGGCCAGATAGGACGGGGCGGCGACCAGCACCCGCTCGCATTCCAGGACGCCGCGCATGCGCAGGCTGGAATCTTCCAGCACGCCGAGCCGGAAGGCGACGTCGATGCCCTCGCGCATCATGTCGACATCGTGATCGGACAGTCTGAGCCGCACCTCGATGTCGGGATAGCGCTCGCGGAATTCGGGAATGCCGGAGGCGAGCAGCCGGCGGCCGAGGCCGAGCGGCGCGGTGACGCGAATGGTGCCGCGCGGCTGGCCCGACAGGGCGCTGACGGCGGCCTCGGCGTCGGCGACCGCGTCGAGCACCTTCTTGGCGCCGTCGTAAAAGACCCGGCCCTGCTCGGTCGGGGTGAGTTGGCGCGTGGTGCGATTGAACAGGCGCACGCCCAGATGTTTTTCCAGCTCCTTGATGCGGTTGGAGGCGACGGCCGGAGAAATGCGCATGTCGCGTCCCGCGGCCGACAGATTGCCGAGCTCCACCACGCGAACGAAAACGGCGACATTGTCGAGATAGGCCATGACGTGCCCCGATGCGATCTGGATGACAGGAGCGGAGACTATTATTATCCAGATTTTTTTGAAAGTGCTCGGTGACTGTGCCTCTTTTCGTTTGCGGCCGAGCCCGTAAAGTCGCCCGGACGAGGAGGGCATGCGCCGATGTACGATCTTGCGGTTTTCTGGGATTGGCTGAGCTTCGCGATGCGATGGCTGCACGTGGTCACGGGCATCGCGTGGATCGGCTCGTCATTCTATTTCGTCGCGCTCGATCTCGGCCTGCGGCAACGGCCGAACCTGCCGGAAGGCGCTTTCGGCGAGGAGTGGCAGGTCCACGGCGGCGGCTTCTACCATATCCAGAAATATCTGGTCGCGCCGGCCGAGATGCCCGAGCATCTGACATGGTTCAAATGGGAGGCCTATGCCACCTGGCTCACCGGTTTCGCCATGCTCGCCATCGTCTACTACGTCGGCGCCGACCTTTATCTGGTCGACCGCAACGTGCTCGACGTTTCGGCGGGCACCGCGATCCTGATCTCGCTCGCCTCGCTGACGGTGGGCTGGGTCCTCTACGACCAGCTCTGTAAGTCGCCGCTGGCCAACAACGACACCACCTTGATGCTGGTTCTGTTCGTTATCCTGGTGGCGATGAGCTGGGGCTACACGCAGCTTTTCACCGGCCGTGCGGCTTTTTTGCATCTGGGCGCCTTCACCGCCACGATCATGTCGGCCAACGTGTTCATGATCATCATTCCCAACCAGAAGATCGTGGTCGCCGACCTGATCGCCGGCCGCAAACCGGACCCGAAATACGGCAAGATCGCCAAGACGCGTTCGCTGCACAACAACTACCTGACCCTGCCGGTCCTGTTCTTGATGCTGTCGAATCACTATCCGCTGGCGTTTGCGACCGAATTCAACTGGATCATCGCATCGCTGATTTTCCTGATCGGCGTCCTGATCCGGCATTATTTCAACACCGTGCACGCCAGAAAGGGCAATCCGACCTGGACCTGGGCTGCGGCGACGATCCTGTTCATCATCATCATGTGGCTGTCGACCGTTCCCAAAGTCCTGACCGGCGAGGACAAGGCTGCGGCCGCGGCGGAACCCTTCATCGCTTCGGCGCATTTTCCCGCCGTGCGCGACACCGTTCTTGGCCGCTGCTCGATGTGCCATACGGCGGAGCCGGTCTATGAAGGCGTCTATATCACGCCGAAGAATGTCCGGCTCGACACCGATGCCACGATCGCGGATCGGGCGCGCGAGATCTATCTGCAGGCCGGGCGCAGCCACGCCATGCCGCCCGGGAACGTCACCTACATGACCGAAGAGGAGCGAGCCTTGATCGTTTCGTGGTTCGAAGGGGCGCGCGGATCAGGACAATGAGCGAGATTCTGATCAGGGGGCGGGTGCTCTCCTTCCTGCGCGAGCCGGTGGCGGCCGACGATCTGGCGGCCTGCCGGTACGAGGAAGACGGAGCGGTGTTCGTCAAGCGCGGCGCCATTGTCGCGGTCGGCGATTTTGCGACCGTGTCGGCCGTGGCCGGCGACGCGCCGGTTGCCGATCACCGGCCTCATCTGGTGCTGCCGGGCTTCATCGACGCCCATGCGCATTTTCCGCAGATGCAGATCATCGCCTCCTACGGGGCGGAATTGCTCGACTGGCTGAACAATTACACTTTTCCCGAGGAGACGAAATTTTCCGACGCCCAGCACGGGCGCCGGATCGCGCGGCTGTTCCTCGACGACATGATCCGCCACGGCACGACGACGGTGGCCGCCTATTGTTCGGTGCATGCAGCCTCCGCGGAGGCGTTTTTCGAGGAAAGCCATTCCCGCGACATGCTCAACATCGCCGGCAAGGTGATGATGGATCGTAACGCGCCCGAAGCCCTGACAGACACGCCGCAATCGAGCTATGACGATACCAAGGCGCTGATTGCGCATTGGCACGGCAAGGGCCGACAGCTTTATGCAATCACGCCGCGCTTTGCGATCACCTCGTCGCCGGAACAGATGGAGATGGCCCAGGCGCTGGCAGCGGAACATCCCGGCTGCCATGTCCAGTCGCATCTGTCGGAAAACCACGCTGAGATCCGCTGGACCGAACAGCTCTACCCGCAGGCGAAGGACTACACCGACGTCTATGCCCGCTACGGGCTGTTGGGACGCAAGAGCCTGTTTGGCCATTGCATCCACCTGACCGATCGCGAGGCCGACGCAATGTCGGAAACCGGCTCGGTGGCGGTGTTCTGCCCGACCTCCAATCTCTTTCTCGGCTCGGGTCTGTTCGACTATCAGCGCTACCGCAAGCGCGAACGGCCGCTGCACGTGGCGGTGGCGACCGATGTCGGCGGCGGCACCAACTATTCCATGCTCAGGACGCTGGACGAGGGCTACAAGGTGATCGCGCTCCAAGGCGAGAAACTCAATCCTCTGGCCTCCTTTTGGCAGATGACGCGCGGCAATGCCGAGGCGTTGTCGATCGCCGAGCGGGCCGGCACGCTCGACGCGGGCACCGACGCAGATATCGTCGTGCTCGACGCCTGGGCGACGCCGACGATGCGTACCCGCATGGAAACGATCGAAACATTGTCGGAGGAACTGTTTCTCTTGCAGACGCTTGGAGACGACCGCGCCGTACGCGAGGTCTATATCGCCGGCCGGGCCGCCAAGCTCGGCGGCTGAGGCCGGCCCGCAGTCGGGCCGAGGCGTGGATCGCGGGCACCGTCGGTGGCTTTACCCGGACAGGCACCTTGCCGCGTGCGGACGAACCCTTCATAGCGCGCATTGGAGGGAGAATGCCCAGACTTGCCGCGAATCTGACGATGCTGTTCACCGAGGTACCGTTTCTGGACAGGTTCGAGCGCGCCGCGCGTGCCGGCTTCACTGCGGTCGAATTCCTGTTTCCCTACGAGCATGACGCCCGGGCGATCGCCGTTGCGCTCGACCGCAACGGGCTCGACCTGGCACTGTTCAACACGCCGCCCGGCGACTGGGCGGCGGGCGACCGGGGGCTCGCGGTCGACCCGCGCCAGCGCGCGCGGTTTCGCAAGGCTCTTTCCCTGGCGCTCGATTATGCTGCCATACTCGGCGCGCCGCTGATCCACTGCATGGCCGGCGTGGCGCCCAAGGAGATCGACCGCCGCGATCTGGAGGATAATTTCGTCGACAATCTCGTCCATGCCGCCGCCGAGGCGGCCCGGCGCGGTGTGCGGATCATGATCGAGCCGCTCAACCGGTTCGACATGCCTGGCTATTTTCTGGAAACCATGGCCGAGGCGGCCGCGATCCTCGACCGGGTCGGTTCGGACAATCTTTTCCTGCAATACGACATCTACCACCAAAGCCGCACCGGCGGTGAGATCGTGGCGACGTTCGAGCGCCATCGTGCGCGGATCGCCCATGTCCAGATCGCCGGTAATCCGGGGCGCCACGAACCCGATCGCGGCGAACTTGACTATCGCGCCGTTCTGGCGGCGCTCGACGCGCGCGGTTATTCGGGTTTCGTCGGCTGCGAATACCGGCCGGCGGGACGGACCGAAGACGGGCTCGGCTGGGCGCGGGACTATCTCGAAAAGCAGGGCTGAACCGGTGCGCGCCGGTTTCGACCCGACCTAACCGGCGACGTCGATGACGCCGCAATCGCCGGCCTCCGAGCCGAAGGCGACGCGGCGGCCTTCGCCGTCCCAGTCCAGTGCGGTGATCGCGCCTTTGCCCGGCCGCCGCAGCAGCACTTCCTTCTGGTCGGCGATGCGCCCGGCTAGCACCATGCCGTCGCTGAAGCCGATGGCGACGAATTCGTCGGTTGGATGGCAGGCGACCGCCGTGACCATGGTATCGGCGCGCGTGCCGAGTTCGACCGGCGCCTTGCCCATCGGCCCGTCCTTGCCGGAAAACGGCCACACGATCGCGGCCGGCGCGCCGGAGGTGGCCAGCCAGCGACCCTTCGCGGCCCAGGACCAGGATTTCACTTTGGCTGGATAGCCGCTCATGCGCATGTGCTTGCCGTCGGCGAGTTTCCAGCCATGCAGCGCGTTTTCCTGCATGGTGGTGACGACAAAATTGCCGTCCGGGGAAAAGGTGATACCGGTGTGAGCGCCGTCCCAGGTCAGGTCCACCGGCGTGCCGTCGGCGGCGGGAAAATGCAGCGTCGCGCCGTTGTAGCGGGCGACGCCGATGCGCATGCCTTTCGGCGCAAAGGCGACGCCTTCCACCGAGCGCGGGTGGGCGAAGTCGCGCAGGCGCCCGTCGGCGAAACGCACATAGGCGGTGCGGCCGGAGGCAAACGCCACCGCGCCCTGAGGGCCGCCGGCCAGTGCGGTAACCCATTTGCGGCCGATCGAGGCGAGTTCGCGTAGATCGCCCTCAGGCGTCACGGCGCAGACGCGTCCGTCCTCGCCGGCGGTCAGAAGCATCTTGCCGTCGCCGGCCGGCGCGGCCGCCAATAGCCCGTCATGCGCCTCGATCGCCTTGTGTCCGTCGTCGAGCCGGTGGACGGTCCCGTCGGCGAGCGCGAAATGGGGTATGCCGGCGATCCAGCGGGCGGCCACGCAATGGCCGTTGAGGTCGAGAGGGGCGACAGTGGGCATAAGGTGTCGGGAGTCCTGGGTCTGTGCGGTCTGCGGCGCCCCGGTCCGGGAGGCGACGGCGCCAAAGCGAGGTCGGGCGTCAGGCCTGGCACGCCTCGAAGGTGCGCTTCAGCCGTTCGGCGTCGAGGTCGCGGCCGATGAAGACGAGCCGGCTTTCGCGTTTTTCGTCGTCGCGCCAGGCACGCTGGTGGTCGCCCTCCACGATCATGTGCACGCCCTGCACCACGTAGCGCTCGTCGTCGCCGGCAAGCGCGATAATGCCCTTCAGCCGCAAGATGTTCGGGCCGTCGATCTGGGTCGTCTTCTCGATCCAGGGAAAGAATTTCTTCGGATCGAGCGCGCCGCCGCGCAGGGAGATCGACCGCACCGAGACGTCGTGGATTGGCGACGCGTCGTGATGGTGATGATGATCGTGGCCGGCATGGTCGCCATGATCGTGATCGCAATCGGGTCCGCAGGCGTGGTCGGGGTGGCCGTGATCGAGAAAATGCGGGTCGTTGTCGAGCGCGCGCGTCAGGTCGAAGGCGCCCCGATCGAGCACCTCGGAAAGCGGCAGTCCGGCGCGGGTCGCGCGGTGGATGCGCGCCGACGGGTTGATCGCGCGGATGGTCGCCTCGACCGCTGCCAGTTCGTCCTCGTCGACCAGGTCGGTCTTGTTGACAACGACCACGTCGGCGAAGGCGATCTGGTCCTCGGCCTCGCGGCTGTCCTTCAGCCTGAGCGGCAGGTGCTTGGCGTCGACCAGCGCCACAACGGCATCGAGCCGGGTCTTGGCGCGCACGTCGTCGTCCATGAAAAAAGTCTGCGCCACCGGCACGGGATCGGCCAACCCGGTGGTTTCGACCACGATGGCGTCGAACCGCCCGGGCCGGCGCATCAGCCCTTCGACGACGCGGATCAGATCGCCGCGCACCGTGCAGCACACGCAGCCATTGTTCATCTCGTAGATTTCCTCGTCGGATTCCACGATCAGTTCGTTGTCGATCCCGATCTCGCCGAATTCGTTGACGATGACGGCGTAACGCTTGCCGTGGTTTTCGGTGAGGATGCGGTTGAGCAGCGTGGTCTTGCCGGAACCGAGATAGCCGGTCAGCACGGTGACTGGAAGTTGGGTTTGCGTATCGGACATCAAGTCCCCCGGGGAGCGAATTGCGGATCGGTTTCCATATAGGATGGCGGCCGATCCAATGCACGCCGGCAGCGGCGAAACAAGGTCCGAATCTCGCCGGCCTTTCCGTTGTCAGGCAAGATCGGCGAGATCGAAGCGGTCGACATCCGCAAGCAGGTCGACAAATCCGCGCGCGGCGTGATCGAGCAGGCGTTCGCCGGCCGCCGCGCTGGCAGCGGCGGCATCGCCGACCACGCCGTGCGGCGAGAGGTCCCGCATCGTCCAGCCGAACGCGTGCGGACCGTAGGCGCGCAAATGGGTGAAACGGGCGGCGAACCTCTCCTGCGCGGACGCGAATGTCGCGGCCTTTTCCATGTCGACCAGATCGGGCCGCAGCGCCAGCATCACCGATGTCTCGACAAAGCCGCCGTGAATGCCGAAGGCCCGTTCCGTCTCGCCGACCAGGCCCTCGGGATATCCGAAACGCGTCCAACTCGTGGCGACCGCCAGCATCGTTTCGCGCACCCGCAATTCGGTGGCGACGATCGTCATCAGCGGCGAGTTGCCGCCATGCGCGTTGAGCATGACGAATTTCCGGCAGCCGCGCGCGGCCTGTTCGGCGCCGATCGCGATCCAGCGTTCCACCGCCTCGCCATAGGTCAGGCTTTCGGTGCGGCCGAGGTCGAGATGTTCGATCGAATACCCGACCGGCTCGGCCGGCAGCCACGTCACGTCGATGTTTTCCGGCAGCATTTGGGCGGCGCGGGCCGCGACCGCGTCGGCGATGATCGTGTCGGTTTCGGGGGGTAGATGGGGGCCGTGCTGCTCGCTCGCGCCGAGCGGCAGGACCGCGATGGTTTTGCCGGTGCGGGCGCGTGCAGGCTCGACTTTGCCGGCTTCACTGTTTGTCATGGAACTGCAATCATCCTCTGCCATAAGTTCGTCGGCGAATTAGTCGGCCGGTTTTCATGCTGCCTTTTCGCGTGTCGAAAACCAGACGCCCGGGCCCGTCGCGACCGGTGTCGGACACTAGATCGATTGCGGCGAACTTGGGAGGGGCGAATGGCCAAAACGGAAAAGGGCGTGGCGATCAGCCGCCTGCAATCGACGGCGCGGCTGGTTCGCACCTCGCTCGCCGCGCGCCTGCTCGATCACGGCTTTTATGCCGGCCAGGACCAGATCATGCTCGCGCTCGCGCACGAGGACGGCCAGACGCCGGGCCAACTCGCCAACCGGCTCGGCGTGCGTCCGCCGACCATAACCAAGACCATCAACCGGCTCCAGGCGCAGGATTTCCTATTCAAACGCCCGTCCGACAACGACGCCAGACAGGCCCATATCTTCCTCACCGAGACTGGGCGCGATGCGATCAAGGCGATCGAGAAATCGGTGCGCAAGACCCAGAAGATCGCGCTCAAGGGGCTCGACAAGAAGGAGCAGAAGGCCTTCTTGAAAATGCTCGCGCGTATTGAAGACAATCTCTCCGGCACGGCACGGATTTCGGGTGCTGAACGGGGCGAGTTTGGGGAAGAGGCGGTCGAGGATCTATAAGCCGCTTGACCTGTCGCGGTCCCGCGCAAGGCACTCGAAAAGCGGTCCTTCGGAGCGCGTCGCCCTCATCCCGCGGCCTCGCTGCGCTGCGTTCCGGTCGCCAGCGCGGGCGGCGGGTGCGGCTGTACTCGGCCTCGGCGCCGACCGCGGGACCTGGCTCGCTGTCGAAAAGGCTTTGAAATGCCGTGGGGCGATGGCATAAGCGCGATTAAACGGTTTAAACGACCCGGGCGGATCGTCGGGAGGGGCGTTCTGGCGCAGAAAATCAAGCTTTCGACCATCGCCGAGGCACTCGGCGTGTCCACGGCGACGGTGTCGCTGGCGCTGCGGGACAGTCCGCTGGTCGCCGACGCCACACGCGAACGCATCAAGGACCATGCGCGCGCGATCGGCTACATCTACAATCGTCGCGCGGCCAGCCTGCGGACCTCGCGATCCGGTATTGTCGGCGTTGTCGTGCACGACATCATGAACCCGTTCTTCGCCGAAATCCTGCGTTCGATCGAGAGCGAACTCGACCGCAGCCGGCAGACATTTTTGTTGTCCAACCACTACGACCAGCTCGAAAAGCAGCGGACCTTCGTCGATACGCTGCTTCAGCTCGGTGCCGACGGCGTCATCATGTCGCCGGCGATCGGCACGCCGCGCGAGGATATCCGGCTGATCGAGGAAAACGGCCTTCCAGCCGTGCTGATCGCCCGCTCGGTCGAGGGTGCGGAGGTGCCTGTGTTTCGCGGCGACGACGCCTACGGAATCGGGCTCGCCACCAATCATCTGATCTCGCTCGGCCATCGTCGCATCGCCATGATCGGCGGCACGGATCAGACCTCGACCGGCCGCGACCGCTACCAGGGTTACGTCGCGGCGATGGAAAAGGCCGGTCTCGTCGTCGCGCCGCACTGGCGCATTCCGGGGCCGCGCACTAAGCAGAGCGGTTTCGAGGTGGCCGGGCAGTTTCTGGCCCTGCCGGACAAGCCGACCGCGGCCGTCTGCTGGAACGACCTGGTGGCGATCGGGCTGATGAACGGCATTGCGCGTGCCGGGCTGGTGCCGGGCGTCGACATCTCGGTCACCGGCTACGACGACCTTGAGGAGGCGGCGATCGCGACGCCGGCCCTGACCACGGTGTGGAACGGCCAGCGCGATGTCGGCCGCCGCGCGGCGCGGGCCTTGCTCGACAGGTTGAACGGGGTTCCTGTCAGCGCGTCGCAAGAACTGATCAAGCCGGAGCTGCATGTGCGGCAATCGACCGGCAAACCTGTCGAGCGAGACTGAGATCACAACGCTCGCGCTGCCTGTCGGGCAGCGCGGTTTTACGGCAAATCGACATAATTACGGCCCCCGCCGTGAGGCGGGAGCCGGGCATTGCTAACGGTTTTGGGCGAAGCCGCCCATCCCGTACCGCGCGCCGCAGGCGCTACATGGTGTCGACCTGATCGCACAGGGCGACGGTCACCGTGCCGTAGGAGCCGCGGCTTTCCATCGCGCGCTCGCAGGCCGCCTTGATCTCGTCGCGGTCCTCCTTGCCGAGCGCGGCGAAGATTTCCTTCACCTCGTCGTCCGACCGGATTTCGGCCATCGTGTCGTCGGTGAAGAAACCGCCCATCACGTCGGCGTTTTCCTCATACATCATGCGCTCGTCTTCGGATTTGAAGTTCGGTCCCGAACCGGCCTTCGACGTGGCGCTGGTGGTCTGGGCGAGCGCGCCGCCGGCTGCGAGTCCGATGGCAAGCGCGGTGGCGGTGATGATCTTAAAGGTCATATCAGTCCTCCTTTCATCGTGTTGGACTGCCCGGTCAACGTGGGCGACCGGCGGGTCGTTCCTGAATTTTCCGATCACGGCTTCGCGAGCGGGAGCGGCAGGCGATGCTTGCCGGGCGCGTGCGCTATGCCTACGGTGTCGGCGCAACTTCAACGAGAAGACGGGTCGTGATTTCATGCGCGATATTTCCATCCTGGTGCCGGGCAAGCTGCACGACCATGCCGTCAAGCGGATCTCGGACGCGTTCCGGCTGGTGCCTCTCGAGACCGCCGACCCTGGCCTGTTGAGCGGGCGCTCGGCCGACGCCGTTCGCGGCATCGCGGCGATGACCACGATCGACGCGGCGTTCATCGACGCGCTGCCGAACCTGGAGATCATCGCCAATTTCGGCGTCGGCTACGATGCCGTGGACGCGGGCCACGCCGCGTCGAAAAAGATCATGGTGACCAACACGCCGGACGTCCTCAATGAGGAGGTCGCCGACACCGCGGTCGGATTGCTGCTCAACACGGTGCGCGAATTCACGAAGGCCGAGGCCTATCTGCGCGCCGGCCGGTGGGCGCGGGAAGGGGGCTATCCGCTGACGGCATCGACCCTGCGCGGCCGTCGGGTCGGCATATTCGGCCTAGGACGCATTGGCCAGGCGATCGCGCGCCGGCTGGAGGCCTTCGGCCTGCCGATCGCCTACCACAACCGGCGACCGGTCGCCGGCGTCTCCTACACCTATCACGACACGTTGCGTGGTCTCGCCGAGGCGGTCGACGTGCTCGTCTCGGTGGCTCCAGGCGGGGCGCAGACGCACAAGATCGTCAACGCCGAGATTTTCGAGGCGCTCGGTCCCGACGGCGTCTTCATCAATATCGGGCGCGGCAGCACGGTAGACGAGCAGGCGCTGATCGCGGCGCTTGCGGCCGGTACCATACGGGCCGCCGGTCTCGATGTCTTTGCCGACGAACCGCATGTGCCGCAGGCTCTGCTCGACCTCGACAACGCGACGCTGCTGCCGCATGTGGGCTCGGCCTCGCGGGCAACGCGGCAGGCCATGGCCGACCTGGTGGTCGACAATCTGCTTGCCTGGTTCGACGAGGGGCGCGTTCTGACCCCGGTTCCCGAAACCGCCGGGCTTGCCGCGACGCGAAGGGGTTAACCTTTCGTTAACCCCTTCGCACCACCTTCGATGGCGGGGGTACAAGCAAGGATGATTCGCGGTGAAGCTGTTTTCCGTGCTCGTCATGGCGCTTGCCGCCACGGCCGGTCTTTATGTCACGTCGCAAAGGGCGCCGGACAGCGCGGCGCAAGAAGTCACCGACGCGCCTGACGGCCACTATTCGCTCTATCGGGTCGGCGGCGCCGAGCGGTGCCTGGTCGAACGGGCGGGCGCTGCGGCGCAGGGTCGGTTCCGCCTCGTCCTCGAACCCGGTTGCGGCAAACTCGACGAACGGTTCGCACAGGTTCGTTTCGGCCGCGACGAGGGCAACGGGCTTTTGAGCTTCTTGTCGGAGGATGGCACGCCGGTGGTCGAGTTCGCGGTCGCCGACGGGATCGCCTACGAATCCGTTCGGCCGGAAGCGCCGATCTTTCAGCTTCTTTCCCGGTTCTGACCACAGCGTCATAGGACGCTGTGGCCGCAGGAGCCTATTCGGCGGCCGTTCGCGCATGGCCGCGCTTGGCCACATAGGTGCGCACGGCCGCGCCGAACGCCTCGAAGATGCGGCGTGAGGCGCCGTCGGTCCCGACCCAGTATTCGGGATGCCATTGCACGCCGACCGCGAAGCCCTTGGCACCCAGAACTGAAACGGCCTCGACCGTGCCGTCCTCGGCTACCGCCTCGATCCCGAGCCGCGGCGCAAGCCGGCCGACGGCTTGCCGGTGAACCGAATTGACCTCGATCGCGCCGGCTTCGAACAGATCGGCCAGGCACGACCCTTCTGTGAAGCTGACGCGGTGGCGAATGGCGAAGCGATCGTCCTGGAACTCGCTCGGCGGGGCGCGGTGGTCCATGATGCCGGGGCGTTCCTGGATCTCGGTCGCCAGCGTTCCGCCAAGCGCGACGTTCAATTCCTGGATGCCGCGGCATATGGCGAGCAGCGGCACGCCGCGTTCGATCGCCTTGCGGATCAGCGGCAGCGTGGTGGCGTCGCGGGCCTCGTCGTAGGGGCCGTTGCGCTCGCTGGCGTCGCCGCCGTAGAGCGCGGGGTGCACATTGGTCTTGGACCCGGTGATCAGCACGCCGCCGACCTGGTCGAGCAAGGCGTCGAAATCGATGCGCTCCCCGAAGCAGGGCAGAAGCATCGGCAAGACGCCGGCTCCCGACAGGGCGGCCTCGATGTATTGCTGCGGCGTGGCGTGCCATGTGTAGCGGTCGAAGACGCGCACATCGGTTGAGACGGCGACGAGAGCCGGGTGCATTTCATCCATCCTATGCCGGTCGCCCCAGGGCGGTGTCAGACGCTGCCCGGAGCAGGTTGCGTATCGCCCCAGGGTCCGGCTGAGCCACGCGAATGAGCCGGAATCTAACCGTCTTTGCCATCACTTCCAACCGCTCTGTGGCGCAATTGCGGCGAATGCGCTGCGTGTATTGATACGGGTCGGAGTCGGGTGTAACGGGGCCTTGTCGGCACCGTCCGGCAGCCGTTTTGCAACATGACCGGCATATTGGGAGGTTTTTTATGGATCGTCGTTCGTTTATCAAGGCCGCGGGGCTGGCTGGCGGCACGGCCGCGCTCGCCGCGCCGGCCATCGCGCAGGGCAACATGACGTGGCGCATGGTCACGACGTGGCCGAAAAATTTCCCCGGCCTCGGTGTCGGCGCCCAGCGCCTTGCCGACCGTATCACCGCCGCCTCGAACGGCAGGCTGACCGTGCAGGTCTATTCGGCCGGTGAATTGGTGCCGCCGCTGCAGTCGCTCGACGCGGTCATCGACGGATCGGCCGAGATGAGCCATGGCGCGGCCTATTACTGGCAGAACAAGAGCCAGGGCCTCGCCTTCTTCACCGGTGTTCCCTACGGCATGACCTCGCGCGAGCTCGCCGCCTGGGTGCGCTATATGGGCGGCCAGGAAGTGTGGGACGAAATCTACGACCAGTTCGGCGTCCAGGGGTTCCTGTCCGGCGACACCGGCACGCAGGCCGGCGGCTGGTTCCGCGACGAATTGAGCGGGCTCGACAGCGTCGAGGGGCTGCGCTTCCGCACGCCGGGGCTCGGCGGCCGGGTCTGGGAAAAGCTTGGCGCGACGGTGACCAACATGGCGGCCGGGGAAATCTTCCAGGCCCTGCAGTCGGGTACGCTCGACGCAGCCGAATTCGTGGGTCCCTACAACGATTTGGCGCTGGGCTTCTACCAGGTCTGCAAGAACTACTATTTCCCCAGCTTCGTCGAGCCGGGGCTGGCGACCGAGCTTGTCGTGTCGAAGGCCAAGTATCAGGAACTGCCATCGGACCTGCAGGCCATCATCAAGGATGTGTGCCAGGCCGAATACGATCAGGTCGCGTCGGATTTCTATGCAAACGACCCGCGCGCCCTGCAGACTCTGGTCAACGATCACGGCGTCAATGTGCGTACGTTCCCCGATGACATTCTGGAGGCCGGTGCCAAGGCCGCGGCCGAGATCATGGGTGAATTGCGCGGTTCCGGTGATGCGCTGACGAAGAAGACCACGGAAAGCTTCATCGAGGCGCTCAATATCCTGCGGACCCGGACGGAGGGCACCGACGGCGCCTTCGTCGCAGCTCGCGAGAAGTTTTTCTCCATCTGACGATCGCGCCTCCGGCGCTGACCCTGAAGAGCCCCGGACGGTGACGTCCGGGGCTCTTTCGTTTCGGTGCGGCACGGTTGGTGGGGATCAGTTGTACAAAAGCCGCGGCAGCCACGTGGCGATGCCGGGGAAGGCGAACATGATCGCGATCGCCAGGATCTGCAGGATCACATAGGGGAAGACGCCGCGGTAGATCATAGAGGTCGCGACCTCGCCCGGTGCGACGCCGCGCAGATAAAACAGGGCGAAGCCGAATGGCGGCGTCAGGAAGCTGGTCTGCAGGTTCACGCCGACCAGCACCCCAAGCCAGACCGGATCGACGTCCAGTGCCAGCAAAATCGGCGCGGTGATCGGGATGACGATGAAGATGATTTCGAACGTGTCGAGGATGAAGCCGAGCAGGAACATGATCGCCATCACCATCGCCACGGCGGTGAGCGTGCCGCCGGGCAGCCCGGTCAGGAATTCATGCACGAGGTTGTCGCCGCCCATCAGGCGAAAGACGATCGAAAACACCGATGCCCCGAACAGGATGATAAACACCATGCAGGTGATGGTCGCCGTCGCCACGACCGTTTCGCGCAGCACAGTGAAGGACAGTCGCAGGCGCAGCGCGGCAAGCAGCATCGCGCCGACGGCACCGACCGAGGCCGCCTCGGTGGGGGTTGCGATGCCGCCGAGGATCGAGCCGAGGACGGCGAGCACAAGCAGCAGCGGCGGCAGCAGCGCCACCAGCACTTCGCGGCCGAGCGCGCCGCGGTCTTCCGCGGCCACCGGCATCGCCGGGCAGGAGGCGGGCTCTATGAGCGCCTTGATGGCGACCCAGCCCATATACAGGCTGACCAGCAGCAGACCGGGCAGCAGCGCACCCGCGAACAGGTCGCCGACGGAGACGGGCACCGGGGCGAAATTGCCCTTGGCCATCTGCACCTGGGCGTTGATGCCCGACAGCATGTCGCCCATGAAGATCAGCACTGTGGACGGCGGGATGATCTGGCCCAGCGTGCCGGAGGCGCAGATCACCCCGCTTGCCAGCTTGGGATCGTAGCCGGCGCGCAGCATGGCGGGCAGCGAGATCAGGCCCATCGTGACCACCGTCGCGCCGACCACGCCGGTCGAGGCCGCCAGCATGGCGCCCACCAGCACCACCGACATGGCAAGCCCGCCGCGCAGATTGCCGAACAGCTTGCCCATGGTCAAAAGCAGTTGCTCGGCGATCTTGGAGCGTTCCAGCACCACGCCCATGAAGATGAACAGCGGCACGGCCACGAGGACCTCGTTGGTCATGTAGCCGATATAACGGTTGGCCAGGCTGCCGAGATTGGACGGGTCGAAGACGCCGAATCCCATTCCCGCCAGGCCGAAAAGAAGCGACACCCCGGCCAGGGTGAAGGCGACCGGGAAACCCAAAAGCAGAAAGCCGATAATGCCGACGAACATCAGCCCCGACAGGAGCTCGCCGAGAAAAACGGGATCCATCAGCCGCTGACCTCCGGCACGGGCGCGGCGGCGTTTTCGTAACGCAGATGCGCGGGCAGCAGATGCTCGTTGCCGGTCAGGACCAGGACGGAGCGCAGGGCCATGGCGACGCCCTGCAGAGCGATGACGACGGCGAAGCCGAGAATGAACGTTTTTAGGACGAACAAGCCCGGCATCCCACCGACATTGGCTGAGCCCTCACCCAGCCGCCACGCGCGCGCCACGAAGGTCCAGCCATAGGCGAACACGATATAGGCGAAGGGCAATAGGAAAAGCACGACCCCGATCAGGTCGACGGTCGCCTTCGCCCGCCGTCCCGCCGGCCGGTAGAAGATGTCGACGCGGACATGATCGTTGCGCAGCAGCGCGAAGCCGGCCACGGCGGTGAACATGGCGCCGTTTAGCCAGATATAAAGGTCCTGCATCCACACATAGCTGACCGCGAAGACGTAGCGCTGCACCACCACGGTGAAGCAGACTAGGACGATCGCCAGGGAAAGCCAGGAAAAGACATTGCCAATGAAGCGGTTGAAGGCGCTGATGGCGCGTACGACAAGAGCGATCGCCTGCACCGGCTATGTCTCCGATGCACCACGAGCAGATGGCGCTGCAGCCGACGCTGTCATGTGACCTCCCGTTTCCCCCTCGAACCGTCCGGCACGAGCCAGGCGGTTTATCGTTGGCCGCGGACTTTGTCCGGCCGGCCGATTTTGCTTAGCAGCTTTGTCCGGGTGGCAAAAGTAACAGCAAGCGAAAAATGCGCCTCCACAACGCCCGGTGGCGGGCCGGCGGTTGGATTGCCGGACAAACGGGCGGGTGACGGCGCGGAATATCCAGCTGGCCACGTCGTGCTCGCCACGGCGAGAGCGCAAGATCGATTGTGCCGAAAGCGTCGCAAACGAAGCGGTTTGTCCGCCTCGCCTTGGCGGAAAGGTGGATATCCGAATGCTGGACACACTTCTTCGAGCGTGTATTGTCGCAGGCTGAAACCGTTGGATAGCCCTCTCGGCTGGAGGCGGATTTCGATAGATCCACGAATGGGAGGAAACGGAATGGATCGTCGTTCATTTATCAAGAAGGCGGGCGTCGCCGGCGCGGGCGCCGCGGCAGCAACGACGCTGGCCGCACCCGCAATCGCGCAGTCGATGCCAAAAGTCACCTGGCGCTGCACCTCTTCGTTCCCAAAGGCGCTCGATACGATCTACGGCGCGGCCGAAACGATGGCGAAATTCGTCAATGAGGCCACGGACGGCAATTTCCAGGTTCAGGTCTTCGCGGCCGGCGAGATCGTACCCGGCCTTCAGGCGGCCGACGCGGCCTCGGCCGGCACGGTCGAACTGGCGCATACCGCGTCCTATTATTATTGGGGCAAGGACCCGACCTACGCGCTCGGTACCGCGATTCCGTTCGGCCTCAACTATCGCCAGCAGAACGCCTGGTTCTATTATGGCGACGGCAACACGCTGATGAACGAGTTTTACGCCACCCAGGGGCTGTACGGCATGCCGTGCGGCAATACCGGTGCGCAGATGGGTGGCTGGTTCCGCAAGGAAATCAACACCGTGGCCGATATGCAAGGCCTGAAGATGCGCATCGGCGGCATGGGCGGCAAGATCATCGAGAAGGTCGGTGTCGTTCCGCAGCAGATCGCCGGCGGCGACATCTATCCGGCGCTGGAAAAGGGCACTATCGACGCCACCGAATGGGTCGGACCCTATGACGACGAGAAGCTCGGCTTCAACAAGGTCGCCCAGTACTACTATTATCCGGGCTGGTGGGAAGGCGGGCCGGTTCTGCACACGCTCGCCAATCTGGAAAAGTGGAACGAGTTGCCGAAGCCGTATCAGGCCATCCTGGAAACTGCGTGCCGCGCGGCCAATGCCGACATGATGGCCAATTACGACTACAAGAACCCGGCCGCGCTCAAGCGGCTCGTTCAGGGCGGCGCGCAATTGCGTCCCTTCAGTCAGGAGATTCTCGAGGCCTGCTACAACGCGGCGTTGGAGACCTATGAAGAGATCAACGCCCAGAACGCCACCTTCAAGAAGATCTACGACAACCAGCTGGCGTTCAAGAAGGATGCGTATCTGTGGGCTCAGCTCACCGAATACAATTTCGACACCTTCATGATGATCCAGCAGCGCGCCGGCAAGCTCTAACGCGCGAGCCGATACCGGTCCAGGACACGAAACCCCGGGGCAGCGGCCCCGGGGTTTTTCTTATGGCGATGGGCGCGGACATTGCGGCCGCATGAACAGAACCGACTGTCCGCCTATTCGATCTTCGGCGGTTGGCTGAGATCTGTCGCCGGGCCCGGCTTCGGCGGCGTGTCCTCGGGCTGCAGGTTGAGCGGCGGCAGGCCAAACGGCGCCGGTTGTTCGCCGCCGCTGCTGTTGTCGGGCATACCAAGCGGCGGCAAGCCGAACGGAGCGGGCTGGTCGCCGTCGCCGCCATCGGCCGGAGGCGGGCCGAGCGGAGGCAGCTTGATTTCGACGTCGCCGCCGCCGACGCCCGGCGCCGACTTGTAGTGCGTGACGAGTTGCGGGAACGAGATCACGATCAGGATCATGATGAACTGGATTACGATATAGGGCAGGGCGCCCTTGTAGATCTCGAAGGTCTTGATTCCAGGCAGGACCCGGCCCGACACGGTGTCGGTCCAGTCGCGCATCGGTGCGATCGAGCGCAGGTAGAACAGCGAGAAGCCGAAGGGCGGCGTTAGGAACGAGGTCTGCAGGTTGATGCCCAGGATGACGCCGAACCAGATCAGGTCGATCCCGAGGGCTTCGGCCGCCGGCGCCAGCAGCGGCACGGCAATGAAGGCGATCTCGAAGAAATCGAGAAAGCAGCCCAGGATGAAAATGATGATGGTAACGAAGATGAGGAAGCCGTATTCGCCGCCGGGCAGGGACAACAGCAGTTCCTCGATCCAGATATTGCCGTTGATGCCGTAGAAGGTCAGGCCGAACACGCGCGCGCCGATCAGGATGAACATCACGAAGGCGGCGAGCTTGGTGGTCGAATCGAGTGCCTGCTTGAGGACGGTGAGGTTGAGCCGCCCTTTCGCCAGCGCCAGGATCAGCGCCCCGGTCGCCCCCATCGCGCCGCCCTCCGTGGGTGTGGCGATGCCGAGGAAGATCGTACCCAGAACGAGGAAGATCAGCGCCAGCGGCGGGATCAGCACGATCACCACCTGTTCGGCAAGGCGCGACAAGATGCCGAGCTTGAACTGCCGGTTGATCAGGCTGAACAGATAGGCGGCAAGCGTTGCCACGGTCGCCGCCCAGACCAGGCGGACCTCGTAGCGCATGTCGGCGAAAACGGTGTTGTAGGTGATCATGTAGATCGCCACCGCTGCCGCCAGGATCGCCACCAGCGAGGTCACGCCGCCGCCCAGCGTGCGCGCTTCCGGTGGCAGGGCCGGCACCCATTCCGGCCGGAACAGGCTGAGAATCAGCACGTAGAGACAGTAGAACGCGACGATGATTAGCGCCGGCAGCAGGGCGCCGACATACATGTCGCCCACCGAGCGGCCGAGCTGGTCGGCCATGACGATCAACACCAGCGAGGGCGGCACGATCTGTGCCAGCGTGCCCGAGGCGGCGATCGTCCCGGTCGCCACGCTTCTGTTGTAGCCGTAGCGCATCATGATCGGCAGCGAGATCAGCCCCATCGCGATCACCGAGGCCGCGACCACGCCGGTCGTGGCGGCCAAAAGCGCGCCGACGAGCACGGCCGCGAAGGCGAGGCCGCCGCGCACCGGGCCGAACAACTGGCCGATCGTCTCCAACAGATCTTCGGCCATGCGCGAGCGTTCCAGGATCAGCCCCATAAAGGTGAAGAACGGCACCGCCAGCAGCGTGTCGTTGTACATGATGCCGTAGACCCGTTCGGGATGGGATTGCAGCAGCGGCCAGAACAATCGGATTTCGCTCGAGATGGCCGACATCTCGACGCCGATGGCAAAGAAGAACAGCCCGCCGGCGGCGAGCGTGAAAGCGACCGGATAGCCGATCAGCAACATGGCCATCACGCACACGAACATGATGGGCGCGAGATTATGGGCGACGAAGTCAATCACGGGCCTTCGTCTCCATCTCGATCGCGGCCTCGGCGGCAGGCGGCATGTCATGCGAGGGGGTGGGGTCGTCGATGTCACCGCGGAGGACGGCGATACGCTTGACGATCTCCGAGAGCGCCTGCGCCGTCAGGAGAATGAAGCCGGCCAGCACCATCATCTTCGCCGGCCAGATCACCAGGCCGCCGGCATTGGCCGAAATCTCGCCGCTGCGATAGGACAACCAGAACCAGGGCCAGCACAACCACACCATCAGCACCACGAAGGGCAGCAGGAAGGTGATGTGGCAGATCAGGTCGACCCAGTCGCGGGTGCGCTTGGACAGGCGATTGGACAGGATGTCGATGCGCACGTGTTCGTTGCGCTGCAGTGTATAGGCGGCGGCGAGCATGAACACCGTGCCGTAGAGATACCATTGCAGTTCCAGCCAGGCATTCGACGAAATGTCGAACGCCTTGCGGATGCTTGCATTGCCGGCGCTGATCAGGACAGCGACGAGGATGAGCCACGACACCTGGCGGCCGACAAATTCGTTGATCGTGTCGACAAGCCGTGAGAGCGCGAGCAGACCCGCCATGCACTTCCTCCCGTTTTATGCGCCCGCCAGGCGGGCGTTTCCCCGAAGTCGGGCAGCGGCCATTCTTGGCTCTTGTGTCGATTGCCGCCCGGCTGGTCGCCGGAATTTTCCCGGCTGACCCGGCCGTGATTATCAGCTTTGACCGTTCAATCAAAGACGATTGGTGTTCAAACCTACTCCCCAATTCGGCTTAGGGGTTTTATCGCGGGGCGGTCGCGTTGCGGCTTTTCGGCCGGCTTGCGCGCGGATAAGGAAAATACGCCGCCGGCCCGTCTGCGGTTACGATCTTCCATCGGCGCGTTGGTGCCGGTAGCGATGTTGCGCCGTGTCAGGTTTTGCGAAATTTGTTTGACGCGGAGGCTCTGGAATTGAACACTCCTGCGGGAAAGCGATGTTCGCGCGGCAGCGGGCATCGCGGAGGAACCGATGACCCTTCACGACGTTTCGCTCGACGACAAATACGACCTGGCAAAGCGGCGCATCTATGTGTCCGGCGCGCAGGCGATCATCCGCATGCTGCTGATGCAGCGCGAGCGCGACCGGCGCGCCGGCCTGGACACGGCCGGTTTCGTCTCCGGCTATCGCGGCTCGCCGCTCGGCGGGCTCGACCAGCAATTGTGGCGGGCCAAGGCCGAACTCCAGCAGTCCAACATCGTCTTTCAGCCGGGTCTCAACGAGGAACTGGCCGCGACCGCGTGCTGGGGCGCGCAGCAGACCGAACTGCTCGGCGAAGGCAAGCATGACGGCGTGTTTTCGCTCTGGTACGGCAAAGGGCCGGGGGTCGACCGGTCCGGCGACGTGTTCCGGCACGCCAATCTGGCCGGCTCGTCCAGGCACGGCGGCGTGCTGGCCCTGATGGGCGACGACCACACGGCCGAATCCTCCACCAACGCGCACGCGACCGAGTTCCTGTTCGTCGACACGATGATCCCGATCTTCAATCCGGCCGGGGTCCAGGAACTGGTCGATTACGGGCTCCACGGCTTCGCGCTGTCGCGTTTCGCCGGCACATGGTCGGCGATGAAATGCGTGAAAGACAATATCGAATCGACCGGTTCGGTCGATGTCGCGCTCGACCGGCTGAACGTCGTACTGCCCGAGTTCGACATGCCGCCCGGCGGGCTCAATATCCGCCACGAACTCGACCAGATGGGGCAGGAAGCCCGGTTGCACGAATACAAGCGGGCTGCGGCGGCGGCCTTCATCCGCGTCAACAATCTCAACAAGATCGTCTATTCGGGGGGACGCACACCCAAGATCGGCATCATCACCGTCGGCAAGAGCTATCTCGACGTGCGTCAGGCGCTGGAGGATATCGGCATCGACGAGGCCGGGGCGGAGCGCATCGGTCTGCGCCTGTTTAAGGTCGCCTGTCCGTGGCCGCTCGACCTCGAGCACATACGCGATTTCGCGCGTGGCCTGGAGATGATCATCGTCGTGGAGGAAAAGCGGTCGCTGATCGAGGTTCAGGTGCGCGAGGACCTCTACGGAACCGCCATGCAGCCGGTGGTCGTCGGCAAGAAGGACGAGCGCGGCGATTGGCTGTTTCCTGCCAAGGGGGCGCTCGATCCCAACGACATCGCCATCGCCATCGGCGAGCGGATCCTCAAGGTGATCGGGCCCTCGGAGGAGATCGCGGCCCGGGTCAACCGTCTCAAACAGTTCCAGGCCATGCTGGCCGAGAGCACAGACGTGGCCAGCCGCACGCCCTATTTCTGTTCCGGTTGCCCGCACAACTCCTCCACCAAGGTGCCCGACGGCTCGATCGCCGGCGCGGGCATCGGCTGCCATTTCATGGCGCTTTGGATGGACCGCAACACGGTCGGCTTCACCGCGATGGGCGGGGAGGGCGCGCAATGGGTCGGCCAGGCGCCGTTTTCCAAGCGCGCGCACATCTTCCAGAATCTCGGCGACGGCACTTACAATCACTCCGGATCGCTGGCGGTGCGCTTCGCGATCGCTTCGGGCGCCAACATTACCTACAAGATTCTGTACAACGACGCCGTTGCCATGACCGGCGGGCAGCCGCACGAGGGCGCGCTGAGTGTGGAGATGATCGCCAACCAGATGCGCGCCGAAGGGGTGGCGCGCATCGCAATCGTCACCGACGAACCCGACAAATATGCAGGCGCGGCACGCTTTCCCAGCGGAGCGACGATCCATCATCGCGACGATCTCGACCCAGTGCAGCGCGAATTGCGCGAGGTCAAGGGCGTGTCGGTGCTGCTTTACGACCAGACCTGCGCGGCGGAAAAACGGCGGCGGCGCAAGCGTGGCACCTATCCCGATCCCGACAAGCGCGTCATCATCAATGAACTCGTGTGCGAGGGCTGCGGCGATTGCGGCGTCCAGTCCAACTGCGTGTCAATCCAGCCGGTGGAGACAGAATACGGGCGCAAACGGCGCATCGACCAGTCGAGCTGCAACAAGGATTTTTCCTGCGTCAACGGTTTTTGCCCGTCCTTCGTCACGGTGCACGGGGCGAAAATCCGCAAATCGCGGGGCATTGCCGGTTCGGTCGATCCGCTGGAGGGCGTGCCCGCACCCGCGTTGTCGTCGCTTTCCGGCGGCTGGTCGGGGATCATCGACGGCATCGGTGGTACCGGCGTCGTGACTGTCGGGGCGGTTCTCGGCATGGCCGCGCATCTGGAAGGGCGCGGCTGCGGCCTGATCGACATGGCTGGTCTGGCCCAGAAGGGCGGGGCGGTGTTTACCCATGTGCGCATCGCCGAGACGCCCGAGGCGGTCCACGCCATCCGGGTCTCGGCCGGCAAGGCAAACATGGTGCTGGGCTGCGACCTGGTCGTCTCGGGCTCCAAGAAGGTGCTGTCGGCCGTGCGCGAGAACGAGACCGTGTTCATCGCCAACACGGCCGAGATCATGCCAGGCGACTTCGCCCGCTCGCCGGGATTTTCGCTGCCGGCCGAGAGGCTGAAAAAGGCGATCCGGGCGGCCGCGGGCGCAGACAAGGCTCATTTCTTCGACGCCACGCGTGCGGCCGCGGCCCTGTTCGGCAATTCGCTCGGCGCCAATATGTTCATGCTCGGCATGGCCTATCAGCATGGCGGACTGCCGGTCTCGGCCGAGGCGATCGAACAAGCGATCGCGCTCAACGGCCAGGCGGTGGCCATGAATGTCGATGCGTTCCGCTGGGGGCGACGGGCCGCGCACGAGCCGGCATTCGTGCGCGAGCTGATCGGGCGGGCCGGCGCCGCCGCGAGTGCCGAAAAACCGGCCGACACGCTGGACGAGATCGTTTCGCGCCGCGCCGCGTTTCTTGCCGCCTACCAGGACCGGGCCTATGGCGAGCGTTACTGCAGGCGGGTCGCGGCTGTGCAGGCGAAGGAGGCCGAAACAGTTCCCGGCTCGAGCGTTGTCACGGAGGCGGTGGCGCGCAACCTGTTCAAGCTGATGGCGGTCAAGGACGAATACGAGGTCGCCCGGCTTTATACGGACGGGTCGTTCGCCAGGCAGCTCTCGGCCGAGTTCGAAAGCTACGACCGGCTCGAATTCCATCTGGCGCCGCCGATCATGGGCAGAAAGGGCGCCGACGGCCGGCCGAAAAAGACCGTTTTCGGACCCTGGATGATGCGTGCGTTTCGCCTGCTCGCCGCCATGAAGGGGCTGCGTGGCACCCGGCTCGACCTGTTCGGCTATTCGCAGGAGCGGCGCATGGAACGTCGTCTCCTGGCCGAGTACGAAGCCGATCTCGACATGGTGCTATCCGGTCTGACGCCCGAGCGCGCCGAGGCCGCGGCCGCCCTTGCCAGCCTGCCGCAGATCGTCAAGGGATATGGCCACGTCAAGGATGCCAATGCGCGCAAGGCGGCGGAGGAAAGGACGCGGCTGCTTGCCCGTTTCAAGGCCGGTGACGCGGCCGCAACGCTGGAAGCGGCGGAATAGCGGTCGCCTCGGCACCCCGGTGAGACAGGTATTGGACCGAGACCGTCGCAGCCGGTGCAACTTTGCAAGGCGCGCGCGGCCACACGCGCGGGAAGCGTTTTATTAACAGGACCGTGCCATAGTCCGGCTTCCTGAGCGGACCACGGCATGGACAGGATCAAGAAGCGCGACATCCCGGTCGATATTTACATCCCGTTCGTGGAAACGCTTTTCCGCGACGGGCTGACGCTGTCGATCGGTCTCGTCGCCCAGACCCTGCTCGTCGTTCTATGCTATTGGAAAACCGGGGATCCGCTCTATCTCCTGGTCGCCGTCGCCATGGTCATGGTCGGCATTCTGCGGTTGCGCAATATCCGCAAATACAGCAACCGCCCTCCGCCGGCGAGCGCCGCCGAGGCCAAGGCACGCGAGAGAGACTATATCGTGTTCGGGTCCATGCATGGTTTCATGCTGGGCTTTTTCTGCTTTGTGGGCATCTATCTGGCCCATGACAGTTTTGCCGAAATCGCCTCCGTGGCGGTGACACTGGCCTCCGCGACGTCGATCGCCGGACGCAATTACGGGTCGCCGCGCATGGTGATGATCTTCATCATGACCATGACGTGGCCGATCTCGATCGGTTTCATTCTGCGCGGCGACATCTATCACATCATTCTGGGCTGCATGGCCTTTCCCTTCTTCTTCGCCATCCGGCGCTTCGCCGACACGGTGCGCGAAGTGCTGTTTTCGGCGCTTTCGGAAGAGAAGAAGGCAAACCGGCTCGCGCAGCGCTTCAACCGGGCGCTCAACACCATGTCGCATGGGCTGGTGATGCTGGGCCCGGACAGCCGCGTCGTCGTGGCCAATGCCGAGGCCGCACAACTGATGTCGGTTGCCACGCCCGACCATCTCGTCGGACGTTCGCTCAAGGCGCTGTTGATGCGCGGCGCGGCGGGGGGACTGATCTCCTACAAGGATTGCGGTTTCGTCGAAGGCCAGCTCACCCGCGCCCTGCGCGAAGGCCGCACCCGAAAGCTGCTGGTCAGCCTGTCCGACGGACGCTATCTGGAATTCTCGGCGCGCGAGGGGCACGACGAACTCGGGGTGATCACGTTCGAGGACGTGACCCAGCGGGTTCAGGCGGACGAGAAGATCCGTCACATGGCGCGTTACGACACGCTGACCGGACTGCCCAACCGCGCCTATTTCCAGGAGATCGTTGCCGAGCAGATGGCCGGTGGCGACCGCGAACGCAACTGCGCGCTCGCCGTGTTCGACATGGACGATTTCAAGACGGTCAACGACACGCTCGGCCATCCCGTCGGCGATGGGCTAATCTACGCGATCGCCGAGAAGCTCGGCTGCTTCGCCGACGAGGACGTCAAGGTCAGTCGGTTCGGGGGCGACGAATTCGTCGTCTATTTCGACCGCGTTCACGACGAACTTCATCTCGGCCAGATTCTCGACGGAATTTTCGAGGGGCTTGCCGACGAGGTCGACGTGGCCGGTCACCTGCTGCGTGTGCAGATGAGCGCGGGCGCGGTGCTGCTGCCGGTCGCGTTCGGCGACGTCGACGGCATGGTGGTGAAGGCCGATCTCGCGCTCTATCGGGCCAAGGAAACCGGCAAGAACGGCTGGCAGCTCTTCGAGACGTCGATGGATGCCGCCTTCCGCGAAAAGCAGATGCTGAAATCGGATTTGCGCAGTGCGGTCGAGGCGAATGCGCTGCGCGTGGTCTACCAGCCGATCGTGGGCATGGATTCCATGCGCATCGAAAGCTGCGAGGCGTTGTGCCGCTGGCAGCATCCCGAACTCGGCGCGGTTTCGCCGGGGGTTTTCATTCCACTGGCCGAAGAAATGGGCATTATCTCCGATATCAGCGTCCAGGTTTTGAAGGCCGCCTGCCGAGAATGTGCCAAATGGCCCGAACCGATCGGCGTCTCGGTCAATCTGTCGGCGCGCGATTTTCGCGATTCCGATATTGTCGCCACCGTCGCCGATGCGCTCGCCGAGAGCGGCCTGGCGCCGGAGCGGCTGGAGATCGAAGTCACCGAAACGGCGATCCTCGACGACAAACTGTCGACGCGCAAATATCTGCAGGAGATCCGCGATCTCGGGGTGCGGATCGCGCTCGACGATTTCGGTACCGGCTATTCCAGCCTGAGCTATCTCCACACCCTGCCGCTCGACAAGGTCAAGATCGACCGCAGTTTCCTCAAGGACGTCACCGAAGACGGGCGTTCGCGCGAACTGTTGAAGGGCGTCGTCCATCTGTCGCGACAGGTCGGGCTCAGGGTCACGATGGAGGGTGTGGAGACCTTCGACCAACTTCGGCTGCTGTCGCAAGAGGTCAAGCCCGATCTCCTGCAGGGGTTCCTGTTCGGCGCGGCGCTGTCGGCCTCCGGCATCGAAACCATGTCCAACACGGTGTGGCCGTTCGCCGAGGATCTGCGCAGCGCCCAGGTCGCGGCGCGATAGGTTCCGGACCGCCCGGCAAGGTGGCCCGGGTCGCATGCCGAAACCTTCTGCAACACGTCCATGACGGCTTTTCCAGCCCTTCGTTCCCGGCACTTGCGTGGGTGACGCCGCGTCATGGTGCGATCGCGCCATAGGCCATCATCGCGTTAACGTTAACGCTAAGTAAACGCCGCCATGAGAAGTTTCAGCTTTACTTGACCGGCGCTTGGTCTACCGTCGAATGTACGAGGTACGGGGAATTGAGTGACATGAACGCGAATCCGGCACTACCGGGCGCTGAGTTGCGTGCGGTGGCTCAGAAAAGTCATTCGGAAATCTCCGCATTCGCCAGGAACGTGCTGGCCGTGCTCGAGCGCACCGAATATCGGCGCGTGGAGGGTGGCGAGGATCTGGAGGACATCTACCGGCTGCGCTACAAATCCTACCGCGCCGCCGACATGGTGCCGGAACTACCCGATCAGGCGGTGCACGATTCCCTCGACGATCTCGACAATTGCTACCGTTTCGGCATCTATATCGACGGCAATCTGGTTTCTACGATCCGCATTCATCATGTGAACAAGAAGCACCCGGTCTCTCCGTCGGTGACGGTTTACGGCGATATTCTTAATCCGCGCATTCGGGCCGGCGACACCTTCATCGATCCGAGCCGCTTTGCCGCCGATCCGGACTGGTCGCAGATCTATCCGCAGATCCCTTATCTGACGCTGCGCATCGCCGGCATGGCGTGTTTCCATTTCAACGCGCCCTACTGCCTGTCGACCATTCAGGAAGACCATACCGGCTTCTACCGGCGCATCTATATGTCGGAACAGATCGGCGGGCTGCGCGACTATCCGGGCCTCAATTACCCGGTGGTGCTGTTCCAGGCCAACGTGCATGCCATAGAGGAGCGGTCCTTCGCCCGGTTTCCGTTCTTCAAATCGACCCGCATGGAGCAGAGACTGCTATTCGACCGGCCGGTCACCGGCGCGCGCGCACCGCTGACGGTGCTGCCGACCGCGCGCCGGTCGGAGCGGGCCGCCTGAGCCGTCCCACCCTGCTTGTCTTAGGACGCGCACGCGTTCATAACGGCACCGTCGCACGGTAGTCCGGAAAGACATGGGCACGAAGGAAGACATCGTCGGCACCGCGATCTGGGCCGAAGAACTCACCGCCGAGGAACTTGAGCGCGCGCGCCGCGGCACCATCGAGAAAAGCTACGCCAAGGGCAGCTATATCTGTCATCGGGGCGACAGGCTCGACTATTGGACCGGTGTCGTCGACGGCCTGGCCAAGATTTCGGCCGTGTCGAGCGACGGCAAGGCGATGACGTTTGCCGGGGCGACCTCGGGAAGCTGGTTCGGCGAGGGTTCGGTGCTGAAAGGCGAGCCGCGCCAATACGATCTGGTCGTGCTGCGCGACACCCGTCTGGCGATGATGCACCGCGCGACCTTCATGTGGCTCTACGAAAACAGCCGCGGCTTCAGCCGTTTTCTTGTTCGCCAGCTCAACGAACGCATGGGCCAGTTCATCGCCACGATCGAATATGATCGTATTCTCAGCCCGCGCGCCCGTGTCGCCCGCAACCTGTCCTGGTTCTTCAACCCGGTGCTTTACCCGACGGTCAAGGACGAGATCGAGATTTCCCAGGAGGAGCTCGGCCTGCTTGCAGGCGTGTCGCGGGCCGTCGCCAACCGCGCCCTGCAGGATCTGGAGGAAGAGGGGTTGCTGCGGTGCGAGCACGGCCGCATCCGGGTGGTCAAGCTGGAAAAGCTGAAACGCTACGAACCTTGACCGCCGCGCGTCACCACCCTGGGGCACAGCGGGAGCAAAGGCGGACCGGATTATATATCTCGGAAATCAAAAGCTCGGCACCGATAGCAGACCATCGCCTCCCTTGTCTGTCAATCGTGAAATTGAATCTCTGCCATCCTTCGTGTGATTTTACCTTTAAGGCGCTGACGACGGACCGGATGCGCAAAAAGCCGGCCGGGTTAGCCGAACGGACAAGATGGGTGAACTTGCGCGCTGGGCCAAGCCGCGCGATAAATGTGGACCAACCGCAGAGACAAGGCGGGGTTCGGGAGGATGATGGGAGATGGTTGCTGCGGCCGACGCCGACAGAACTCTTGATACGTTTCCGAAGTATCTGCTGCTGAACGCCGACCGGTACGGCAATCGCCCGGCCATGCGGCACAAGGATTACGGCATCTGGCAAAGCTGGACCTGGGCGCAGCAGCTCGCCGAGGTGCGAGCCTTCGCCCTCGGTCTGGAAACATTGGGGATCGCGCGCGGCGACAAGGTCGCCGTGGTCGGGGCGAACCGGCCGCGGCTCTACTGGTCGTTCGCTTCCATCCAGTCGCTTGGCGGGGTGCCGGTGCCGGTCTATGCCGATTCGGTCGCTGACGAGATGGCTTACGTGCTCGACCATGCGGAGGTGAAGTTCGCCGTCGCGCAGGACCAGGAACAGGTCGACAAGCTGCTTTCGGTTTCCGACAGCGTGCCGAGTTTGAAGCACATCGTCTACGACGAGCCGCGCGGCCTGCGCGACTACGATCATACCTACCTGCATTCCTATGCCGATCTGCGTGACGCCGGGCTTGCCGCGGTCTCGGCCTCGTCCGATGCCTTGCCACGCTGGGAGACGTCGCTGAAGGCCGGTACGGGCGACGATCTCGGCATCATCCTCTATACGTCCGGCACCACCGGCCGCCCGAAGGGGGTGATGCTGTCCAACGACAATCTGGTGAAGTCCGCCCTGCACGGCAACGCCTTCGACAATCTCGGCGTCGACGAGACGACGATCGCCTATCTGCCGCTGGCCTGGGTCGGCGATCACGTGTTCTCCTATTCGCAGTCCTACACGGCCGGCTATTGCGTGAGCTGTCCGGAAAGTCCTGAAACGGTGACGGAGGACCGTCGGGAGATCGCTCCGACCTATTTCTTCGCGCCGCCGCGGGTGTTCGAGGGCCTGCTGACGGCAATCATGGTGCGCATGGAGGATGCGGGACCGCTGAAGAAGCGCATGTTCGATTATTTCATCGCCCATGCGCGCAGGGTCGGCGAGCCGATCCTCAACGGCGAAAGCGTCGGGGTGTGGGACCGGGTGAAATACCGGCTCGGCGATCTGATGGTCTACGGGCCGCTCAAGAACCGGATGGGCCTGTCGCGCATGCGGGTCGGCTACACGGCGGGCGAGGCGATCGGGCCGGAACTGTTCCGTTTCTACCGCGCCCTCGGACTGAACCTGAAGCAGCTTTACGGTCAGACGGAGGCCTGCGTCTACATCACCGCGCAGCCCGACGGCAAGATCAGGGCCGATACGGTCGGTCTGCCGTCGCCCGGCGTGGAGGTCAAGATCGCCGAAAACGGCGAGGTGCTCTATCGCTCGGACGGCGTCTTCGTCGGTTACTACAAAAATGAGGAGGCGACCCGCGCGACCAAGACCGAGGACGGCTGGGTGCACACCGGCGATGCCGGGCTGTTCGATGCCGAGGGCCATCTCAAGATCATCGACCGGGCCAAGGATGTCGGCAAGCTGCGCTCGGGGGCGCTGTTTGCGCCGAAATACATCGAGAACAAGCTGAAATTTTATCCGGACGTCAAAGAGGTAGTCGCCTTCGGCGACGGGCGCGATTTCTGCGCGGTGTTCATCAATATCGACCTGGAAGCGGTCGGAAGCTGGGCCGAACGCAACAACGTCTCCTACGGCTCCTATCAGGAGCTGGCCGGCCATCCCGACGTCTACAAGAACATGGCCGCCCATGTCGACGCGGTGAACCGTTCGCTGGCCGAAGAGGAACTGATGGCCGCCTCGCAGATCCGCCGCTTTCTGGTCCTGCACAAGGAACTCGACGCCGATGACGGCGAACTGACCCGCACCCAGAAAGTGCGCCGTTCGTTCATCGCCGAGCGCTACGGCGAGCTGATCGAGGCGCTCTACGACGGCACGAGCGAAAAACATGTCGAGACCGAGGTGACGTTCGAGGACGGCCGCAAGGGCAGTCTCAAGGCTCTGGTGCGGATCGCTGATGCGCCCGTCTACGGCCTCGATCCCAAGCCGATGAGGGAGGCGGCCGAATGAACCGGGCTGTCGATCCACGCGAGTTGAAGGTTCACCGCGACGACGGTGTTGCCAAGGGCGACGTGCTGCTCGAGGTCAAGGACGTGTCGCTGCGCTTCGGCGGGGTCAAGGCGATCACCAAGATCTCCTTCGATGTCCGCAAGGGCGAGATCCGCGCCATTATCGGTCCGAACGGCGCCGGCAAGACCTCGATGCTGAACGTCATCAACGGGTTCTACACGCCGCAGGAAGGCACGATCACCTTTCGCGGCGTGGAGCGTCGCGCTATGCGCACCACGGACGCGGCCCGGCAGGGGATCGCGCGCACGTTCCAGAACATCGCTCTGTTCAAGGGCATGACGACGCTCGACAACATCATGACGGGCCGCATCACGCTGCAAAAGAGCAATCTCTTCGCTCAGGCCGTCTGGCGCGGCCCGGCGCTGCGCGAGGAGCTGGAGCACCGCCATCGCGTGGAGGAGATCATCGATTTCCTTGAAATCCAGCACATCCGCAAGGTGCCGGTCGGGCGTCTGCCGTACGGCCTGCAAAAACGGGTCGAACTGGGCCGGGCGCTGGCGGCCGAGCCGGCGCTGCTTCTGCTTGACGAGCCGATGGCGGGCATGAATCTGGAGGAGAAGGAGGACATGAGCCGCTTCATCCTCGACGTCAACAGCCAGTTCGGGACCACGATCGCGTTGATCGAGCACGATATGGGCGTCGTCATGGACATTTCCGACCGCGTGGTCGTTCTCGATTACGGTCGCAAGATCGGCGACGGATCGCCCGAGGAGGTGTCGAAGAACCAGGATGTAATCGACGCCTATCTCGGCGTTCCGCACGAATAACGGCTCCAGGAGAACGCTGTCACATGAGCCCGGGCTTTCTGTATTTCCTCGAAACGGTCCTGAACGGGCTGATGACCGGTGTTATGTACTCGCTGGTCGCGCTCGGCTTCGTGCTGATCTTCAAGGCGTCGGGCATCTTCAATTTCGCGCAGGGCGTGATGGCGCTGTTTGCGGCGCTGACGCTGGTCGGGCTGCAGACCGGACAGGTGCCGTTTTCGCATCTGATCAATGCGATCTTCGGGACCGAATTCCACCACTTCGGCTGGACGCTGCCGGCTTTCGTGGCGGTCGTCGGCACACTCGTGGTCATGGTCGCCTTCGCCTATCTGTTTGAAAAACTGGTGCTCAAGCATCTCGTCAACCAGGAACCGATCATCCTGTTCATGGCCACGATCGGCCTGGCCTATTTCCTCGAAGGGTTCGGCGATCTGATGTGGGGCGCCGACATCAAGGCGCTCGACATCGGCATTCCCTCCGGCGGCTCGTTCTGGCTCGAGGACGTGACCCGGGAATGGGCGGCTGAAGGATCCGATTATTTCGGCATGTATATCGACAAGCTCGACGTGGTGGCGGCGCTGGTGGCGGTGGCGCTGGTGCTGGTGCTGACGCTGTTTTCGCAATACACGGCCACCGGCCGGGCGCTGCGCGCCGTCGCCGACGATCACCAGGCCGCCATGTCGGTCGGTATCTCGCTGCGCAATATCTGGGTGATCGTGTGGTCGATCGCCGGCTTCGTCGCGCTAGTCGCCGGCATCATGTGGGGCGCGAAATCCGGGGTCCAGTTCTCGCTGTCGCTGATTGCGCTCAAGGCGCTGCCGGTGCTCATTCTCGGTGGCTTCACCTCCATTCCCGGCGCGATCGTCGGCGGCCTGATCATCGGGGTCGGCGAAAAACTGGCCGAGCTCTATGTCGGCCCGTTCGTCGGCGGCGCGATCGAAAACTGGTTCGCCTATGTCGTCGCCCTCGTCTTCCTTCTGTTCAGACCGCAGGGCCTGTTCGGCGAAAAGATCATCGAGAGGGTTTGATGACACACAGGAGCAGGCCCGGCGTGTTCGTGATCGATTGTCAGACGGGCGATCTGTCGGAGGCCGCGGCGTTCTGGAGCACGGCGCTCGGCGAACGGGTGATCGTCGACGATGACGGAAAATATGCCCGTGTGGGGGATTATGACCGCTTGCCGCGCCTGCTTTTGCAGGCTGTCGAACACACGCCCCGCATTCACATGGATATCGAAACAGACGACCGCGAGGCCGAGGCCGACAGGCTGGAGGCCGCCGGCGCGCGCCGGATCGAAACGCGCGAACGTTGGATCATCATGCAAGCGCCGAGCGGACATCGCTTCTGTCTGGTCGGGCCGCAGGGCGAGGATTTCGCCGAGGGCACCAAGATCTGGGGGGACGCCTGATGCTCTATCGCGAAGCCGGCGATTTCAAGACCACCTATGTCGCCGACATGCAGACCTTTCCCATTCGCGGCGAACGCATCCTGTTCTGGCTGTTCGTGGCGTTCTGTTTCGCTGTCGTACCGTTCTTCATCACCGGTTATTGGGAAAAGTCTATCCTCGTGCCGTTCCTGGTGTGGTCGATGATCGCGCTCGGGCTCAACATCCTGACCGGCTATTGCGGGCAGGTCTCGCTGGGTACGGGCGGCTTCATGGCTGTCGGCGCCTTCGCCTGCTACAAGCTGACGACCGCGTTTCCCGAACTCAACATCGTGCTGGTCATCATCCTGTCCGGTGCGGTCACGGCCGGGGTGGGCATGTTGTTCGGGCTGCCTTCGCTGCGCATCAAGGGTTTTTACCTGGCCGTCGCCACGCTCGCGGCACAGTTTTTCCTGGTCTGGTGCTTCAACAAGTTCGGCTGGTTCTACAACTACTCCGCCTCGGGCCAGATCAGCATGCCGACGCGTACGCTGTTCGGTGTGGCGGTGACCGGTCCCGACGCGCCGCCATGGGCGACCTATCTGGTCTCGCTGACCTTCGTCTTCGTGTTCGCCTGGGTGGCGCGCAATCTCACGCGCGGCCGGCTCGGACGCAGCTGGATGGCGATGCGCGACATGGACATCGCCGCGCAGATCATGGGCATCTCGCCCTTCAACGCCAAGCTGTCGGCCTTCGCCATCTCCTCCTTCTATGTCGGCATGGGCGGGGCGATGTTCTTTGCCATCTATCTGGGGGCGGCCGAAGTGACCGAGGCGTTCGGCATCGACAAATCCTTCGACGCGCTGTTCATGATCATCATCGGCGGACTCGGCTCGATCCTGGGGTCCTTCCTGGGCGCGGCCTTCATCGTTGTGTTCCCGGTGTTCCTGAAAAACGTGATGGTCGGCGGACTTGGATGGTCGACAGATCTGGCGGCTCATGTCGAGATCATGACCGTCGGTGCGCTGATCATCTTTTTCCTGATCGTCGAGCCGCACGGGCTGGCCCAGATCTGGCGCCTGACAAAAGAAAAGTTGAGGCTTTGGCCATTCCCCTACTAGCGCGATACAATGAAACCAACCGGTCGAACCAGGCCGGGGCCAAGAAAGAAAGTCTCACCATGGGAGGATTTCAAATGAGACTGAAAACGTTTCTTACAACTGCTGCACTCGCGATGGCGGTGGGAGCAGGACCGGCGATGGCCGATCTGGTCTTTCCTTCGCTGAGCTATCGCACCGGCCCCTATGCGCCGAACGGCATTCCGTTTGCCGACGGCTATGCCGACTATCTGACGCTGCTGAACGAACGCGACGGCGGTATCGAGGGCGAGACGATCCGCATGATCGAATGCGAGACCGGCTACAACACCGAAAAGGGTGTGGAATGTTATGAATCGACCAAGGGCGAGGGGTCGCTGATCTATCAGCCGCTGTCGACGGGCATCACCTACCAGCTGATCCCCAAGGCCACGGCCGACAAGATCCCGGTCCATTCGATGGGATACGGGCGGACATCGGCGGCCAACGGTGCCGTGTTCCCCTATATCTTCAACTATCCCGGCACCTATTGGGACGCCGCTTCCATCATCGTCAAGCACATCATGAACGAGGAAGGCGGGGACATCTCGGGCAAGAAGATCTCGCTCGTCTATCATAATTCCGCCTACGGCAAGGAGCCGATCCGCACACTCGAGGAACTGTCGAAGAAACACGGTTTCGAGCTGTCGCTCTATCCGGTCGACCATCCCGGGCAGGAACAGAAGGCCACCTGGCTGCAGATTCGCCGCGACCGTCCGGACTATGTCACCATGTGGGGCTGGGGCGTGATGAACCAGGTCGCGATCCAGGAAGCGGCGAATATCCGCTTCCCGATGGATCATTTCATCGGCGTGTGGTGGTCCGGTTCCGAAAACGACGTGCTGCCGGCGGGCGCCGGCGCCAACGGCTACAAGGCGGTCACCTTCCACGGCGTGGGGACGGACTTCCCGGTGTTCGAGGACCTCAAGAAACACGTCACCGACGCGGGCAAGGCGGCCGGCGACGGCAGCCATGTCGGCGAGGTGCTCTACAATCGCGGTCTCTACGCGGCGATGCTCGCCACCGAAGCGGCGCGCACGGCCATGAAGATGCATGACACCAAGGACCTCACGGCGGATATGGTGCGTGACGGCATGGAAGCGCTCAAGGTCGACGAGGCGCGCATGACGGAACTGGGCCTGCCGGGGTTCGCTCCCGAAATCGCCGTCACCTGCGCCAATCATGGCGGACCCGGCCTGGGCGCCATCCAGCAATGGGACGCCGAGGCCAAGAGCTGGTCGCTGGTCACCGACTTCATGGGGGCCGACCGCGAGGTCGTCGACGCTCTGATCAAGGAGGATTCGGAGGCCTACGCCAAGGAGAACAACATCACGCCGCGCGACTGCGGCAGCTGATCTTGATCTTGTGTTGCCCCGGCGGTTCGCCGCCGGGGTCCTTTCCCCAGCCTGACGGGATTTGCGCATGACGGACGCGGCACTGGCCAAAAACGAGGCCGAAACGATCCTTTCGGTCAGCAATATCGAGGTGATCTACAATCACGTCATTCTCGTCTTGAAGGGTGTGTCGCTGTCGGTGCCGCGCGGCGGCATCGTGGCGCTCTTGGGCGCCAACGGCGCCGGCAAGACGACGACATTGAAGGCAATCTCCAATCTTTTGCGCGCCGAACGCGGCGAGGTGACCAAGGGCAGTATCGAATTCGACGGCGAGCGGATCGAGTCGTCCTCGCCCAGCGATCTGGTGCGGCGCGGCTGCATCCAGGTGATGGAAGGCCGCCACTGTTTCGGTCATCTCACGATCGAGGAAAACCTGATGACCGGCGCCTTCACCCGGCGCGACAGTGCGGCCAATGTGCGCCGGGACCTGGAGATGGTCTACGATTATTTTCCGCGTCTGAAGGAACGGCGCGGCTCGATGGCCGGCTACACGTCGGGCGGCGAGCAGCAGATGACAGCGATCGGCCGCGCGCTGATGTCGCGCCCGAAAATGGTGCTGCTCGACGAGCCCTCGATGGGGCTCGCCCCGCAGCTTGTGGAGGAAATCTTCGAGATCGTAAAAAAACTCAACGAGGAACAGGGCGTTTCGCTGCTTCTGGCCGAGCAAAACACCAATATTGCGCTGCGCTACGCCAAATACGGCTATATTCTGGAGTCTGGCCGGGTGGTCATGGACGGCGAGGCGAAATCGCTGCGCGAGAACGAGGACGTCAAGGAATTCTATCTCGGCATAGGCGGCGAGGGACGCCGCTCGTTCAAGAACGTCAAACACTACAAGCGCCGCAAGCGTTGGCTTGCCTGACGCGTGTCGTGGCGGGGCCATGGCAGAAGCCGATGTCTCGCATGGAGCATGCGCTGGATGAATCGACCTCCGGTTTGAACGCCGGTACGGCTTGACCCTGCGGAAGGCGATGGCTTGTATGACGCGAATCGACATCGCGCATCCGGAGATCGCACCATGACCCTTCGCACGTTGACACAGAGCGCGTCGCGCCTGTTTGCCCTGGCTATGGCGGGTCTTGCCTTTGGCGCGGCGCCGTCCCTGGCGGCCGAGCGCGCGATGATCGTGCTCGACGCGTCCGGTTCGATGTGGGGCCGGATCGACCAGGAGCCCAAGATCGGCATCGCGCGCGCGGTGTTGAAGGACGTGCTGGCCGATCTGCCGTCCGAGGTCGAGCTCGGGCTGATCGCCTACGGCCACCGGCGCAAGGGTCAGTGCGACGATATCGAGCTGCTCGTTGCGCCCGGCACCGGCAGCGCGGCCGAGATCGGCGCGGTCGCCGACGGTCTCAATCCGCTCGGCAAGACGCCGCTGTCGGCATCCGTGAGGCTGGCGGCCGAGACGCTGAAATTTACCGAAGACAAGGCGACCGTCGTGCTGATCACCGACGGTATCGAGACCTGCAACGCCGATCCGTGCGCGCTGGGACGCGAACTGGAGGCGACCGGCGTCGACTTCACCGCCCATGTCGTGGGGTTCGGCCTGTCGGCCGAAGAGGGGCGACAGGTCGCCTGCCTGGCCGAGGAGACGGGCGGGCTCTATTTGCCCGCCCAGGACGCCGGCCAACTTGGCGAGGCGCTCGACCAGCCGCTGACCGAGATCGCCGAAGCCGAGACCGCTGGAGCCGATCCGGCCTCCGAGGCCGACCCCACGCCGGCGCCCGCCGACCTGCCCGCTGCCGCGCTCGAGGCGCCGGACGGTGTCGAGATCGGTAGGCCGGTGACGGTAGTTTGGGACGGGCCGGGAGAGCGTCGCGACGCGATCCAGATTTTTGATCCGGCGGCCCGCAACGGCGAGGGCCGGGTGGTGGCCTCGCGCCGGGTCGTCAACGGTGACGTCGCGGCGCAGGCGGTCACGCTGCTGGCGCCGGTGCGTCCTGGCGCCTATCAGTTGCGCTATTGGTGGGGCGACGGCCGTGCCGTGCTTGCCACACGGCCGTTGGAAGTGGCCGAGGCGCCCGTCTCGCTCGACGCGCCGGCCACGGTCGGTCTGTCGAAAACCTTCACCGTCGCCTGGGTCGGTCCCGGCGCGCGTCGCGATGCGATCCGGATCGTGGATCCGCGCAAGCCCGATGGCAGCAATGCGGTTCTGCGTTCGCGTCGACTGGTCAACGGTGAGTTCGACAATCGCACGGTGGCGCTGGTGGCGCCGGCCGATCCGGGCTTTTATCAACTGCATTATTACAGCGGCGACGGCAGCGCCGTTCTCGCCACGCGCGAGATCGAGGTGCTCGACGCCGAGGTTGCGCTGGAGGCCCCGGACGAGGTGGCGATCGCGACGCGTCTCACCGTCACCTGGACCGGGCCGGGCGCGCGCCGCGACGCGATCCAGATCTTCGATCCGCAAGCTGGCAACGGCGCGGGCAAGGTGGTCGAGTCGCGCCGTATCGTGAATGGCGACATGGACGCCCGCAGCGTCGATCTTCATGCCCCGGCAAAACCGGGCAGCTACGAACTGCGCTATTACAACGGCGACAACCGCACCGTGCTGGCAACGCGCGCCCTCGTTGTGGCGGCGGCGGAGGTCGCGCTCGGGGCGCCCGACGCCGTGCCGATGGGACGTCGTTTCTCCGTTGAATGGACCGGACCGGGGGCCCGGCGCGATGCCGTCCAGATCTTCGACCCGCAGGCGCGCGCCGGCGAAGGAAAGGTGCTGACCTCGATGCGCATCGTCAGCGGCGATATGGACAAGCGCACCGTCGCCCTCAACGCGCCGGCGACGGCGGGCGACTATCTGCTGCGTTATTATAACGGCGACAATTCCACCGTCCTCGCCACGCGCCCGATCGCCGTCGAGGAGATCGCGGTCGCGCTGGAGGCGCCCGACACGGCGCTGATCGGGCACACCGTCGAGATCAAATGGCAGGGGCCGGGCGCCCGCCGTGACGCCGTCCAGATCTTCGATCCGAACGCCAAAGCCGGTCAGGGTGCGGTCGAGACCAGCCAGCGCATCGTAGGCGGCGACATGGATGCGCAGTCCGTGCGTCTCGTGGTGCCGGCGATCGCCGGCGACTACGTATTGCGCTATTTCAGCGGCGACGGTCGCAAGGTGCTTGCCGAGCGCCCGATCGTCGTTGAGGCGATGGAGGTCGCGCTTGACGCGCCGGCTTCCGTGCCGGCGGCGCAGTTCTTCGAGGTCGCCTGGGTGGGGCCGGGTGCTGCGCGCGACGCCGTGCAGCTATTCGATCCGGCGGCCAAGGCCGGCAAGGGCAAGGTACTCGCTTCCGCGCGGCTGATCGGCGGGGACTATGACGGCAAGACCGTCCGCATCAAGGCGCCGGCCGAGCCGGGCACTTATCAGCTGCGCTACCATAGCGGCCACAGCCGCGTGGTGCTCTACGAGACCGAGCTGGTCGTTGAATAGGAGCGGGCGGGCGCGCGATCCTGCCTGCGACGATCCGCAAGGGGCGCGCGCCATTGCTCTTGGCACGGCTTTTCGCTATGTGCGCAGCGGAAGGTCTCTAACGGGGTTTGCACATGGCCGAGAATATGCCGACCGGTCCGGTCGAAACAGGCGCGGATATGGATTACAGCGAGCACGAAAAGACCTATGGGATGTTCGTGTCGCTGACAAAATACGGCTCCATCGTTTGTGCTGCGATCCTGATTGCGATGGCTTTCGGCTTTTTCGCCGGCGGCGGGTTCATCGCGTCCACGATCCTTTTCCTGATCGTGGTTGCCCTGGCGGCATATATCCTGCGCTGACACGACGGCACGGCGGACCCCGGGGAGGGCCCCGCCGCAGCGGATGGCAGGCGCATTCCAACCGGAAGGGAGTAGGCGGTGGGACAGACAGTTTTCGTGCCACGCGAACTTGAGGCCGGCGAGGACCGTATCGCCGCTTCCCCCGATACGGCCAAGCGGCTTTGCGGGCTTGGCTTCACGGTGGTGGTGGAAAAGGGCGCCGGCACAGGGTCGCGCATTCCCGATGAAGATTTCATCAAGGCCGGTGCCTCGATCGGCAAGGCCGGCGATGCCGGCAAGGCTGACATCGTCCTGAAGGTCCGTCGGCCGGGCGCGGCCGAGCTCAAAACCTACAAGAAGGGAGCTGTGGTGCTTGCCACCATGGACCCTTACGGCAACGAGGCCGCTGTCGAGGCGATGGCCAAGGCGGGCGTGTCGGCGCTGGCGATGGAATTCATGCCGCGCATCACGCGCGCGCAGTCGATGGACGTTTTGTCCTCGCAGGCCAACCTTGCCGGCTATCAGGCGGTGATCGACGCGGCCGGCGAATATGACCGCGCGCTGCCGATGATGATGACGGCGGCCGGGACCGTGCCCGCGGCCAAGGTGTTCGTGATGGGCGCCGGCGTTGCCGGCCTGCAGGCGATCGCCACCGCGCGCCGGTTGGGTGCGGTGGTGACGGCGACCGACGTGCGCGCGGCGGCCGGCGAACAGGTCGCCTCGCTCGGCGCCAAGTTCATCATGACCGACGCGCTCAAGGACGCATCCGGCGAGGGCGGCTATGCGCGCGAACTGACGGACGCGGAGAAGAAGGCGCAGGCCGAGCTGGTCGCAGAGCATATCGCCAAGCAGGACATCGTCATCACCACCGCGCTGATTCCGGGCCGCCCGGCGCCGAGACTGGTGTCGGGCGAGATGGTGAAGTCGATGCGTCCGGGTTCGGTGATCGTCGATCTGGCAGTCGAGCGCGGCGGCAATGTCGAGGGCGCCAAGGCGGGCGAGGTCGTCACCACCGCGAACGGCGTCAAGATCGTGGGCCACCTCAACGTGCCCGGCCGGGTGGCTGCTTCGGCGTCGCTGCTTTATGCGAAAAACCTGTTCGCCTTCCTGGAAACGATGATCGATAAGGACAAGCAGGCGCTGTCGCTCAATCGCGAGGACGAATTGGTCAAGGCGACGCTTTTGACCCATGACGGCGCGGTCGTGCATGCGAATTTCGCCGGTGCCCAAACCGCGCCGGCGACGAAAAAGCCCGCCGCCAAGAAGCCTGCCTCGACCAAGCAAGCCACCAAGGCACCGGCGGCCAAGAAGCCGGCTGCCGGCAAAACGCCGCCGAAAAAGGCGCCGGCGAAGAAACCCGCTGCAGCGCAGCCGGTCAGCGACGCAAAGCCGAAGGGAGATGCCTGATGGAAAAATCCGCTTTGGAACAGGCGCTCGACCAGCTTGACCAGGCCTCGGCCGCGGCGCGGCTGGCGCTTCAGGAGGCCGATACGGCGGCCGATGCGGCTGGCGGGATCGCCCATGCGGCGACCGGCGGAGCGATCGACCCGTTCGTGTTCCGTTTCGCCATTTTCGTGCTCGCGATCTTCGTCGGCTACTACGTGGTGTGGTCGGTGACGCCGGCGCTGCATACGCCGCTGATGTCGGTCACCAACGCGATCTCCTCGGTGATCGTGGTCGGCGCGCTGCTGGCGGTCGGCATCTCGGCCTCGGGACTGGCAACCGGGTTCGGCTTCATCGCCCTGGTGCTCGCCTCGGTGAATATTTTCGGCGGTTTCCTGGTCACCCAGCGCATGCTGGCCATGTACAAGAAAAAAGAGAAGTGAGGCCAAGTCGATGAGCGTGAACCTCGCTTCCTTCCTCTATCTCGTTTCCGGCGTGCTGTTCATCATGGCGCTCCGTGGCCTGTCGCACCCGACCACCAGCCGGCAGGGCAATCTCTACGGCATGATCGGCATGGCGATCGCCATCATAACGACGCTGGCTCTGGCCACGCCCTCCTTTGGCGGGTTCGTGCTTATCGTCGCCGGCATCGCGATCGGCGGCGGTCTCGGCGCGGTGATCGCCAAGCGCATCGCGATGACGGCGATGCCGCAGCTTGTCGCCGCCTTCCACTCGCTCGTTGGCCTGGCGGCGGTGATGGTCGCTGCGGCGGCGCTTTACGCGCCCGAGAGTTTCGGGATCGGCGAGGTCGGGGCCATCCATGCCCAGGCTCTGGTGGAGATGAGCCTGGGAGTCGCCATCGGCGCGATCACCTTTACTGGCTCGATCATCGCCTTCCTCAAGCTCGACGGGCGCATGTCGGGCAAGCCGATCATGCTGCCGATGCGGCACGTGGTGAACGCGGCGCTGGCCATCGGCCTGGTGGTGCTGATCATCATGCTGGTGACGACGCAGTCGACGACCGTCTTCTGGCTGATCGTGGTGCTGTCGCTGGCGCTCGGCGTGCTGATCATCATCCCGATCGGCGGCGCCGACATGCCGGTAGTCGTCTCGATGCTCAACTCCTATTCGGGCTGGGCGGCGGCCGGCATCGGCTTTACGCTCGGCAATCTGGCGCTGATCATCACCGGTGCGCTGGTCGGCTCGTCGGGCGCGATCCTGTCCTACATCATGTGCAAGGGCATGAACCGCTCCTTCATCTCCGTCATTCTCGGCGGTTTCGGCGGCGAGACCGCTGCGGCGGCGGACGATGGCATCGAGCGCACGGTCAAGCAGGGCTCGGCCGACGACGCGGCCTATCTGATGGCGAATGCGCAAAAGGTCATCATCGTGCCGGGCTACGGCATGGCGGTCGCCCAGGCGCAGCACGCGCTGCGCGAGATGGCCGACAAGCTCAAGGAAGCCGGCGTGGAGGTCAAGTACGCCATTCATCCGGTCGCCGGCCGCATGCCGGGCCACATGAACGTGCTCCTGGCCGAGGCCAACGTGCCCTATGACGAGGTGTTCGAACTGGAGGACATCAACTCCGAGTTCGCCCAGGCCGACGTTGCCTACGTGATCGGGGCGAACGACGTCACCAACCCGGCGGCGCGCGACGACAAGACGTCCCCGATCTACGGCATGCCGATCCTCGACGTCGACAAGGCGCGCACCTGCCTGTTCGTCAAGCGTTCGCTCGGCTCGGGTTATGCCGGCATCGACAACACCCTGTTCTACAAGGACGGCACGATGATGCTTCTGGGCGATGCCAAGAAGATGACCGAGGACATCGTCAAGGCGATGGATCACTGAGCGATCCTCGCCGTTTCGGCCGCATCGCAATTTTCTCCGTCACATGACACGGGCCGGTGCGCGCACCGGCCCGTGTCATTTGCATGACTGTTCGGCGCCGGCCGGCGCCGAGCAACTTCAGTCGGCCGCCGAACGCAGTTCGAAGCGGCTGACGCCGAGCGCGACATTGACGCCGGTCTGCGTCTGGACGCTCACAGGTTGCAGCGAAAAGCTCTCGCCGGATCCGCCAATCAGAACGTTGGCCCCAGCGCCGACACCAGCGCTGGCCTCGGCGCTGGCGCCGACATAGTCGCCAGCCAGGGCGCCCGGCTCGTAAACGTTGGCGGCCGGTGCAAGCACCACCCATTGCATCACCGACTGGCCGGTTACGCCGACATCGAGGCCGAATTTGCGGATGACGCCGAAATAGGCTTCCGTCGGTTTGGTGTCGTCAGCCGGTTTGTAAGTGCAGCTCACATCCTTGGTCGAGCCGACGATAAAACCGGCGCCGCCTTCAACGACGCAATCGAGTAGGCCGAGTTTGACGCCTTCCTGGGCGGACGCGGGTGCTGCGACAAACAGGCCGGCCATGGCGGCGATCACAAAAGTCTTCATCCATTGGTCTCCTTGTTTGGGACTTAAACGGATGAGGCGCGATAGCGTTCCGTGCGGCGTGACGGTTTGACGGGCGCAAGGAGCACGCCGCCGGACGTAGGCTCAGCCTTGAACGCGTGCGAGGCCGGCCTTGGCGGGACCGTATTCGGGATCGAGCTTCAAGGCCTGGCGGTAGGAACGCATCGCCTTTTGCTTTTCGCCGCGCCGTTCATAAACCAGGGCCTGGTTGGCCCATCCTTCCGCGATCTCGCCGTCGAGCTTGATGGCGGTGTTGAAGTCGGCGAAGGCGTTTTCCTCGTCGCCGAGGGCGAGATAGGACACGCCGCGGCCATTATAGGGCTCGGCCGAACTGGGCGCGAGCGAGACGGCGGTGGAAAAGTCCTCGAGCGCCAGATTGTGCTGGCCCTGCGCCTGATAGAGCAGGCCGCGATTGTGATAGGCGCGCGGATCGGTGGTGTCGAGCTGGATGGCGCGCTGGAAATCGTCGAAAGCCTCGCGCGTCCTGCCGGCCAGGCGATAGAGATTGCCGCGCCCGATATAGGCCGCATCATAGCTCGGGTTGAGCTGCAGCGCCTTGTTGTAGTCTGCCACGGCCTTGCCGTCGTCGCCCTTGAAACGGTGGATGAGGGCGCGGTTGGCATAGGCTTGGTAGTAGGACGGGTTCAGCCGGATAGCGGTGTCGAAATCCTCCAGCGCCTCGCGATAGCGGCCCGCCCGCCCGAAGGCGGAGCCGCGCACATTATAGGCCTGGGCATCGCGCGGACTGCGCTCGATGACCGCCGTCAGCGAGGCGATGTTTTCCGCGGACCCCTGGGCGGTATCGATCGCGGCGATTTCGGCGCCCGGCCCCGACGACTGGCAACCCGCAAGCACCAGGCACAATAAAGCCGCGAAGGGTGTAGCCGACCTCCGCCCTTCGCGTGTTTTGCCCGAATATGCCTGCATGCTTCCCCGTTCCCCGTCCGGCCCCAAGGACCGTTGTGCTGTTTCTCGAAAAATGCCTGCCGCCAAACGCAAAAAGGCGGCGGCGATTCTCATCGCCCCACCCTTGCTAACGCCCGAAATCGACGAAATAGCGGCGCGATCAACGCGCCACGGCACCGCGCGGACCAGACAACAATCCTTCGCGCTGAGCGCGCTTGCGGGCAAGCTTGCGCGCGCGGCGAACCGCCTCGGCCTTCTCGCGTGCACGCTTCTGTGAAGGCTTCTCGTAGTGTCCGCGCATTTTCATCTCGCGGAAAATACCCTCGCGTTGCATCTTCTTCTTCAATGCACGAAGAGCCTGGTCGACATTGTTGTCGCGGACAAGTACCTGCACGGGCGTTCCTGTTTGTCGGTTGCGATCCTTGAGGCGTGATCAGCAAAAAACGCCTCCGCAGCGACATCGCTGCAAAACGGAGCGGCTGATAGCAGAATCGCCAAGTCTTGTCCAGCGTCAAAGGCATTCGGTTGCAGGGTTAAGCTGTTGCCAGCAAGGCCATCGGCGCGTCGCGGGAGCAACGTTGCTTTGGTGTCTTGACCGAGCGCTGTCTGTCCCGCCTGGCCGACGGCATGACAGACCGGGGGAGGGGCGTCGGCGCAGGGATTGGTGGCTGCCGTGGCGGCTTGCGTCGGCGGGCTTGACGCAAAACGGCAAATGCCGTCGCATTTGGCGCAAAAACTTGGCGTCGAAGTCGATAGGGATACGCTTGCGACGATCGTCGCGGACGGTGGTCGGACAGGTTTCGAGGCGGACAGCCGATGCGCAATTATTCCGTTTTCGCCATCGCACGCGAGGCGCTTCGCGGCCACAAGGGCTGGCCGGCACAGTGGTCGTCGCCCGAGCCGAAAAAATCCTACGACGTCGTCATCGTTGGCGCCGGCGGGCACGGGTTGGCGACGGCCTATTATCTGGCCAGCGAGCACGGCATCACCAATATCGCCGTGCTGGACAAGGGCTGGCTCGGCGGCGGCAATACCGGCCGCAACACGACGATCATCCGGTCCAACTATCTCTACGACGAATCCGCCGGCATCTATAACCACGCCATCAAGCTGTGGGACGGGCTCTCGCAGGAGCTTAACTACAATGTCATGTATTCGCCGCGCGGCGTGATGATGCTGGCGCACAACGTCCACGACGTGCAGGTTTTCAAGCGCCATATCCACGCCAACCGGCTGAACGGCGTCGACAATGAATGGCTGTCACCCGAAGCCGCCAAGGCGTTCTGTCCGCCGCTCAACATCGCCGGCAATGCGCGATATCCGATAATGGGCGCGGCGCTGCAGCGGCGCGGCGGTACCGCACGCCACGATGCCGTCGCCTGGGGGTATGCGCGCGGCGCGGCGGCGCGGGGCGTCGACATCATCCAAAACTGCGCGGTCACCGGCATTCGCCGCGGCGCGGACGGCGCGGTCGTCGGGGTGGAGACCGCGCGCGGGTTTATCGGCGCCAACAAGGTCGGCGTGGTCGCGGCCGGCCACTCCACCGTGCTGATGGACATGGCCGGCGTCAGGATGCCGCTCGAAAGCTATCCGCTGCAGGCGCTGGTCTCTGAGCCGGTCAAGCCGTGCTTTCCCTGCGTGGTGATGTCGAACACGGTGCACGCTTATATCTCGCAGTCCGACAAGGGCGAACTGGTGATCGGTGCGGGCACCGATCAGTACACCTCTTATTCGCAGACCGGGGGGCTGCACATCATCCAGCACACGCTCGACGCGATCTGCGAGATGTTCCCGATGTTCACGCGCATGAAGATGCTGCGCTCGTGGGGCGGCATTGTCGACGTGACCCCCGACCGCTCGCCGATCCTGGCCAAGACGCCGGTCAAGGGGCTTTACGTCAATTGCGGCTGGGGCACGGGTGGGTTCAAGGCGACGCCGGGCTCGGGACATGTTTTCGCCCATACCATCGCCCGCGACGAGCCGCACGCAATCAACGCGCCGTTCACGCTCGAGCGCTTCCGCACCGGACGGCTGATCGACGAGGCGGCCGCGGCCGCCGTGGCGCACTGACCATGCTGCGCCTGGCCGATGTCGTGGTGGCCATGCCGCTCCTTTTCGCCTCGGAGCAGGACTTCTTCCACCTTCCGAACGAGCACGAGGTGCGCGTCCAGCCGATCGCGCGTACCGACGGGGAACGTGGTTGGCCGTTCTCGGTGACATCCGGACATATCGCCTGCATCTGGTCGGCCGGCCGGCCGCTGGCGATTTTTGTCGAGGACATCGACGGGGCCGATACCGAGGAGGAGGCCGCTCGACATGTGATCCTCTCGGTCGACCCGATCGAACTGACCGTGCTCAACATCGCCAACCGGACGCTGTTTGCGCCGGCCGGCAGCATCGAGACCCTGATCGAACGCGTCGCCCCCTATGTGGTGATCGGCGAACGTCTCTGCGACCAGCCGCCCGGGACCGTGCTCGGTCCGGGAGAATTGTGAGGATCGGCAAGCGATGCTTCTCATTCACTGCCCCTATTGTGAGGAAGAGCGCCCGGAACTGGAGTTCCGCCATGCCGGTGAGGCGCATGTCGCGCGGCCGGCCGAGATCAGTGTCGAAAGCGACGAGGCGTTCGAGGGCTATTTCTTCATCCGCACCAATCCGCGCGGGATCGCCTATGAGCGCTGGCGCCACATCCATGGCTGCGGGCGTTTCTTCAACGCCGTGCGCGACACGGTGAGCGACCGGTTCTTCACCACCTACAAGGCGGGCGGCAAGAAGCCGGACGCAGCCAAATTCGCCGGCGCGGCGACGGACGGAAAGGACAAAGGCTGATGGTCGGAGCCAATCGCATCGCCGGCTCCGGGCGGCTTTCGGCAGCCGGGCGGCTTGCCTTCTCCTTCGACGGGCGTCCCTATCAGGGGCTGGAGGGCGATACGCTTGCCTCCGCGCTGCTTGCCAACGATGTCCATCTGGTCGGGCGGTCGTTCAAATATCATCGCCCGCGCGGCATCCTGTCGGCGGGCGCGGAGGAGCCGAACGCGCTGGTGGGCGTTCACCGCGACGCCGCGCGCCGTACACCGAACGTACGCGCCACCGTCCAGGAGGTTTATGACGGGTTGGCGGCGGTGTCGCAAAACCGCTGGCCGTCGCTCGCGTTCGACGTCGGCGCGGTCAACGACCTGTTCTCGCCCTTCTTCTCAGCCGGCTTCTACTACAAGACCTTCATGTGGCCGAAGGCGGCGTGGGCGGCGCTCTACGAACCCGGGATCCGTGCCGCGGCGGGGCTGGGCGTGGCGCCCGACCAACCCGATCCCGACCGTTATGCCGCGCGCTACGCCCATTGCGAAGTGCTGGTCGTGGGTGGCGGCGCGGCCGGGCTTGCGGCCGCGCTTGCCGCGGCAGAGACCGGCGTGCGGGTCATACTCTGCGACGAGCAGGCCGCGTCCGGCGGGGCGATGCGGTTTGAAAGCGGCGCGCGCATCGACGGCGAGGAGGGCTGGAACTGGGCGCAAAAGGCCGCGGCGCGGCTCGCCGGCATGGACAATGTGCGCGTGCTGACGCGTACGACCGCCTTCGGTTATTATGCGCAGAATTTCGTCGCGCTCGCCGAACGCGTCAGCGATCATCTGGCCGACCCGGCTGACCGGCCGCGCGAGCGCCTGTGGCAGGTGCGGGCCAAGCGGGTGGTGCTGGCGACCGGCGCGATAGAGCGGCACATGGTGTTCGCCGACAATGACCGGCCCGGCATCATGCTGGCCTCGGCCGCGCGTACCTATCTCAATCATTACGGGGTCTGCGTGGGCCGCAATGTCGGCGTCTACGCGGGCAACGATTCCGCTTATGCGGCGGCGATCGACCTGAAACGGGCCGGGGTTGCGATCGCGGCGATCGTCGATCTGCGCGAAAAACCCAAAGGCGCGCTCTACGAGGAGGCGCGCGGGCTCGGCATTGACGTGCTGCCGGGCCGGGCCGTTACCGGCGTCGGCGGACGGACGCGGGTCAGTTCCATGACGGTTGCGCCGCGCACCGGCGGGCCGTCGCGCCGGATCGCGATCGACGCGCTCTTGACCTCCTCCGGCTGGACGCCGTCGGTTCACCTTTATTCGCAGTCGCGCGGCAAGGTCGCCTTCGATCCTGCTTCGCAGCGTTTCCTGCCGGATGCCTATCCGCAACATTGCGTGTCGGTCGGGGCCTGCAACGGCACCGACGATCTCGCCGCCGCGCTCAAGGAGGCGGCCGCGGCGGGCGAACGGGCCGGTCGGGCGGTGGGCGCTAAGGGCAAGACGGCCAAGGCGCCGGCCGTGGAGACCTCGGAGGGCTGGGCGGGCGGCATGCCCGGCGCTGCGCCAGGCGCGGGTGCGGAGGCGGCGGTCAAGGCGTTCGTCGATTTCCAGAACGACGTCACGGCCAAGGATATCCGCCAGGCGGTGCGCGAAGGCATGCGTTCGATCGAGCACGTCAAGCGCTTCACCACCAACGGCATGGCCACCGACCAGGGCAAGACGTCCAATTTGCACGGGCTGGCGATCGCGGCCGAGGCGCTGGGCAAGGAGATGCCCGAAGTCGGGCTGACCACGTTTCGCCCGCCCTATACGCCGGTCACTTTCGGCGCGATCGTCAATCAGGCGCGCGGGGCGCTGTTCGACCCGACGCGCAAGACCGCCATGCATCGCTGGCACGAAAAGCAGCGGGCGGTGTTCGAGGATGTCGGTCAGTGGAAACGACCCTGGTACTATCCACGCCCGGGCGAGGACATGCACGAGGCGGTGAACCGCGAATGTGCCACCGTGCGCCGGACCGCCGGCCTGTTCGACGCCTCCACGCTCGGCAAGATCGAGGTGGTGGGGCCGGACGCGGCGGCCTTCATGGAGCTGCTTTACACCAATCCCTGGCAGAAGCTGGAGCCGGGCCGCTGCCGCTACGGCGTGATGCTGCGCGAGGACGGTTTTGTCTACGACGACGGCGTCGTCGGCCGGCTGGCGCCCGACCGGTTCCACGTCACCACCACGACCGGCGGCGCGGCGCGGGTTCTCAATCACATGGAAGACTATCTCCAGACCGAGTTCCCGCAGCTAAAAGTGTGGCTGACCTCTGTGTCGGAACAATGGGCGGTGATCGCCGTCCAGGGACCGAGATCGCGCGACATCATCGCGCCGTTCGTTGAGGGCGTCGACCTCGACGCCGCCGCTATGCCGCATATGTCGGTGCGCGAGGGGCGGGTCTGCGGCGTGCCGGCCAGACTCTTTCGCATGTCGTTTTCCGGCGAGCGGGGTTTCGAGGTCAATGTCCCGGCCGATTACGGCGAGGCGGTGTGGGAGGCGCTGTGGGCGGAAGCCGAAAAGCACGGCGCCTGCGCCTACGGCACCGAAACCATGCATGTGTTGCGTGCCGAAAAGGGTTTCATCATCGTCGGTCAGGATACCGACGGCACGGTGACGCCCGACGATGCCGGCCTTGCCTGGGCGATCGGCAAGAAGAAGACCGATTTCGTCGGCATACGCGGTCTGAAGCGGCCCGACCTGGTGGCCGCCGGGCGCAAGCAACTCGTCGGCCTGAGAACCCGGGACCCGAACATCGTATTGGAGGAGGGCGCGCAGATCGTCGCCGACCCAAACCAGACGGTGCCGATGACGATGATCGGCCACGTCACCTCGTCCTACTGGTCGCAGAATTGCGGCCGTTCGATCGCGCTCGCCCTAATCGCGGGCGGCCGCGAGCGGATCGGCGAAACCGTTTATGTGCCGATGCCCGACGGTGCGATCGAGGCGGAGATCGGATCGACTGTCTTCTTCGACGAACAAGGGGAGCGCGTGCATGGCTGACGTGGCGAGCAAGGAACCGGCGGTGCGCCGCGAAAGGCTGGCCGGGCTGTCGACGACACGCGAGCACGTCAGTGTCACGCCTGGACCGCCGGCGGCGCGGCTTGCGCTGCGCGCGGGTGATGACGCCCTCAACTCGGTCTCGCGGGCGCTCGGCGTCAGTGTTCCGCGCAAGCCCAAGACATCGGCACGGGCGAAATCGGGCGGCCGGGTCGCATTGTGGCTGGGGCCGGACGAATGGTTGGTGATCGACGATGACGGCGCCGATCTGCCGGCCGCCGCCGGCCGGGCGAAGGCGCTCCATTCGGCCGTCGACGTGTCGCATCGCAACGTCGCGATCCTGGTCGCCGGCGAAGGCGCGGAAGCTTGTCTTGCCGCCGGCTGCCCGCAGGATTTGTCGCTTGCCGCCTTTCCGGTCGGGGCCTGCTCGCGCACGGTTCTGGGCAAGGTCGAGATCGTGCTGTGGCGCACCGACGAACAGACCTTCCACGTCGAGGTGTGGCGTTCCTTCGCCGAGTACGCCTACGCGTTTCTGGCCGAGGCGGCGCGCGACGTGTAGGCTTGGCCGTCGAACGGACCGGTCTCATGCACGACGCGCGCCTCGACCATCGACACTTGCTCGCCGCGCTGTCGCGCGAGCAACGTCGCGCGCTCACCGAAAAATCCGACCGACCGGGGATCGTGCGGCTTTGCGTGCATTTCGGGTCGATCGCCGGTCTCGGCCTGCTGATTGCGGTGCGGGCGCCGTTATGGCCGCTGCTGATGCCGATCCAGGGCATCCTGATCGTGTTCCTGTTCACGCTCGAGCACGAAACCATCCACGGCACCGCCTTTCGCACCGGCTGGCTCAACCAGCGGGTCGCGCAGATTTGCGGCTTCCTGATCGCGATCCCGGCCACCTGGTTTCGCTATTTCCATTTCGCCCATCATCGCCACACGCAGGACCCGAGACGCGATCCCGAGCTTGCCGCGCCGAAACCCGAAAGCCTAGGCGGGTATGGGCTGCATGTGTCGGGCCTGCCGCTGTGGTGGTCACTGGCGATCACCCTGGCGCGCAACGCGGCCGGCCGCGTCGACGGCGATTTCGTGCCCGGCAATGCCAGGGGCCGGGTGGTGCGCGAGGCGCGCGTTACGCTCGCGCTCTATGGCTTGCTGGCCGGGCTGTCGATTGCCGCCGGGTCGGACGTCCTCCTGTTTATCTGGGTGATTCCGGCTGTGGTCGGCCAGCCCTTTCTGCGGCTTTACCTGCTCGCCGAGCACGGGCGCTGCCCGTTCGTGGCCAACATGCTGGAAAACACCCGCACCACCTACACCAACCGCCTGGTGCGCTGGATCGCCTGGAACATGCCCTATCATGCCGAGCACCACGCCTATCCCGTGGTGCCGTTCCACAAATTGCCGGAATTCCACGCCCTGGCCCGTGCCCATCTCCAGGTGACGGAAAACGGCTATCGCCGCTTTCACGCCCGCTATCTCGCCCACTTGCGCGGCTGAGCCGGCCAAAAAGTCAGGGATTGAAGGCGAGCAGCGGGCGTACCTCGATCCCGCCGACTTCGCGCTCGCGCGCCAGATGCTTGCCGGCCTCGATCGCCTCGTCGAGCGTGTCGCATTCGATGATCCAGAAGCCGAGCAGTTGTTCCTTGGTCTCGGCATAGGGACCGTCGATCACCATCGGGTCGTCGCCCGCCTTGACGAAACGTGCCGCCGTTGTCGGCTTGAGGCGCAGGCTCGGGCCGATGCTGGCCTTGGTGCGGATCTTGTCCTCGGCCGCGCGCACCCGCGCCATCATCGCGGTCTCCTCGTCGGCGCTCAGGCTACTGGTTTGGGCCTGAGAGTGGTAGCAAAGCAGGGCAAACTGCATCTTATCCTCCTATCGCCGCCCCGTTAGGGCGAACAATGGCCGTTGCTGTGGGTGCGTTCGGGCGGCTCTTTACGGCGTCGCCGACAACAAGATCACAACGCGGCGATGCCGCCGTCGACGGACAGCGTGTGGCCGGTCATGAAGCTGTTTTTCGGATCGGCGGCAAACAGGATCACCTCCACCACCTCGTCGACTTCCGCGACGCGCTTCATCGGCACGCCCCGGGTCAGTTGCTCGATCGCCTCGTCCTCGCCGAGCCCGGTCATCCTGACGAAATCCTGCACCATGTTGGTGCGGGCATAGGAGGGGCAGACCGCGTTGACGCGGATGCCCTTGGCGGCATATTCGGCAGCGCCCGAGCGGGTGAGACCGACAACGCCGTGCTTGGCAGCGGCATAGACGGAAAGGCGCGGGGCGCCGGCGACGCCGGCGACCGAGGCGATGTTGACGATCGCACCAGCCCGGCCCGTGGCGCGTCGTTGTCGTTCCATCTGCGGCAATTGGTGCTTCATGGCGAAAAACACGCCCATCAGGTCAATGTCGATGATGCGCCGCGCTTCCTCGCTCGGCACGCTCGCAAGCTTGACATAGCTTTGGGCGATGCCAGCATTGTTGATGGCGATGTCGAGCCGGCCGAAGCGCTCGACGGCGAGCGCCACCAATCGTTCCGACAGGCTTTCCTCGGCAATGTCGCCGGCCAGAACGGCTGTCTGGCAGGAGAGCGAGCCGGCGAAGTCGATGAGGTTGGCTTCGTCGACATCCGACAGCACCAGCGTGGCGCCGTCTTCGGCCAGGCGTTCGGCGGTGCGGCGGCCGAACCCGCCTGTGGCGCCGGTGACGAGCACGACCTGATCGGAAAACCGCGCCATCATTTTCCTCCGTCGATCCGCTTCATCGCGAGATCGGCCAACAGCCGCACGGCTTCGCCATACATGCGTGCCTTTTCCGGGTTCGAGGCATTGCCGTCGAGCGAGCGTTTGTAGACGCCCTGACAGATCGCGGCCAGCCGGAAGAAGGAAAAGGCCAGGTAATAGGTCCAATTGTCGATCGCGCCGATGCCGCGGCGCTCGCAATAGCACGCGACATAGTCCTCCTCGCTCGGGATTCCGAGAGCGGCACGGTCGATGCCGCCCAGGCCGCGAAAGCCGGAACGGTGCGGCAGGCGCCACTGCATGCATTGATAGGCGAGGTCGGCCAGCGGATGGCCGAGGGTGGAAAGCTCCCAGTCCAGCACGGCAAGCACGACCGGGCGCTCCGGCGCGAACATCATATTGTCGAGCCGGAAGTCGCCATGCACGAGCGAGACCTGGCCGTCATCCTCGGGCTGGGCCTCGCCGAGCCAGGCGATCAGTCGCTCCATCGGTTCCACGGTTTCCGTCGCCGATGCTCGATACTGGCTGCTCCAGCGCCCGAACTGGCGCTCGAAATAGCTGCCGGGACGGCCGAAATCCGCAAGCCCGGCCTTTTCGATGTCGATGTCGTGGAGTGCTGCGAGCGTGGCGTTCATCGCATCGTAGATCGCCGTGCGCTCCCCGTTATCCGCGGCTTCCGGCAAGGCCGGATCCCAGAAAATCCGGCCCTCGATGAACCCCATCACGTAGAACATGCGCCCGATCGGGGAATCTTCCGGCGCAAGGTGAAGCACTTTGGGAACCGGGAATCCGGCCTTGCCCAGCGCGGCCATGACCCGGAATTCGCGGTCGACCTGGTGCGCCGATTTCAGCAGCTTGCCAGGCGGCTTGGCTCGCAGCACGTAGCGGCCGGAGCTGGCATTGATCAAATAGGTCGGATTCGACTGTCCGGTCTGGAACTTCTCGATCTCCCCGAGCCCCTCGAAACCGGGAACGTGCGTTTCGAGATAGGGCGCGAGCGTGGCGGGATCGAGAAGGTTCGGGTCGGTCACGATGCTTTGTCCAGTCGTTGAAGCTGGGAAAGGGTGAGCCAGCGCGCCGTCAGGGCCGGTTTCCTCGCGTTTTCGATCTCGATCGTCACGTCATAGGCGATCTCGACCCAACCGGAGGGGCGGATATTGGCATTGGCGAGGAAGAACCGCGCCCGCACGCGCGCGCCGGCCTTGACCGGCGCCTTGAAGCGGACCTGATCGAAGCCGTAATTGATGCCGATCACGGTGTTCTTGAGCGGGGGAAGCGTCTCGTAGGCGAGCGCGGACAGCAGCGACAACGACAGAAAGCCGTGCGCGATGGTGCCGCCATAGGGCGTCTCGCTCGCCGCCCGCTCGGGATCGACGTGGATGAACTGGTGATCGTCGGTCGCGTCGGCGAACTGGTCGATCATGCGTTGCGAGACCGTTCGCCAGGGCGAAATGCCGATCTCGGTCCCGATCGCGGCGGTCAGATGATCGGTGTCGACGGGTTCCAGCGGTTCCTTGCTCATCAGTCGCGTATCAATCCGGTTCCTTGAACAGAGACATGCCATGCTGGACGGACTGCCCACCGTCAATCGGCAGGATCGCGCCGGTGACATAACTCCCAGCCTTTGCGCACAGATAAAGCGTTGCGCCGGCAATGTCATCCGGGTTGCCGATTCTTCCCATCGGCACGCGGCTTCCGACCCTGGCGGCCTTTTCGTCGGTGTCGGTGGCGAAGGCCGTCATGCGGCTTTGGAAAGGACCGGGGGCGAAGGCGTTGACGGTAATACGCCGCCCGGCGAGTTCGCAGGCCAGCGTCCGCGTCAGATGATGCACGGCGGCCTTGGAGGCGGTGTAGGAATAGGCGCCGTCGGCGATCGGCTGGGTGCCCATCACCGACCCCAGATTGATGATGCGGGCCGGATCGTCGTCACGTGCCGCGTTTTCGAGCAGCGGCAAAAGGGTGCGGGTCAGGTGAAACAGACCGGTCACGTTGACGTTCAACACCCGCGCCCAGGCATGATAGGGAAAGGTGTCCAGCGGCTCCCCCCAGCTCAGCCCGGCATTGTTGATCAGGATGTGCAACTGGTCGGTGCGCGCCCGCACCGCCTCGGCAAGCGCGTCCACCCCGTCTTCGCTGCCGACGTCGCCGGCGAAGCCTTGTGCCTTGCCCGCCGCGCCGATCGCGTTCAGTTCGCCGGCCACCTTCTCGCATTCCTCCGGCCGGCGCGACGCGATATAGACTTCGGCGCCCGCGCGCACCAGCGCGGTCGCCGCCATGCGGCCGATGCCGCTCGCCGCGCCGGTGATCAGGGCGCGCTTGCCGGCAACCGAAAACAGTTCGTCGAGATAAGCCATCTTCCTCCCCTCGCGGCCCGTCCACGCGAGTCCGCATTGACAACATACTCGGTAGTATGTTCATCATTGCCCTGCCAGTAAAGAGCCCATCGGCCATGAGCCGAACCGATAACAGGGCGGACAGGGAGGTCGTGGCGGCGATGTCGCTTGGCGTTCGCGAACAGGTTGTCGACAGCTCGCGTGCCGACATTTTGCGCGCCGCGGCGACCTGCTTCATGGAACGCGGCTACGCCAGCACCTCGATCGACGACGTGGCACGCAGCCTCGGCGCCACGAAGGGTCGGATCTATCACCATTTCCCGTCCAAGGCGGATCTGTTCGCCGAGGTTTTCCGCGCCGGCATGGACATGAACTATCAGGCCGTCGAGCCCTACCGGCACTTGCCGGGCCCGGCATTGCCGCGCTGGCGCAAGATGGCGATGGTGCACGTGGTCCAGATGATCGACACCAAGCCGTTCCAGCGTGCGGTGTGGATCGGGGTCGAAATGCATCTGCGCGGCGCCACAACGCCAGCCCAGCGCGAGGTTTTCAACGAGTTGCTGGAATATCGCAGCACCTATGGCAAGCTGTTTCGCGAGACCCTGCTGCAGGGGCGCGAGGAGGGGGTATTCCGGTTCGACGACATGAGCATCGCCAATCAGCTGATGTTCATGACGCTCAATTCGCCGATCTTCTGGTACTCGCCGCGTGTCGGCGAAACCCGCTCCGATATCGAGTCCATCGCCCGCCAGGTCGTGGATTTTGCCCAGGGCGGGCTGCGAGGAACACAGGAAAACCCGACATGAGCACCATGGATCTCGGTATGACCGAGCGGCTGAAGCCGATCCACGACAAGGTCGCGCGCATGGTCCGCGAGGAGATCATGCCGCTCGACGAGGAATTTCTGGCCGAAATCGGCAAGGACGGCGATCGCTGGGCCTACACGGCGCGCCAGACCGAAATCCTGGAAGGTCTCAAATCCAGGGCGCGCGAGCGCGGCCTGTGGAATTTCTGGCTGACCGATTCCAGCCGCGGCTACGGGCTGACGACGGTGGAATACGCCTATCTGGCCGAGGAGATGGGCAAGGCCCATCTGGGTGCGGAGACGTTCAACTGCTCGGCGCCCGATACCGGCAATATGGAGGTTTTGGAGCGCTACGGCTCCGAGGCGCACAAGCGCGCATGGCTGGCGCCGCTCCTGGAGGGCCGCATCCGCTCCGCCTATTTGATGACCGAGCCCGACGTCGCGTCCTCGGACGCGACCAACATCGCCATGCGCTGCGAGCGGGACGGCGCCGACTACGTGCTCAACGGCGAGAAATGGTGGTCGTCGGGTGCTGGCGATCCGCGTTGCGCGATCTATGTGGTGATGGTCAAGACCGCCGAGGACGCGCCGAAACATCAGCGCCATTCCATGATCCTGGTGCCGGCCGACACGCCCGGCATCACCAAGCTCAGGGCGATGCATGTCTATGGCGAGGACGACGCGCCGCACGGCCATCTCCATCTCAAATTCGAGAATGTGCGGGTTCCGGCCGACAATCTCATTCTCGGCGAGGGGCGCGGCTTCGAGATCGCCCAGGGCCGGCTCGGACCCGGCCGCATCCACCATTGCATGCGCGCCATCGGCCAGGCCGAGATGGCGTTGGAGCAGATGTGCCGGCGCTCCATGCGGCGCGAGGCCTTCGGCAAGCCGCTGGCCCAACTCGGCGCCAACTACGACATCATCGCCGAATGCCGGATGGAGATCGAGATGGCGCGGCTCTTGTGCCTCAAGGCCGCCTGGATGATGGATCAGGGCGACCCGCGTGCCGCCGCGCCCTGGATCAGCCAGATCAAGGTGGTCGCGCCGAGGGTGGCGCTGAAGGTGACCGACGAGGCGATCCAGATGTTCGGCGGCCAGGGCATCAGCCAGGATACGCCGCTCGCGCGCTCGTGGACGCATCTGCGAACGCTGCGTCTGGCCGACGGACCCGACGCGGTGCACCGCCGGCAGGTGGCGCGGGTCGAGTTGAAAAAATACACGCAGGAAAAGGTGTGACGGCGTCATGAAAGCGATCGTTGCCCGCGATTTCGCACCGCTCGACCGGCTGGAATATGCCGACTGGCCGGAACCGGAGGCGACCGGCCACATGGTGGTGATCGAGGCCGAGGCGATCGGCATCAACTATCCCGACGGGCTGCTCGTGCAGGGGCTTTATCAGATGAAGCCGCCAGTGCCGTTCGTGCCGGGCATGGAAGTGGCCGGCACGGTGGTGGCGGTCGGCGATGCGGTGAGCCGCGTCAAGGTCGGCGATCGGGTCGCGTCCGTCTCGTCGCTCGGCGCCTATGCCGAAAGGGTCGCCGCCCACGAGGACACGGTGATGGCCCTGCCCGATGAGATGGGCAACGCCGATGCCTGCGCGCTGCTGTGCGGCTTCGGGACGTCGCACCACGCGCTCAAGCAGCGCGGCAAGCTGGCTGCGGGCGAGACCCTGTGCGTGCTCGGCGCGGCCGGTGCGACCGGGCTAGCGGCCGTCCAGATCGGCAAGGCGATGGGCGCGCGCGTGATCGCCGTCGCCTCCAGCGCGGAAAAACGCCGGATCGCCGACGAGGCCGGTGCCGATGTCGTGCTCGGCTACGACAATCTGAAAGAGGCGTTGAAGGAGGCGACAGGCGGCAAGGGGGTCGATGTCGGCTACGACCCGGTCGGCGGCGAGGCCTTCGACGCGCTGGCCCGCGCCATGGGTTGGGGCGGCCGGCTGTTGGTGATCGGCTTCGCCTCCGGCACGATCCCGAAATTTCCCGTCAATCTGGCCCTGGTCAAGGGATTCAGCGTGGTCGGCGTTTTCTGGGGCGCGTTCACGCGCAAGGAGCCCGCCACTTATGCCGCCAACATGCGCGAACTGGTCGGCTGGTATCTGGACGGCAAGCTCAAGCCGGTGATCGAGGGCGAGTACCGGCTTGCCGACGCACCGGCGGTGCTGGCGCGGGTGATGAACCGCGGCGCGGCCGGCAAGCTGATTCTCAAACCCGAGAAGGATATTGCATGACGATACCGCCCACCATGAAGGCGCTTCTTTTGAAGCATGATGGCTATTCGGCCGAGTCGTCGGACGCTTCGCTCGCCGATATGGGCTCTTTCGTCGAACTGGGCGAGATCGGCGTGCCCGCGCCCGGCGCCAGCCAGGTGCTGGTGAAGGTCCGAACGGCGGCGATCAACCCGTCGGATGTCATGTTCGTCAAGGGGCTCTATGGCCAGCCGCGCCACAAGGGCCAGCCGGCCGGGTTCGAAGGGGTCGGCGAGGTGGTGGCGGCCGGTGAGGACGCCGCCGCCCAGAAGCTTGTCGGTGCGCGCGTCGCCTTTCCCACTGGGCTGTCGAACTGGGGCGCGTGGGCCGAATATGCGGTCGCCGAGGCGGCAGCCTGCATTCCGCTGATCGACGGCGTCAACGACGTCGACGGCGCGGCGATGATCGTCAATCCGCTGACCGCGCTCGCCATGTTCGGGATCGTCAAGGAGGAAGGCGAAAAGGCCTTCGTGCTGACGGCAGCGGCGAGCCAGTTGTGCAAGCTGATCATGGGCGTGGCGGCCGAGGACGGTTATCGGCCGATCGCCATCGTGCGCCGCGACGACCAGATCCCGCTGCTCGAGAAGGCCGGCGCCGCACATGTGCTCAACGCCTCCGCGCCCGATTTCGAGACGACTTTGAAGACGGTGATGAAGCAGGAGCAACCGCGGATCCTGCTCGACGCGGTGACGGGGCCGCTCGCCGGCCAGATCTTCAACGCAATGCCGAAACGGGCGCGCTGGATCGTTTATGGTCGGCTCGACACGCAGACGACGCCGATCCCTGAGCCCGGTCAATTGATCTTCATGCGCAAGCGCATCGAAGGCTTCTGGCTGACGGACTGGTTGCGCAACGCCGCGCCGGAACGCAGGGTCGCGGTGGTGATGGAGGCGCAAAAACGCTTCGCAGACGGACGTTGGTCGACCGATGTGACGGCGATCGTGCCGCTTGACGAGGCGATCGACCGTGTGCCGGGCGAGCTCGCCAAACCGAACGGCAAGGTGTTTATCGAGCCCTGAGGAAAGAGTTGGCGAGTTTGCTTGCGGGGACAGGCAAGTCGCTGTTACGGTTTAAAAAAACACGGCAAAGACCGTGGCAATGATGGGAGGAGAACGTCTTGGACGTCTTGCAGCTTGTTGTAAGCGGCCTCGCCAATGGGTGCGTCTACGGCCTGATCGCGTTGGGGTTCGTCCTGATCTACAAGGCGACCGAAGCCGTGAACTTCGCCCAGGGCGACTTCATGATGCTCGGTGCCTTCATCGCGCTCGGCCTGACCAACCAGGAATTTCTGGGCTGGCCGTTCTGGCTGTCGGTGCCGATCGCGATCGTGGTGATGGGCGCCTTCGGCTATCTGCTCGACCTGTTCGTGCTCAGGCGCATGTTCGGCCAGTCGCAGATCGCGATCGTCATCCTCACCATCGCGCTCGGCTTCGTGCTGCGCTTTTTCGCCGGGCTGATCTGGGGCCATGAGCCGATCTCGCTGGAATCGCCGATCGCCGGCAAGGACGTGCGCTTCGGCGGTCTGGTGCTCGGCCTCGACGAGGTGATGATCATCGCCGTCACGCTGATCCTCACCGTCGCGCTCTATTTCTACTTCAACCGCACCAAGCTCGGCGTCGCGATGCAGGCCGCCTCCCAGAACCAGCTCGCGGCCTATTATATGGGCATACCGGTGATGCGCGTTCATTCGCTGATCTGGGCGCTCGCCGGCGCGGTCGCTGCCATCGCCGGCATCCTGTTCGCCTCGAAGGGGTCGATCGATCCCTCGATCGGCCTACTCGGCATCAAGGCCTTCGCCGCGGCGGTGATCGGCGGGTTCGGCTCGCTGCCCGGTGCGCTGCTCGGCGGGCTGATTGTCGGGCTGATCGAGCCGTTCTCGTCCTATTACATCGCGGCTGGCTACTCGCAGATCATGCCCTACCTGCTGCTGTTCCTGATTCTGATCTTCCGACCGCACGGCATTCTCGCCCAGGTCCACCGGAAGAAGGTGTAGCGCGGCCATGAGAATCGTCTTCAAGACATCCTACGACGCCGACATCAATTATTTCCGGCATGGCGTCCAGGCGGCGTGGTATCTGCTCCTGGCCGCGCTGGCGATCCTGTTGCCGTTGTTTTTCGACACGTTCTGGCTCGGCGAGATGACCAATCTTTTGATCTGGGCGATTGCCGGCATGGGGCTGATGATCCTGGTCGGCCAGACCGGTCAGGCGAGCCTCGGCCATGCGGCCTTCCTCGCGGTGGGCTGCTATGCCAATGTGCTGTTGCAGGAAAGGCTGGGCCTGCCCTTCATCCTGTCCTTTCCGCTGGCCGGCGTGATCGCCGGGCTGGCCGGCGTGCTGATCGCCATCCCCACCACCAAGCTGCACGGCATCTATCTCGCCATCGGCACCTTGGCGATCTCCATCTTGACCGACGATTTGATCGTCATCGCCGAGCCGCTGACCAACGGCGTGGTCGGCCTGTTCGCGCCGACGATCAGCATTTTCGGACTGGAGATCGATCGTTACGGCAACCCGGAGCGGTTCTACTGGCTGGTGCTGATCGTCACGATCCTGGTCGTGCTGGCCTATCGCAACCTGTTGCGCTCGCCGCTCGGCCGTTCCTTCGCCGCGGTGCGCGATTCGGAAGTGTCGGCCCAGGCGATGGGGGTCAACATCGCCCGCACCAAGGCGGTTTCCTTCGGCATATCGACGGCGATCACCGGCCTGGCCGGGGCCCTGATGGGCCATTTCGCCGGCATCTTCAACAACGAGACCTTCAACATCATCATCTCGATCCAGCTTCTGATGATGATCGTCATCGGCGGGCTCGGTTCCATCCACGGCGCCTTTTTCGGTGCTGTCGTCGTGGCGTTGATGCCGCAGGCGATCGCGATGGGACGCGATTTCGTCGCCGGCCTGATCGGCAGCGGCTCGATCGCGATACCGGGGCTGGAAGCGGCGATCTTCGGCGCCATCCTGATCGGTTTCATCCTGTTCGAACCGATGGGCATTTACGGCCGCTGGGTGAAGATCAGAACCTATTTCGAGCTGTTTCCGTTCTATCGCCGCGACATGTTCAGGCGCCAGAAGAGCTATCTCAAGACGGAGCGCATGCGATGAGCCTGCTTGAAATCGACAATGTCACGCTTCGCTTCGGCGGCGTGGTGGCGGTCAATCAGGTCTCGTTTTCGGTCGAGGCGGGAGAGGTTTTCGCGCTGGTGGGGCCCAACGGCGCCGGCAAGTCGACGATCTTCAACCTGATCTCGCGCTTCTACGAGCCGGCCGAGGGCGACATCCGCTTCGACGGTAAGAGCATCCTAACGCGCCAGCCGCACGAGATCGCCGGGCTGGGCATTGCGCGCACCTTCCAGAACATCGAGTTGTTCGAGCAGGCCACCGTGCTGCAGAACCTGCTCGTCGGTCGGCATCGCCACCGCCATTCCAATTTCGTCTCCGAACTGCTGTTCACGCCCTTCGTACGCGAAGAGGAGCGGCGTCACCGCACGGCTGTGGAGAAGGTGATCGATTTTCTCGACCTGCAGCCCTATCGCGAGAAGATGATCGCCGGCCTGCCCTATGGGGTGCGCAAGGTGGTCGAGATGGGGCGGGCGCTCGCCATCGAGCCGAAATTGCTGCTGCTCGACGAGCCGGCCTCCGGTCTTTCGGTTGAGGAGACCCAGGACGTCGCCTTCTGGATCGAGGACATCAAGACTCAGATGGGCATCACTGTCTTGATGGTCGAGCACGACATGCATCTCGTTTCCTCGGTTTGCGACCGCGTGCTTGCACTGGCCGATGGCATGATGCTGGCCCTTGGCACGCCGGCGGAAGTCCAGAATGATCCAAAGGTGATCGAGGCCTATATCGGCTCGGCCGATGAGGCGGGGGAAAGGGAGGTCGCATGAGCGGCGCCACGGCAGCACAGGCACATCCCGACCAGGCGCCGCAGGCCTTGCTGACGGTGCGCAACCTGGAAAGCTATTACGGGCCGATCATGGCGATCCGCGGTTGCAGCCTCGAGGTCCGCGAGGGCCAGATCGCGACGGTGCTCGGCGCCAACGGTGCCGGCAAGACGACGCTGATGAAGACCATTTCGGGCGTCATGGACCCGGAGAAGGGGCAGATCGTCTACCGCGGCGAGGACATCGCCGGCGCCAGCCCCGACAGCATCGTGCGCAAGGGTATCGTCCACGTGCCGGAAGGGCGCGAGGTTTTCCCGCTGCTGACCGTCGAGGAAAATCTGAGGATGGGGGCTTTCACCCGCAACGACACGGGCGAGGTGTACCGCGACGAGGAGATGGTGTTTTCCTATTTTCCGATCCTGGCCGAGCGGCGCCGACAGGCCGCCGGCACGCTGTCGGGCGGCCAGCAGCAGATGCTGGCGATCGGCCGCGGCCTGATGGCCCGTCCGACGCTGATGCTGCTCGACGAACCGAGTCTCGGCTTGTCGCCGCTGTTGGTGAAGGAGATCTTCAAGATCATCCGCCGCCTCAACCGCGAGCAGAAGGTGACGATGCTGCTTGTCGAGCAGAACGCCAAGGTTGCCCTGGAGGTGGCCGATTACGGCTACGTAATGGAATTGGGGCGCATCGTCATGGCTGACGACGCCAAGCGCCTGCTGCAGTCGAAGGACGTGCAGGAATTCTATCTCGGCGTCCAGCAGGAGACGCAGCGCGGCCAGAAGCGCTGGAAACAGAAAAAGACCTGGCGCTGAGGCGCGCCGCGACGGGAGGAAGCAATGACGATTGCCGAAAAACTACCTCCGCAACAGACGGTTAACGGACACAGTTTCAATGCGGACCTGTCAAAGGGTCCCTATGTGTTCGACGGTTGCGACACGCTGGTGAAGCTGTTTCGTCAGCGCTGCCAGGAACTGGGCAACCGCGTCGCGCATCGCGAAAAACAGTACGGCATCTGGCTGTCCTATACGTGGGAGGATTTTTACGAACACGCCCGCCTGATCGGACTGGGCCTGCTCTCGCTCGGGCTGAAACGCGGCGAAGTGGTCTCGATCCTGTCGGAGGACAACAAGGAATGGATCTACACCGACCTTGCGGTCCAGTCGGTGGGCGGCATTGCGTCAGGCGTCTACACGACCGATTCGGCCAAGCAACTGCAATATTTGGTCAACGATTCCGACAGCCGCTTCCTGTTCGTGGAAAATGACGAGCAGCTCGACAAGTTCTTGTCGGTCAAGGACGAGATGCCGGGGCTTGCCAAGGTCATCGTCTACGATGCCGACGGTCTGCATGGGTTTTCCGACGACCGGGTCATTTTCCTCGACGAGCTTTACCGGCTCGGGCGGGATTTCCTGAAACAGAATCCGAACCGTTTCGAGGAAGAGATCGCCACCTCGAAACCCGACGACACCGCGATCCTGGTCTACACGTCCGGGACCACGGGCCCGCCGAAAGGCGCGATGATCAGCCACGAGAACATCGTCGTGTCGATCGCTGGCGCGGTGCTGACCCTGCCGGTCGACGAAAGCGACGAGCAGGTCTGCTTCCTGCCGTTGTGCCATATCCTGGAACGGCTGATCAGCGTCTTCACGCCGATCGGGCTGCGCTCGACGGTTAATTTCGCCGAGAGCCCCGAAACCGTGTTCGACAATCTGCGCGAGGTTTCGCCGCATGTGTTCACGGCGGTGCCGCGCGTGTGGGAGAAAATCTACTCCCGCGTCACCATTATGGCCAACGAAGCCACGCCGCTTGGCAAATGGGCCTTCCGTCGCGCATTGGCGTCCGGTATGGCGCGCGCCGAGGCGCTGGAGGCCGGTGAGACGGTTTCCGCTATGAACCGGCTTTCCTACGCGATCTGGGATTTCCTGGTGCTCAAGAATCTGCGCCGCATGCTCGGGTTTGACCGGCTGCGGCGCGGGACGACAGGCGCGGCGCCGATCTCGCCGGCGCTTTTGAAATGGTATCGGGCCGTCGGCATCACCGTTTTGGAAGGCTACGGGATGACCGAAAGCGCCGGTGTGATCTCGGTCAATCTGATCGAGCGCAACAAGACCGGCACGGTCGGCCAGCCGGTGCCGGGCGGCGAAATCCGGCTCTCGCCCGAAGGCGAGATCCAATATCGCGGCGCCAATGTCTTCAAGGGATATTGGAACAAGCCCGACAAGACCGCCGAGACCGTCACCGAGGATGGCTGGCTCAAGACCGGCGATGTCGGACGCCTCGACAATGAGGGGTTCCTGACGATCACCGGCCGGGTCAAGGACATCATCATCACCGCCGGTGGCAAGAACATTACGCCGGCGGAGGTCGAGAACCGGCTGAAATTCTCGCCCTTCATCGCCGATGCGGTGATCATCGGCGACAAGCGCAAATATCTGACCAGCCTGATCATGATCGATCAGGAGAATGTCGAGAAATTCGCGCAGGAAAGGCGCGTGCCGTTCAACGATTTCAAGTCGCTGTGCGCGGCGCAGGAAGTGCGCGATCTCATCGCCGGTATCGTCGCGGAGACGAACGCCGAATTCGCCCGTGTCGAGCAGATCAAGGATTTCCGCTTGATCGACGTGCTGCTGACGGCGGAGGATGAGGAATTGACCGCGACGATGAAGTTGAAGCGCAGTTTCGTCGAACAAAAACACAAGAAACTGATCGACGACATGTATGGCCAGCCCGGCCATGCCGAAACCTGAATATCATAGCCAAGGAGGAAATACCCATGAGGAAGACACTGACCAGATCCATCCTCGCCGCCGCGTTGGCGGCCGGGATGGCCTCGGCCGCCAACGCCACCCAAGGCGTCAGCGACGACGAGATCGTGCTCGGCTCCAACGGTGATTTGTCCGGCGTGTTCGCCGCCTTCAATGTCGGCGCCATCAAGGCGGCGCAGCAGGTGTTCGACGAAGTCAACGAACAGGGCGGAATTCACGGACGCAAGATCCGCTTCGTGGTCGAGGATCACGGCTATCAGGTGCCCAAGGCGGTGCAGAACTTCAACAAGCTGGTGAATTCCGACAAGGTGTTCGCCATGCTGCTGAATCTGGGCACGCCGCACAACATCGCCGGCTTCAAGATCATGGAAGCGAAAGAAGTGGCCAACGTGTCGCCGCTGACGGCCGCGCGCCAGATGATCGAAGGCGACATCGCCTATAAATATACCGGTTTCTCGTCCTATTATGATCAGATCCGGGCGGGCGTGGAGTTCCTGGTGAAGCAGGACGACGCCAAGGAAGTGTGCGCAATGTACATCCCGTCCGATTTCGGCAAGGAAATCGAGGAGGGCGCCAAGAGCAAGACCGAGGAGCTGGGGCTGACCTGGGCGGCCGAGACCACCCACAAGCCCGACGAGCAGGATTTCGTCGGCTCGATCCAGAAGCTGAAGGATGCGGGCTGCGATATCGTCGCCACGGCGCTCGGCGTGCGTCAGACCATCGTCGCTTTCGGCACGGCCAAGAAGCTTGGCTGGACCGATGTCGCCTTCATCGGTTCGTCGGCAGGCTTCAACACCGCCGTTGCCAAGGTGCCCGGCGGAGTGACGGAAGGCTACTACGCGGCGGCCGGCTGGGTCGATTTCGAGGCCAGGCTGGATGTTCCCGAGGTCAAGGAGTGGGCCGAAAGCTACGAGGCCTATACCGGTAATGCGCCGGACACGGCCGCGCAGCTCGGCTACGGAGCGGCCAAGACGCTGGTCATGGCGCTTGAGGCTGCAGGTCCGGACCTGACGTCGGAGAGTTTCCGCACGGCCATGGAAGGCGTGAAGTTCGAGGATGTGATCAACGACGTTCCCGTCGATGTCGGCCCCGATCACCAGGGCGGCGAGCTGATCATCATCTCCAAGATCGTGGGCGACAAATGGGTTGAGGTCGGCCGTATCGATCCGTCCACCTCGAACTGATCGACAGAAACCAGACGACGAAGGCCGCGCGATAATCTTCGCGCGGTCTCTTTTATTTGAGCGTTTCCAGGCGAAGCGGAAGCCGGTTCGCCGTCCGGAAAGGCGTTAAAGCAACATGTTCGAGAGCCGATCCGCGCTTCGGTAAAACGCAGAACGGCGCCGCTGGATCCGAAGGGCTTATTCGCCTGGCGTCGCCGCCGGACGCTGCGCCTGCTCGATTTCCCTGTGCAACCGGGCCTCCTCCTGGGCCTTGGGCGTGACGAAGCGGCCAAGCACCAGATAGGCGACAGGCGTCAGAAACAGGGTCGAAACCGTCGCCAGCCCGAGGCCGCCGACAATCACCCAGCCCAGCGCCACGCGCGCTTCGGCGCCCGCGCCGCTGGCCATCACCAGCGGCACGCCGCCGACGATGGTGCAGATCATGGTCATCATCACCGGGCGCAGCCTGACATTGGCGGCGTTTTCAATCGCCTCGCGCACGTTTTGGCCGCGGTCGCGAAGCTGATTGGCGAACTCGACGATCAAAATGCCGTTCTTGGCCATGATGCCGACCAGCAGCACCAGGCCGATCTGGCTGTAGACGTTGAGCGTTGTGCCGGTCAAAAGCATGGCGAAGACCGCGCAGGCGAGTCCCAGAGGCACCGTCGCCATGATGATAACGGCGCTGACGAAGCTTTCGAACTGCGCTGCCAGCACCAGGAGGATGATGACGATCGCGAAGCCGAAGGTCGTCATCATGCTTTCCGACTGCTCGCCGAGCGTGGCGGTTTCGGCCAGCGGAATGATACGGTAGCCGGGTGGCAGCAGCGGCTCGGCGATCTCCAAGGCGCGTTCATAGGCCGATCCGAGCGCGAAATCGGCGTCGAGCGCCGAGGTGACGGAAACGGCGCGCATCTGCTGCTCGCGCGACAGCGACGGCGGTACCGCCATTTCGGTCAGCGTGGCGATGGTGGAGACCGGCACGAAGCGATTGTCGCGCGTCTTCAAAAAGATGTTTTCCAGATCGGTGGGATCGTTGATCGGATTGATGGTGGAAACCAGCTTCACGTCGAAGCTGCGGTCGTCGATGAACACGGTGCCGATCTTACGCCCGTCGAGCATGGCCTGCAGGGCCTCGCCCATGCCGGCGATCTCGATGCCGAGATCGCTCGCCCGCTCGCGGTCGATCCTGACGGCGAGTTGGGGCTGGGTGGTGTCGCTGGACAGGCGCGCCTGGCGGAAGCGCGGATCCTTTTCCATCTCGGCCACGATCGCGGCGGCGGTTTCGTTCAGCACGGCGTAATTGGCGCCCGCGACGGCGAATTGCAGGCCGCTGCCGGCGCCCCGTATGCCCAGGCTGTTGGGCTGGAAGGCGAAGGCGCGCACGCCCGGCACCTGAGCGACCAGCGCGTTTGCCTCGTCGAGAATTTCCTGCTGGGAGCGCTGGCGCGCGTCCCACGGCGCCAGGCGCATCACCAGAAAGCCGCTGTTGGACGACCCGCCGGAGCCCGCGATGGAAAACGTGCTTTCGATCTCGCCGCGCTCCTGCATCGGCGCGAGCAGGGCCTCGATCCGCAGCATCTGGTCAGCGAAATAGTCGAGGCTGACGCCCTGCGGCGCGGACACCCGCATGAAGGCGAGAGAACGGTCCTCGCGCGGCGTCAGTTCGGACTTGATGGTCGGATAGAGCAGGGCCGCCGACCCGGCGATCAGGGCGGAAACGACGACGACGACGAGCGGCGCGTCGAGGCACACGCGCAACATCCGTGCATACAGTTTGGATAGGCCGCGGCCCAGCGATCCCATCGCGCCTTGGCTTTGCGCCTCCTCGCCGGTGCGCAGAAAGCGCGAGGCGAGCATCGGACACAGCGACAACGCCACCAGCGACGACAGAAAAACGGAGATCGCCAGCACGAAGCCGAACTCGCGGAACAGGCCGCCGGTCTGGCCGGGCAGGAAGGACAGCGGCACGAACACCGCGATCAACGTGGCGGTGGTCGCCAGGACGGCGAAAAACACTTCCTCTGTGCCCAGTACGGCCGCAGCGCGCGGGCCGAGACCCTGATTGCGCCGCCGGACGATGTTTTCCAGCACCACGATGGCGTCGTCGACCACGAGGCCGGTCGCCAGAACGAGCGCGAGCAGTGTTAGGATATTGATCGAAAAGCCGACCAGATAGATGGCGGCCACCGTTCCGACCAGCGCGACCGGGATCGCCACGGCGGGAATGATCGTGGCGCGAAAATCCCAAAGGAACAGGAAGATAATCAAAAGCACCACCGAAACGGCGATGCCGAGCGCGATCTCGACCTCATGGATGGCGCCGGTGATGAAGGTTGCGTCGTCGCTGGTTACGTCGATCGAGACACCCTCCGGGAGGTTCTCGCGAATGCGCTCAGCCGCCTCGCGGATGCCGGCCGATATCTCGAGCGTGTTCGACTGGGCCGCGCGGATCACGCCCATGCCGATGCCGGTCTTGCCGTTGGCGCGCAACTGGGTCTCGCCGAGATCCTTGCCCAGGGTCACGGAGGCGAAATCCCCGAGGCGCGTATTGCCCTTAACCACGATCTTCTCGAACGCTTCGGGCGTGGCGACCGTGGCGGAGGCGCGCACGATCAGGTCTTGGGTGTTGCTGGTCAGCGAGCCAGCCGGGGCGTCGAAGGCCATAGACGACAATGCGCTGCGGATGTCGCCGACGGTCAGGCCGAGACTGGCCAGCCGGGCGGGATCGATGTCGATGCGGAAGATCTTGTCGCGTTCGCCATAGATCTGGACATCGGCCACGCCGGCAACAGAGGCCAGTTGGTCGGCGATCTCGTCCTCCACCAGCACGGTCATGTCCTGGACAGACATGGTGGCGGAGGTGACGGCGAGCCTCATGACCGGCTGGGCGTTGGAATCCGCCTTGATAATGCGTGAGGCGTCGGCGTCCTCGGGCAGTTCGTGCGCGATCCGGCCGAGGGCATCGCGCATGTCGGAGGCGGCGGTGTCGATATTGGCGCTGTCGTTGAACTCGACCGTCACCGTGCTGCGGCCGAAAGAGGACGAGGACGAAATCCATTTCACGCCGGCGATGCGCGACACGGCGCCCTCGATCAGGCCGGTTAATTCGCGATCGATGGTTTCGGCCGAGGCGCCCGGATATTCGGTTCGGATGGTGATCACTGGCCGGTCGACTTCCGGCAGTTCCCGGATCTCCACGCCTAGCAGGGCGGCGAGGCCGGCCACCGCGATCAGCGTGTTCATCACGAAGGCGAGAACCGGCCGGCGGACGAAGAGCGCCGTCAGGCCGAGTTCGGGATCGGTTTTTGTACTCATTGCCCGTGACCCGCCCTACGACCCGCTGGCGGGGCGCGAAGTCCCGGTCTGAGGCGCCGCGGCTTCACCGTCGCGGCTTGCCAGACGCACTTCCGCGCCCTCGCGTACGGCATGGATACCTTGCGTGACGACGGCGTCGGACAGCGCCAGCGGCGCGTCGACCAGGATGCTGTCGGCATTGCGTTGGACGATCCGTACCGCTACGCGCTCTGCGCGGCCGTTGCGCACCGCCCACACGAATGCGCCGTCGGCGCCCCATTGCACGGCCAGCGGGTCGACGGCGGGATAGGTGTCGCCGGGAAAACGCATGGAAACGTGGAACGACATGCCGGCGCGCAGCCTGTCGGCGCTGTTGTCGAGGCGGGCCTGGACATGCAGCGTGCGGCTTTCGGCGTCGATGCGGTTGTCGACCGCGCTGACGCTGCCTTGAATGGTTTCGCCCGGACGCGCAATGGCGGCGGCCGTCAGCGGCGAGCCGACCGTGACGGTGCCGGCATAGCGTTCGGGAATCCAGAAATCGACCAGGATTTCCGAGCGGTCGTCGATCGAGGCGATCTCGCTTTGCGCGGTGACATAATTGCCGGCGGCGATCGGCAGGATGCCGACAGTGCCGCCGATCGGCGCGGCGATGGAGCGCCGCGACAGTTCCAGTTCGGCGTCGCGCAGCGCCAGACGCGCATTGTCGACGGCGAGCTCGGCATCGGTCACCTGGACCGCGCTGGCGGTGTTGGAGGCACGAAGCGCGCGCACGCGCTCGAGGCGGGCTTCGGCATCGCGCAACGCGATGCGGGCCCGGTCAAACGCGATCTGCTCGGCTTCGGCGTCGAGTCGGGCGATCACGTCGCCGGCGTCGACGATCGATCCCGATTCGACCAGCAATTCGGTCATGCGGCCGCTGGCGAAGGGCGTCACGGTAACCGACCGCGCTGCCCGCCCGGTGCCGATGGCGACGAGACGGTCGTTGATGGTGCTTTCGAGCACGGCCACGGTCACGACGCCGCCTTGCGGCGGGCGGCCGCCGCGGCCGCTGGCCGGACCGCTGTCGCGCCCGCTCCCGCCGTCGGTCGCCGCGCCGGGGCCCCAGTCGAGACCCCAGCGTGCGAGCTGCTGGTCGGCGCCGGGGAAAAAACGCGCCCAGATCGCCGCCGCGACAAGCAGCACCAGCAGGGTTAGCGCGATTTGCTTCCAGATCGACATCCATCACTCCGGGACCGCCGGACATGTGCCATTGTGGCTTGCCCTCGCTCTCATGTCGCCGCCAAAAAAGCGCGCGCGCAGGCGAGACCGGCTTCGCAAACGGTCAATAGGCTGTCTTTATGACAATTCTCCGGCGTGCCTGCACGCCGAAAAATGTTAAATCTTGTCCATGTTTATCGCCTTTGCGGCGCCGATCTCAGCCGCCGCGCAGCGCTTCCATCTCGCGGATGCGCCCTCGGCTCTCGGTCTCCAAGGCGCGGGTGAGTTCGCCGATCAGGATTTCGGCGATCACGAACAAGGCGGCCGAAGAGTCCCAGGCTGACGGCACCGCCGTGCGCCCGGCAATGACGTGGCGCGAGAAGCGGGCGATGGGTGACAGCCATTGATCCGTGACCAGGACGATGTGAATGCCGCGCTTGGCCGCCATTTCGGCGAAGCGCAGCAGGCTGTCCTGATAGCGGCGGATGTCGAAGACGACCAGCACGTCGCGCTTGCCCATGTCGATCAGCCGGTCGCGCCAATTGCTTTCCTGACCGGCGAGATGGGACACGTTTGGGCGGACGATGGTCAGGTGGGCTGCCATATAGCGGGCGATCGGGTCGGTGAAGCGACCGCCGACCAGATGGATGCCGCAGCGCCGGTTCGACAACAGTGCGACGATGTCGCGGATCTGGCGGTCGGAGACGTGTTGGAACGTTCCGCGGATGTTTTCCAGCGTCGCGTCCACTGTCTGCGCCGTCCTGCCGCGCGCGGGCGAGGGCTGTGTCGTGCGCGTGAGCGGGGACTGGAGCTGTGCGGCGAGCTCGTCCTGCAGGGCGGACTGGAACTCGGCGTAATTGTGGAACCCGAGCCTGGCAATGAAACGCAGAATGGTCGGTGAACTGACACCGGCTTGGTGCGAGAAGTCGGCGACGGTCTTCAGCCCGATCAGCGGATAATTGGCGATCAGCGTCTGCGCGGCGCGCTTTTCGCCGGTCGGCATGGCATCCATCCGATCCGCGATCAGCTCTGCAATGCTTGTGGCCAAGACGCCCTCCTGTTTGCGGCGCGCCGCCTCGCCGCCGACGGAAAAGCCATTTGACACGTCCGCGAAATATGTATGAAATCATTCACCAACGCGCAACATCATAAAAACGTACGATACGTTACGAAAAAAGGGGATCTGCGCAAACAATGGGAGCGGCGCCGTCGCAGCTTGCGGAGACGTTCGATCCGGTCCGCCTTAGCGGGCGTTCGGCACCGGGTCCGCTCGTGCTTTTGTGCGAGCACGCCTCCAACCGCGTTCCAGCCGAACTGGCCGGTCTCGGCCTGTCCGCCGACATCTTGCAAAGCCACATCGCCTGGGATCCGGGCGCGGCCGCGGTCGCGCGCGCCATGGCGGCGCGGCTGGATGCCGCGCTGATCGAATCGACCGTGTCGCGGCTGGTAGCCGACTGCAATCGCCTGCCCGACGCGGCCGACCTCGTGCCCGAGATCAGCGAAACGACGCCGGTGCCCGGCAATCGCGGCCTGGATGCCAGGGGTCGCGCGCGGCGCATCGCTATGGCGCACGCGCCGTTTCATGCCGCCGTCGCCGGGCTGATCGAGGAGCGGCTTGCGGCCGGCCGGACGATTGCCGTGGTGTCTGTCCACTCGTTCACGCCGGTCTATCGTGGCGTTGCCAGACCCTGGCATGTCGGCATCGTGCACGATGCCGACCGGCGCATGGCGCAACCGATGCTGGCCGGTCTGGGGCGGCTGCCGAACGTCGCGGTCGGCGACAATCGGCCTTATGCACCGCCGGACGGCGTCTATTATTCGCTTGCACGGCATGCTGGTACGCGAAACCTGCCTTGCGCGATGATTGAAATCCGCAATGATGAGATCGCGACCGAGGAGGGGCAGCGCCTGTGGGCCGGGCGGTTTTGCGACATACTGGCCGGCATGGGCTACGCAGCGCGCAAGGGGGCGTACCGGCAATGATCGGACCGGCCAAGGCGGAGGCCCGCAATGCCTGAGCCGGTGAAGCGGTTCGTGCGCGTCGTCGACGCGGTCAACCGGGTCGTCGGCCTGTTTGCGATGTATCTGATCTTCGCGATCATGGGCGTGCTTTTATATTCCTCCATCATGAAGGCGGTGGCGATCCCGCCGCTGTGGACGCTGGAAATGGCCCAGTTCCTGATGGTCGGCTATTATATGCTCGGCGGCGGCTGGTCGTTGCAGAACGACGCCCATGTGCGCATGGACCTGATCTATGGCCGCTGGAGCCTGCGGCGGCGCGCCGCGATCGACGCCGTCACCATCCTGTTTTTGATCTTTTATCTCGCCATGCTGCTTTATGGCGGGTTTTCCAGCACCAGCTACGCGCTGCACTATGGCGAGAAGAGCTATTCGGCCTGGGCCCCCTATATGGCGCCGATCAAGATCGTGATGTGTGTCGGCATCGTTTTCATGATCCTGCAGGCGCTGGCCCAGTTCTTCCGCGATGTCGCGCGCCTTCGCGGCGAGGAGTTCTGATGGGCTACGAACTGATCGCCGTCACCATGTTCTCCTCCATGATGGTGCTGCTTCTGACCGGGCAGCGCGTCTTCGGGGCGATCGGTTTCGTCGCGGTGATCTTCGCGCTTCTTCTGTGGGGGACAGGGGGCTTCGAACTCGGCTTCTCGGCGGCGATGAAGCTGATGAAATGGTATCCGCTGCTGACATTGCCGCTTTTTATCTACATGGGCTACATGCTGTCGGAATCCGGCATCGCCGACGATCTCTACAAGATGTTCCATGTCTGGTTCGGGCCGGTGCGTGGCGGGCTGGCGATCGGCACGATCGGCTTGATGGTGGTGATCTCGGCCATGAACGGCCTGTCGGTCGCCGGCATGGCGATCGGGGCGACAATCGCGCTGCCCGAACTGCTCAGGCGCGGCTACGACAAGGTGATGGTGACCGGCGTCATCCAGGCCGGGTCCTCGCTCGGCATCCTGGTGCCGCCGAGCGTGGTGCTGGTGCTTTACGGCATGATCGCGCGCCAGCCGGTCGGCCAGCTCTGGCTGGCCGGTGTCTTTCCCGGCCTTTTGATGGCGAGTCTGTTCATCGTCTATATCGCCGTGCGCTGCTGGCTGCAGCCCAATCTTGGTCCGGTTCTGCCGGCCGACGAGCGCAATGTCTCGCTGCGCGAGAAGCTGCGGCTCTTGCAGGCCGGCATCCTGCCGTTCTTCATCTTCTTCATGATGACCGGGCTTTTCCTGATGGGCTATACCAGCCTGGTTGAAAGCTCCGCCGTCGGCGCGGTGGCGGCGACGCTGGCCGCGCTGGTCAAGGGCCGGCTGACGCGCACGGTCTTGCACGACACGGTGCGCAAGTCACTGGCGGTTTCGTGCATGTTCATGTGGATCATCGTCGCCGCCTTGTGCTTCGGCGCGGTCTTCGACGGACTCGGTGCGGTCAAGGCAATCGAGCATTTCTTCGTCGACAGGCTCGGCCTGACGCCCTGGGAAGTGCTGATATTGATGCAGCTTTCCTACCTGATCATGGGTATGTTTCTCGACGATACGGCGATGCTGGTGATCGTCGCGCCGCTTTACGTGCCCCTGGTCAAGCTGCTCGGCTTCGATCTGATCTGGTACGGCGTCCTCTACACGATCACCTGCCAGATCGCCTACATGACCCCGCCCTTCGGCTACAATCTGTTTTTGATGCGCGCCATGGCGCCGCCGGAAATCAGTCTGGGCGACATCTATCGGTCCATTATTCCGTTCGTCGCGGTGATGGTCTTCGGCCTCGTCGTGGTGATGGCGTTTCCGCAGCTCGCGCTGTGGCTGCCGCAGCATGTCTATCTTCGCTGAAGACGGAGGTCTTCGAGCGTGAAACCGATGCGAAAGGAGGTGAGGTCCGAAAACCGCGAGCCGACGGGGCGCCCAACGCGGGCGGCCTGAAGAGGGTGAACGAACAGGAGGAAGAGACGATGCACAACAGACGCCAATTCATCAAGAAGGCCGGGCTTGCCGGTGTCACCGCCGCCGGTGCGACGACGCTGGCCACGCCGTATGTGCGTGCCCAAAGCCCGATCCGCTGGCGCATGCAGACCTATGCCGGCGTCGCGCTCGCCGAACATGTCATCAAGCCGGCGATCGACGCCTTTAACACCGTCGCCGACGGCGAAATGGTGATCGAGCTCTATACCGCCGACCAGATCGTGCCGACCGGCGAACTGTTCCGGGCCATGCAGGCGGGCACGATCGACGCAGTGCAGAGCGACGAGGATTCCATGGCGGCGCCGGTCGACGTGTCGGTGTTCGGTGGCTATTTCCCTTCGGCGACGCGCTATTCGCTCGACGTGCCGGTGCTGTTCAACCAGTACGGGCTCAAGGAGATCTGGGAAGAAGCCTATTCCGAGGTCGAGAACGTCACCTGGCTCAGCGCCGGTTCCTGGGACCCGTGCCACTTCAACACCACCAAGCCGATCCGCAGCCTGGAGGATCTGAAGGGGTTGCGTGTCTACACCTTCCCGACCGCCGGGCGGTTTCTCAGCCAGTTCGGGGTGGTACCTGTCAACATCCCCTACGAGGACGCCGAGGTTGCGGTGCAGACCGGCGAGCTCGACGGCATGGCCTGGTCGGGCATCACCGAGGACTACACGGTCGGCTGGGCCGACGTCACCAACTACTTCCTGACCAACAACATCACCGGTGCCTGGATTGGCTCGTTCTTCGCGAATTCTGAACGCTGGAACGCCATCCCCGAACGGCTGCAGACGCTGTTCAGGCTGTGCATGGATTCCTCGCACTATTATCGCCAGCACTGGTATTGGGGCGGCGAGGCCAAGCTGAGGACCGGCGGCACCAAGCTGGAGCTAACCACGATCCCCGAATCCGAATGGCAGCAGGTCGAGGACGCGGCCGAAAAATTGTGGGAGGAGATCGCCGCCGAAAGCGATCGCAGCGCGCGCGTGGTCAATATCTTGAAGGAATACCGCGACACCATGCGCAAGGCGGGCCCGCCCTACCGCTACGGCTAGGCGCCGCCTCGGCCGGCCGGACCGATTTTTCGGCCCGGCCGGCGCACCCGCAAGGGCCCGCCGAGAAGGTTAGGGCCCGGCAGAACGAAACGGGCCGGGCGACCGGCGGGGAGCTTCATGTCGGCAATGATGACTTTCGAGGAACTGAAACGGGCGGTCGCAGCCGGCGAGATCGACACGGTGCTGGCTGCTGCCGTCGACATGCAGGGCCGGCTGATCGGCAAACGCTTCATCGGCAGCTATTTTGTCGAGAGCGCCCACGGCGAGACTCATGGCTGCAACTATCTGCTGGCCAATGACATCGATATGGAGCCGGTGCCGGGTTACAAGGCGGCGAGCTGGACCAAGGGCTACGGCGATTTCGTTCTCAAGCCCGACCTCGCCACCATCCGGCCCCTGCCGTGGCTGGAAAAGACGGCGCTGGTGATCTGCGACATCCAGGATCACGCCACGCATGGCGACCTGCCGCACTCGCCGCGCGGCATTCTCAAGCGCCAGGCGGCGCGGCTGCGGGAGCGCGGATGGCTGGCCTATTTTGCCTCTGAGCTGGAATTCTACCTGTTCGAGGAGACCTATCGCAGCGCGCGCGAAAAGAATTGGCGCGATCTCGACACGGCCTCGCCCTATATCGAGGATTACGTTATCCATCTCACCACTAAGGAAGAGGCGGTGATGCGGGCGATCCGCAACGGGCTCCACGGGGCGGGCATTGCGGTGGAGAACTCGAAGGGCGAATGGGGACCGGGGCAGGAGGAGATCAATGTCCGTTATGCCGAGGTCCTCGAGATGGCCGACCGGCACGCGATCTTGAAGACCGGCTGTAGGGATATCGCCACGGCGATGGGCAAGTCGGTCACCTTCATGGCCAAATACGACTATGCGCTCGCCGGCAATTCGAGCCACATCCACAATTCGCTGTGGAGCGCGGATGGCGAGACGCCGCTGTTTTTCGACAAGTCCGCCCGCCACACGATGACGCCGCTGATGCGCGCCTGGGTCGCCGGGCAGCTCAAATATGCCCGCGAAATTACCTGGTTCCTGGCGCCCTACATCAATTCCTACAAGCGCTTCCAGGTCGGCACCTTCGCGCCGACCAAGATCGTGTGGAGCCGCGACAATCGCACGGCCGGCTTTCGCTTGTGCGGGGAGGGAACCAAGGGCATTCGCATCGAGTGCCGGATCGGCGGCGCCGATCTCAATCCCCATCTCGCTTTCGCCGCGCTGATCGCCGCCGGTCTGGCGGGCGTGGAGGAAAATCTCGACCTCGCCGACCCCTTCGAGGGCGACGCCTATCATAGCGCGCGGCTCAAGGAGATCCCGAAAACTTTGCGCGAGGCGACCGAGACGATGGCGAAGTCGAAAATGCTCAAGCGGGCTCTCGGCGAGGAGGTGATCGAGCACTACGTCCACACAGCCCGGTGGGAGCAGCTCGAGTATGACCGCCGGGTGACGGACTGGGAACTGCACCGGGGGTTCGAGAGATATTGAAGGTCAACACACTTACAAACACACTAAATATATGTGTGGTTGAATTGTTGTGATCGTCGACCTGGGAGAAACGCAATGAGCAAGTACGAGCCTTTGCAGACATTCCTAAAGAGTCAGGGTCGCGACTATATCCCGATGAGGTTCGCGGATATCGAGCGCGTGCTGAACGGCAAATTACCGCCATCGAAGTCTCGCCGGGCATGGTGGAGCAACAATTTCAGAAACAACGTCATGACCAAGGAATGGCTTTCTGCGCGTTCCGAGACGGAATCTGCAGATGTCGTGGGCGAGAAGCTCGTGTTCCGCCGTGTTCGCAAAGCGCGAAGCAGAAGCGGTTTTTCCAATGGATCGCCGACGTCCCCGCGTCCGCGGCATCGGTGTTTTGGCTTCATGAAGGGCATGATCAAGGTCCAAGAGGGGTTCGACGTCACTCAGCCATTTAGCGACGAGCCTTGGGATCAAGGTTATCTTGGCGAGGACCGGCTGAAATGAGTGAGGCGGCCGACCTTCTTCCAGATACCTGCGCGATGATATTCGTGGCCAACGACACGCGCCTTGATCCTGAAGCCGATCGCGCAATTTCAGAGGCGGCTCACGATGGCCGCCTCTACGTCTCTCCAATTTCCGCTTGGGAGATGGGCGTGGGAGTGGCGAAAGGACAATTAAGCTTGCCGTTGGCGCCACTCGATTTCTTCGACAGGTTCATCGAACGGATGCAGGCCAAGCTGAGCCCGGTTTCGCCACCGATCATGATCGCCTCTTCCTTCCTGCTGGGAGAGATTCTCGGGGACCCCATGGACCGGATGCTGGTTTCGACGGCGTGGTCCCATGATTTCGTCCTGGTGACCAGTGATCGGCCGGTCCTCGCATATGGGCGCGAGGGCCATGTTCGAACGCTCGCTTGCTAAAGATAGTAGGGAAAAAAACCTTGGAAACCGTGAAGCTGAAATCCCCCGTCGACGGCTCGGTTTACGCAGAGCGGCCAGTCGCTTCCGACCAGGCAATCAATGCTGCGGCGGAGCGAGCGCGCGCTGCGCAGGCGGATTGGGCGCAGACGCCGCTTGCCGAACGCGCGAAATACCTGCTCGGCTTCCTCGACGCGCTTTTGGCCATGAATGACGAGATCGTGCCGGAACTTGCCTGGCAGATGGGCCGGCCGGTGCGTTACGGTGGCGAAAAGGGCGGCGTGGAGGAACGCACCCGCTATATGGTGGAACTGGCCGAGACCGCGCTCAAGCCGTTCGTCCCGCCGGACGACAGGCCCGGTTTCCGACGCTATCTCAAACGCGCGCCGCTGGGCGTCGTCTTCACCATCGCGCCGTGGAACTATCCCTATCTGACCGCGGTCAATTCGATCGTGCCCGCACTGATGGCCGGCAATTCGGTGATCCTGAAACATGCCGCGCAGACCCTTCTGGTCGGCGAGCGTTTCCAGGCCGCGTTCGACGGGGCTGACCTGCCGCAAGGTCTGTTCCAGAACCTGGTGATGAACCATGGCCAGACGGAGCAGCTTCTGGCGTCCGGCAAGGTCGACCATTGCAATTTCACCGGCTCGGTCGGCGGCGGGCGCGCGATCGAAAAGGCGGCGGCCGGCACCTTCACCACGCTCGGCCTCGAGCTCGGCGGCAAGGATCCCGCCTACGTTTTGCCCGACGCCAAGCTCGACCACGCCATCGCCAATCTGGTCGACGGGGCCTTTTACAACACCGGCCAGTGCTGTTGCGGCATCGAGCGGGTCTACGTGCATGCCGACATCTATGACGATTTCGTCGACGGTTTCGTGGCCGAAACGAAAAACTACGTTGTCGGCGATCCGCTCGATCCGGCGACCACGATGGGGCCGATGGCGCAGGCGCGCTTCGCCGATTTCATCCGCGAGCAGAAAGCCGAGGCGCTGCGCAAGGGCGCGCGGGCGCATATCGGCATGCGCGTGGAACGGGACCTGCCGGGCTCGCCCTATATCGCGCCGGAGGTGCTGACCGAGGTCGACCACCAGATGAGCGTGATGCGCGAGGAGAGCTTCGGGCCTGTCGTCGGCATCATGAAGGTGCGAAACGACGAGGAGGCGATCGCGCTGATGAACGACAGTCCCTACGGGCTCACCGCCTCGATCTGGACGCGCGACACCGACCATGCCGCCGCGATAGGCGACCGGGTCGAGACGGGTACGGTGTTCATGAATCGCTGCGACTATGTCGATCCGGGCCTCGTTTGGACCGGCGTCAAGGATACCGGCAAGGGTGGGGCGATGTCGGTGGTCGGCTATGAGAACCTGACCCGGCCGAAGAGCTATCATCTGCGGGAGGTGTCGTGACCTTTCGCATGTCCGTTGCTCGGCCCCGCCGCGTGCGGATCGCGAGATTTCCTTTTCCGTCCAATCCAGCGAACCGACAGCCATGACCAGATTGACCGCCAATTGGAGTTTTCCCACCGCGATCCGCTTCGGTCCGGGCCGCATCGCGGAACTGCCCGAGGCGCTGCGCATGGCCGGCATTGCCCGCCCGCTCTTCGTCACCGATCCCGGTCTGGCCAGGCTGCCGGTGGTTGGCCGGGCGCTGGCGATTTTGACGGAGGCCAACATCGCCCACGGCGTCTTTTCCGAGGTCAAGCCCAACCCGGTCGAGGCCAATCTGACGGCCGGCGTTTCGGCCTTTGCGACGGGCGGCCATGACGGTGTGATCGCCTTTGGCGGCGGGTCGGCGCTCGATCTCGGCAAGCTGATCGCCTTCCAGGCCGGCCAGACTCGCCCGGTCTGGGATTTCGAGGATGTCGGCGACTGGTGGACCCGTGCCGACGGGGAGGCCGTCGCGCCGATCGTGGCGGTGCCGACGACGGCGGGAACCGGCTCGGAGGTCGGGCGGGCCGGCGTGCTCACCAACGAGGCGACGCACACCAAGAAGGTGATCTTTCATCCCAAAATGCTGCCGGCGGTCGTCATTGCCGATCCGGAGCTTACCGTCGGCATGCCGCCCTTCATTACCGCGGGAACCGGCATGGACGCGTTGGCGCATTGTCTGGAGGCCTATTGCGCGCCGGGCTTCCATCCGATGGCGGACGGGATCGCGGCCGAGGGCGTACGCCTGGTGCTGGAAAACCTGCCCACGGCGTTTTTGGATGGCAGCGACATTGCCGCGCGCGCGCGGATGATGGCGGCCGCGGCGATGGGGGCGACAGCCTTCCAGAAGGGGCTCGGCGCGATCCACGCGCTCTCGCACCCGGTCGGGGCGCTCTACGACACCCATCACGGCATGACCAACGCGGTGTTCATGCCCTATGTGCTGGCGGCGAACCGCCCGGCGATCGACGAACGCATCGCCCGGCTCGCGGCCTATTGCGGTATTTCCGGCGGTTTTGACGGTTTTTTTCGTACGGTCCTCGCCCTGCGCGACTGTCTCGAGGTGCCGCATCGGCTCGGCGATCTGATCGCGGGGCTCGACATGGATGCGGACCGCAAGGAGCTGATCGCGCAAATGGCGATCGTCGACCCGACCGCCGGCGGCAATCCGGTGGCGCTGACGACGGAGGGCGCGCGCAGTATCCTGGAGGCGGCGATCGAGGGTGCCGTTTCTTGACGGCTGCCTCGTCTTAGCTGCTTCAGCGCGGGGTGCTGCGTTCAGTGGCCGATGCCTGCGCCGCGTCGTCGGCCAGGACCTTGCGCAACACCGACAGGGCGGCGCCGATCTGGGGGCGTTGGTCGACGTCCTCGGGATAGACCGCATAGGCCGGATAGGTGAAGCGCGGCGCATTCTCGACCAGTTCGAGCTGTCCGGCATTGATCAGCGGCGCGACCATGCCGTGCCGGAAATAACCGCTGCCGCCGACCTTGAGAAGATAGGCCAGGCCGAGCGGGCCGAAGCCGACATAGGTGCCGGGCTCGCCGAAAGCCGGAGAATGGGCGCCGTGCTGGGCCGAGAAGGCGGCCCCCCAGTCCACATAGATATAGTCCTCGGACGGGGCGGGCTCGTCGTTCCGGCCGACGGCACGCACCAGAACGAGATGCTCTTCGCGCAGGAGTTCTACCTTGAAGCCGGGCAGCAATTGGGGGGCATAGAGCAGGGCCACGTCGAGCGCGCCCGTTCGCAGATCCTCGATCAGCCGGTCGGGAATTCCGACATGCGCGCGCACCGCAAGCCGGGGCTGACGGCGGCGCATCTCGGCCATCCATTCGACCAGCAGCGGGCTCCACAGGCTGAGTTCGGCGCCGAGGCTGACCACGCCGTCGCGGCCGCTCGGAACGGCGAGCTGCTGCCTGGCCCCTTCCCACACCTGGACGAACATCTGGGCGAAGCGCTCGAACTCGCTTCCGGCGGCGGTTAGTCTCGCTCCGTTGCGATTGCGCACGAAAAGGCGGCGGCCGAGCTCGTCCTCCAGCGTCCTGATACGCGCGCTCACGGTGGTCTGCGTGACGTGCAGCCGTTCGGCGGCACGCAGAAAACTGCCCGTATGCACGATTGCCAGAAAAGTGCGCGCCCGATCGATGTCCATACCTGTATTTAATGCAATATTTTTGCATTTAACCAGCATTTAATTCCGCTTGTCTTTCGGATAGGTCGGGCTAGGCTCATCATGTTCCGTTCGCGACCTTCACCAGCTCCAACCGGATAGCGAACGGGTGAATGCCGGGACGACCGGCATCAACAGCAAGGCGTGGCCGAACGGGCAGGGTCCACACGGGAGGAACGTCGCTCACCCGTTCGGTCACGCGCTCGGGGGCATTGGCGCGCGGCCGGTTCGCCGGACCAGGACCGCTTGCGGAGACGATGCCGACGTCGATGCGCAGCGGAAGAACGACAGGAGCCCGAGATGTCCGAATATGCGACCGGCCAGGCACACGATCGTCCGCGGGGAGCGCGCCGTTGGCTTTTCTCGACCAACCATAAGGATATCGGCACGCTCTATCTCGGCTTCGCGATGCTGGCCGGGGTGCTGGGAACCGCGCTCTCGGTCGGCATCCGGATGGAACTGCAGCAGCCGGGCCTGCAGTTCTTTGCCGATCCCGCGCTCTTCAACGTGTTCGTGAGCTCCCACGGGCTGGTGATGATTTTTTTCGTCATCATGCCCGCCTTGATCGGCGGTTTCGGCAATTGGTTCGTGCCGATCATGATCGGTGCGCCGGACATGGCCTTCCCGCGCATGAACAATATTTCGTTCTGGCTGCTGGTGGTTTCGTTTCTCCTGTTTGCGTTGTCGCTGTTCGTACCGGGCAGCCCCGGCACCAACGGCCATGGCGGCGGGTGGACGCTCTATCCGCCCTATGCGATTTCCGGCCAGCCAGGCCCCGCGGTCGACCTGGTCATCCTGTCCATACATTTGTCGGGCGCGTCATCGATCCTCGGCGCGATCAATTTCATCACCACTATCTTCAACATGCGCGCGCCGGGCATGACGCTGCACAAGATGCCGCTTTTCGCCTGGTCGATGCTGGTGACGGCGTTCATGCTGCTGCTGTCGCTGCCGGTGCTTGCCGGCGCGATCACCATGCTTCTGACCGACCGCAATTTCGGCACCACCTTCTTCCTTCCTTCCGGCGGCGGCGACCCGGTACTCTATCAGCACCTGTTCTGGTTCTTCGGTCATCCGGAAGTCTACATCATGGTCCTGCCAGCCTTCGGCATCGTCAGTCATGTGATCTCGACCTTCTCCAGGAAGCCGATCTTCGGGTATCTCGGTATGGCCTACGCCATGGTCGCCATCGGCATGATCGGTTTCGTGGTTTGGGCGCACCACATGTACACTTCCGGTGTTTCGCTTTCCTCGCAGCGCTATTTCGCTTTCGCGTCGATGGTCATCGCCGTGCCGACGGGGGTCAAGGTGTTCTCGTGGCTCGCTACGATGTGGGGCGGCTCGATCAGCTTTCGCGCGCCGATGCTGTGGGCGCTCGGTTTCGTGATGCTGTTCACGATCGGCGGGGTGACCGGGGTGGTCCTGGCCAATCCGGGCGTCGATCGCGCCCTGCACGACACCTACTACGTCGTCGCCCATTTCCACTATGTCTTGTCGCTGGGCGCGGCGTTCGCGATCTTCGCCGGCTTCTACTATTGGCTGCCGAAGATGACGGGCTATCTCTACAGCGAGCCGCTGGCCCGGCTACATTTCTGGCTGACGTTCGTCGGTGTGAACCTGGTGTTTTTTCCGCAGCATTTCCTGGGGCTTGCGGGAATGCCGCGCCGCTATGTCGACTTTCCCGACGCTTTCGCCGGCTGGAACCTGGTCTCCTCGCTCGGGTCCTACATTTCCGCGCTCGGATTGTTGGTGTTCTTCGTCACGGTCGCAGATGCCTTCTTGCGCAAGCGGCTGGCGGCCTCGAACCCGTGGGGCGAGGGCGCGACCACACTCGAGTGGACGCTGCCGTCGCCGCCGCCGTTCCACCAGTTCGAGCGCCTGCCGAAGATTGGCTGAGACGGGGACGCGCGGCGGATGCGGGCCGTTCACACAGCCCGAGGAACCCGTCGCTTGAAGGAGTGGTGTCATGACCGAGACGACCGAGACCGGCGTCAGCCTTGCCCCGGTGATCTTTCTGGCCGTCTATTGGGCCTATCTGCTTGTCTGGCACGAATGGCACAAGCAGCATGGCCGGGATACGCTGTTGAGTTCCGGCCTGCCGCCGCCGGTGGCGCCGTCGCAGGCGAAGTCGCCTGCGTGCGACGCGGCGGCGGGCGCGGCTTTCAACGAAGCCCAGTTCCTGGGCGGAGCAAGGCGCGCCTACGAGTTCATCCTCAAGAGCTACGCGGCCGGCAGGATCGACGACCTCGCGCCTTTGCTTGATCCACCCGTGCTGGAGGTGTTCGCCAGGGAGATCGAACGGCGCGAGGCGAATGGCCGGCATTTGTGGCTGACATTCGTCGCGTTGCAGCAGGCGGAAATCGTCGACACCGCCTTCGATGAGCTGGCGGCGATCGTCAAGGTGCGGTTCGGTTCGGAGATTTTCGTCTCGGAACGCTCCAATGCCGCGGACATGCCGTGGCAAGAGGCCGCCCGCCTGCTGCAGGCGGTGGATCTGTGGACTTTTCGCAGGGAGCACAGATCGCGCGCCGCCACCTGGCTGCTCGTCGCGACTGATACGGAGTAGTCTTTCGAGCCGGCAATCCGGTTGCGCTCAGCCGGCCGGCGTCGAAAGCCGCGACGTCCAGTCTTCGACCGCGCGGCGGGCGAGCCGCCGACGTGCGAGATCGCGCCAGGAGGTCGACAAAACGGCCAGTTCGGCCATCTCGGCAAGCGCGTCGTGGTTCAGCGTGTCGCGGTAGAGCGTGTGCGCCAGCCGGGCCAGGGGCCAGGCCCCGGCCGGTCTGTCGATCAGCTCGGCCGTCATGCCGGCCTCGATGTCGCCTTCCTCGATCACCCGGTAATACCAGCCGGTCCGGCCGCTTTCTTGAACCCGGCGCGCCATATGCGGCTCGCCGAAACGCTCGTTGAGGCGCCAGCAGGGCTGCCGCCCCTGCGAGACCTGAACCGTTGCGCCGCCGAGGCGAAAGATGTCGCCGATGCAGATATCGGCCTCGGTGACGCCGCGCGAAGACAGGTTTTCGCCGAAGGCGCCGATCGTAGCCAAGGTGGCGACGATGTCGGGATGGTGTTCGCGCCAGGCCGGGTAGTGGTCGGCCGGATAGTGGTGAAGCGCCTTTTCCGGGCCGCCGTGGTGCTTGCGGTCGCCCTGCTGGTCGCCGACCAGCCCCTCGCGGGTCAGCCGCACGGGACCGGCCACCGGCGCCTTGCGGATGCCGCTGGCAATCCGCCTCGGTCCGAGCGGCGCGACCTGGCCGACCAGTACAGTTTCGGCCACGAAACCCGACGTCGCGCCTTTGCTCTTTGCCGTTTCTGTCACTGGCTTTGCCCCAGCCGCTCGATCACCTTGTCGGCCATATGGGCGCATCTGTCGCCGTCGAACGGAAACAGATCGGCAAAGCCGGCCGAAAGCTCCTTCTCGATCGCTCTTTTCAACAGGCGCCGGGCGCGATGCAGACGGGTCTTGGCTGTCTCGGGCCGGATCGACAGATGGGCGGCGGTCTCTTCGGTGCTCATGCCTTCGACGTCGCGTAGGATGAACACGGTGCGGAAGGCGGGCGGCAGCATGTCGACCGCCCGTTCCAGGGTCGCCCTGATCTGTTCGCGGGCGGTCTCGGTTTCCGGGTCGGGTGCGCTCGGGACTATCGGGAACATGACGACATTGTCTCCAGCCGGGCCCGCCGCGCCGGTCTCCAACTCGGCGAGATCGGCCATGGGCCGGCGTTTTCTAAGGCGGCCGAGCGCCTCGTTGATGGCGATCCTGGACAGCCAGGTCGAGACCGCGGCCTCACCGCGAAATCCGTCGAGCCGGCTGAAGGCGCGCACATAGGTTTCCTGCACGACGTCCTCGGCTTCGGCGTCGTCGTGCACGAAACCGCGCGCGAGACGAAACAGGAGCCGGTTGTTTTTTCTAACCAGCAGGCGAACCGCCTCCTCGCTGCCGCTCCTGGCGCGGGCGACAAGGTCTGCGTCGTCGGCGGGGGCCGGTTCGGTGCGGGTAAAAAGACGCTGTTCCATCACAACCTCGTTTCGTTGCCTTTTGCCGTCACGAGCGCCGCACGATGCCGCGCGCCATGATCTCGTCGACGCGCGGAAAGGCGCGCAGCGCGACCTCGGGCAGGTCGCCGGCCCTGTCGTCTTCGGTCCATCCGCCCCTGACCGGAGCACCGACGACGATGCGCCCGACCATGCCCGCATGTTCGTGCGGAATGCAATAATAGTCATAGACGCCCGGGTGCGTGAGGGTGAGCGAATAGGATTCTTCCGGCAACAGGAAATCGGAATCCCAGGGCGCCGCGTTCTGAGGAATGCGCTGTGGCCGATCGTCGTTTCGCGGGTGGTAGGCAGTGGCGGTGTGCGAGTTTCCCGGGTCGCGATTGGTCCAACGGATGGTCTGGCCGGGCTCGACCAGAACGCCTATCGGGTCGAACCAGACATGGGCGCCATTGTCGCGGCCGCCCATGGTGATCTCGACGATGCCGGCCGACAGGGCCGGCCGTTTGAGTGCGGGCAGGAGGGCGGCCAAGCCGCCCCCCGCCCACAGCAATCGACGCCTGCTGATCGTCATTGTCCGACCCGCGCCTCCTCGCCGGCCGCGACATGCCACAACACGATATGCGCGTGCGGCACCTCAACGCCGGGATGACCGGCATTATAGTAGATATCGACATGGTCGACCGTACCGCCGGGCACGGCCAGGTCGTCGAAGGTGGTGTCCGGGTTCAGATCGGCGACTGGGATCATGTAGATGGTGCTGACCAGCGCGCCGTCGCGATCATAGGCCAGGAAGGGGCCCGCGGGCAGGCTGGCCGGATCGACGAAAAGCTGGCCGAGGCCGGGGATGAAGTCGGGCAGTTTCACCAGCTTCGATACCTGCTGGTAGGGCGCTGCCGGCGGCGATTTCGCGACCGCCTCGTCGGGACCGTGCGCCAGGGCCGGCGCGGCAGGGGCGAGAAGGAGGGCGAGCGCAACCGCGCCCGAAAGGATTGTTCTCATCGGTCTGTCCTTTTCATCTTCCGCCCCGTCGCGGGGCGATGCCGATTGGATGCGTGCGGGCCGAAAAGGTTCCCGGCGTTTTCAGCGTGACTGAAGCGAGGCCAGGAATTCGCCGCGCAGAGCCGCATTCTCGCGGTAGGCGCCGGACATGGCTTTCGTCATCAGGCTGGTCCCGCAGGCCCGTATGCCGCGCGAGCGCATGCAGTCGTGCTGCGCTTCTATGACGACGGCCACGCCGGCCGGTTGCAGCACCCGCTGGATCGCCGCGGCGATCTGATCGGTCATGCGTTCCTGGATCTGGAGCCGGCGTGCGAAGGCATCGACCAGCCGGGCGAGCTTGGAGATACCGACAACCCTTTGATCGGGCAGATAGGCGATATGCGCCTTGCCGCGGATCGGCGCCATGTGGTGTTCGCACCACGAAAAGAAGGGGATGTCGCGCAGCTCGACGGGGTCCGCGTAGCCGCCGATCTCGTCGAACGTGGTGCCCAGAATATTGTCGGGCACCAGGCCGTAGCCGCCAAACCAGTCTTCGAACGCGCGCGCCACGCGCGCCGGGGTGTCGACCAGGCCGGGCCGGGCCGGATCGTCGCCGGCCCAGCGTATCAGCGCCGCCACGGCGGCCTCGGTTTCGCTGCGGGTCGGAACAGGGGTGTCACTTCGGCGCGGTTGCGCTTTGGCGGCCGCGTGATCGCGGTCTTCAGGCAGGGTCGTGGCGCGTGTCGGGCGCTGCAGATGGTCGGCTGTGATATTCATATCCGGTTCTCCGTGTCGGTTGCATTCAACCGTTCGATGCGGGATGCGGCCGCAGGTTCCCGGTAAACCGCGCCCGTCCGACGCGGCGGTTTTCCGGTCCGTCTGCGAAGCGCGGCGGGCGCGCCGTCGCCAGCGGGTGCGACATGCGCGCCCTTGCGGCGCAGCCTCGGGGGCGTTAAAAGCTATATTTGAAATATCTCTTTTAGAGGCACCATGTCCGATCGCTTTTCATTGCGCGCCCGGCCGGTTCAGCCGCGCGAGCCTGCGGTTCCCGACAGCGTCGACCGGGCCTTCATCGGCCAGCTGGTGCGCGATTTTTACGGTCGGGTTCGCGCCGATCCGCGCCTGGGGCCGATCTTTGCCGGCGAGATCGGCCAGGCCTGGGAACCGCATCTGGAGAAGATGACCGATTTCTGGTGTTCGGTGATCCTGCGCAACGGGGCCTATGACGGCCGCCCCGTGCCGGCCCACATCAAGCTGAAACAGGTGCGCCCGGAGGATTTCGATATCTGGCTCGGCCTTTTTCGGCAGACGGTTTCCCAGCGTTGCGAACCGGCGCTCGCGGCCGTGTTCGTCGAACGGGCCGAGCGGATCGCCACCAGCCTGAAACTTGCGATGTTTTACCGCCTGCCGGCGGCCGGGGTCGCGGCGGGTACCGATCCGACGCCGCCGGGCGAGGGCTGAGATGGCCGCGCGAGTGCCTGCCCGACTGCCCCTGGCCCTGACCGCGTTGGTTGCCGCGGTGTGGCTCGGCATGGTCGTCGGCGTCTCCTTCCTGGCCACGCCGGTCAAGTTCGAAGCGCCCTCGCTCGACCTGCCGGTCGCACTCGAGGTCGGCCGGGTTACCTTTGGTCTGTTTTCGCGGGTCGAATGGGGTATGGCCGTGCTGCTCGCGGTCGCGGTCGGCCTGCCAGGCATCGGACGCGGCTTGAGGCTGCTGGCCGCGTTTGTGCTCGCGCTCGTCGCGGTAGAGGCGATCTGGCTGCTGCCAGCCCTCGACGCGCGGGTCGAAGCCGTCATCCAGGGGCAGCCGGAACCGGCAAGCTGGCACCACCTGCTTTACGCGGTGGCTGAAACCGGCAAGGCGGTCTTGCTCGCCGCTCTCGCTCTATCCGGATTGCGGCGTCTCGGCGCGAATGCGGGCCTGGACAGATCGGTGGACCAAGTCCCGGGACGTTGACTGGTCGCCATCGGGCAACATCGAGGCGTTGCCATATCCCGTTCGTGTTGTATGACGGAATCCCAACCGAGAATTGCGACCCTGCCAGTGGACGGGGCGGTGCGGCCTCGCCTTTTCGCGTGCTGCGGCCGAAACGGTCGCATATGCGGCCTCCTATTCTGCACATGTCAATTTGCCTAAAGTGCAAGGTCAGTGATAGAAGGAAGCATGAATCGAAGCCTCGACAGGAGACCGACAGACTTATGAACACGTCCGACGCGCTGCCGCGGATCGGCTTGAGCGAACAGGCCTACGCGAAGATAAAGGACGACATCGTCTGGTGCCGGCTTCGTCCCGGTGAGGAGGTCAGCGAAACCAAGCTCTGCGGTCTCTACGGTTTCGGAAAAGCTCCGATCCGTGCGGCGCTCTCGCGCCTGTCTCAGGAATCCTATGTCGTGCCGCAGCCGCGGCGGGGCCATGTGATCGCGCCAGTCACGTTGAAGGCGATGCGCGAATTGTTCGAGCTGCGCCGCATCGTCGAGCCGGCAATCAGCGAGATGGCCTGCGGCCGGGTCGACCGCGACCGGTTGCTGGAACTCGACGCACGCTGCGCGCATGGCTACGTGCCGGGAGAGGTGGAGAGCGAGGCCCGCTTCATCGCCGCCAACAAGGCGTTTCATCTCGAGATCGCGCGCGCGGCCAACAATTCGCGGCTGACGACATTGCTCGAGCAGATTCTCGACGAGATGACACGGCTTCTGCATCTGGGTTACGTGCTGCGCGAACGCCCCACCGAGGTGCGCGCCGAACACCACACCTTGATCGAGGCGCTGGCACAGGGCGACAAGGCGACGGCGCGCGCAACCACAATCGCGCATATCGACAGTGTGCGCCAGATGGTCATGGACGGCATCACCCAGTATTCGAGCCTGAGCGAGGCAAACATCGCCCCGGCCATGGCAGCCGGCAGCGGGCGTTGAAGCCGTTGCGTCGATCGGCCGGGTTCGGTCGGCCAATGCACGGACGGTCATAACGGGTGCTGTCTCGCGGGCCACCGCAACGGTCGCGACACCGTTGTCGCTGCCGCCATCCGCCCCGCACTTCCAGTTCACCCAGCCCGGGCTTTCGTGTCGACGAGGGCCCGGCTCAACCACGGAGAAAGTCGAATGAAGCCAGTTTCCACCGCCGCCGCGCCCGCCGCGATCGGTCCCTATTCGCAGGCCGTCCGCACCGGCTCGCTGCTGTTCGTTTCCGGACAGTTGCCGATCGACCCGAAGACGGGCGAATTCGCGGCCTCGGATGCGGTTGGCCAGATGCGCCAGTGCCTGGCCAATATCGCGGCGATCGCCAAGGAAGCCGGCAGCGACATCTCGCGTACGGTCAAGACCACCATCCTTCTGACCGATTTGGGAGGATTTGCCGCCATCAACGAGGAATACGGCAGGGCTTTCGCGCAACCCTATCCGGCTCGCGCCTGTTACGAGGTCTCGGCCTTGCCGAAAGGCGCGCTGGTCGAAGTCGAAGCCGTGATCGAGCTCGACTGATCGGTCTCGCGCTCGCGCGCACAAGAAAAGCCCGGCCGCCGCGCCGGGCCTTTTTCGTTGGCGGTCGGAAACCGCTCAGCCGATTTTGGTCAGCAACTCGTCGATCGACTTTTTGGCGTCGCCATAGAGCATGCGGGCGTTGTCCTTAAAGAACAGCGGGTTCTCGATGCCGGAATAGCCGGTGCCCTGGCCGCGCTTGCACACGATGACGGTACCAGCCTTCCAGACTTCCAGGACCGGCATGCCGGCAATCGGCGAGTTCGGATCGTCCTGGGCTGCCGGGTTCACGATGTCGTTCGAGCCGATGACGATCGCGACGTCGGTGTCGGAAAAATCGTCGTTGATCTCGTCCATCTCCAGAACGATGTCGTAGGGCACCTTGGCCTCGGCCAGAAGCACGTTCATGTGTCCGGGCAGCCGGCCGGCGACCGGGTGGATGGCGAAGCGCACCTCTTTGCCCTTGGCGCGAAGCCTGCGGGTGAGTTCGGAGACCGCGCCTTGCGCCTGGGCGACCGCCATGCCGTAACCGGGCACGATGACCACGCTGTCGGCGTCGTCCAGCGCGGCGGCGACCTCGTCGGCGGTGGTGGCGATCATTTCGCCCTCGACCGCCATTTGCGGGCCGCTGACGCCGCCGAAGCCGCCGAGGATGACCGACACAAAGGCCCGGTTCATGGCCTTGCACATGATGTAGGACAGGATCGCGCCCGAGGAGCCGACCAGCGCGCCGGTGACGATCAACAGGTCGTTGGATAGCGTGAAGCCGATCGCGGCCGCGGCCCAGCCCGAATAGGAGTTGAGCATCGAGACGACCACCGGCATGTCGGCGCCGCCGATGCCCATGATCAGATGATAGCCGATGAACAGCGCCAGCACCGTAATCGCGATCAGGGGCAGCATGCCGCCGAACGCCAGATAATACACCGCCAGCACCACGCAGGCGAGTGCGGCGGCGGCGTTGAGCAGATGTCCGCCCGGCAGTTGCGCGGGCTTGCCGTCCAGTTTGCCGGCGAGCTTGCCGAAGGCGACCACCGACCCGGTGAAGGTGATCGCTCCGATGAAGACGCCGAGCACGACTTCAACCTGAAGAAAGGCGATCTCGGTCGGCGTCTTAGTGGCGAGCCTGGCGGCGAAGGCGGCCAGGCCGTCGAGGCTCTCGCCCGCCGCGCGCAAGCCGGCGACGCGCAGCCGTTCCATCTCGGCGTTGAGCCCGACGAACACGGCGGCGAGGCCGACGAAGGAGTGCAGCGCGGCGACCAGTTGCGGCATCTGCGTCATTTCCACCCGCCTGGCGACGACCGTGCCGATCGCGGCGCCAACGAGCACCATGGCCAGCATCAGCCCGTAATTGCTGACACCTGGCCCGAGCGCTGTGAAGACCACGGCGAGCGCCATGCCGGCGATGCCGTACCGGACCGCGCGCTTGGCGCTTTCCTGGTTGGAGAGCCCGCCGAGCGACAGGATGAAAAGTACGCTCGCCGCGACGGCGGCGGAGGTAACCAATGGTTGTGCGAACATGTGCTGCCTCCGCCTCAGGATTTCTGGAACATTGCGAGCATGCGGCGCGTGACCAGAAAGCCGCCGACGATGTTGATGCTGGCGATCAGCATCGAGATGGCCGCGAGTGTCACGACGAGCCAGTCGCCCGAGCCGATCTGCAGCAACGCCCCGAGCACGACGATGCCCGAGATGGCGTTGGTCACCGCCATCAGCGGCGTGTGCAGCGCGTGGCTGACGTTCCAGATCACCTGGAAGCCGATGAAGCAGGCGAGCACGAAGACGATGAAATGCTGCATGAAGGAGGCCGGCGCGACCGCGCCGACGAGGGCGATCAGCGCCGCGCCGGCGACGAGCAGGCCGGCCTGGCGCCGCGTCTGGGCGCGGAAGGCGGCAACTTCGAGCGCCCGCTTCTCTTCCGGGCTCGGCTCCTTCGGCTTGTCCTTGCGCGGTGCTGCCGCGATCGCCCGTACTTTCGGCGGCGGCGGCGGATAGGTCACGGCGCCCTGATGGGCGACGGTCGATCCGCGGATGACGTCGTCGTGCATGTCGTGAACCAGCGTACCGTCCCTGGCCGGCGCGAGTTCGCCCACGAACTGGCGGACATTGTTAGCATAAAGCGTCGAGGCCTGGGTTGCCATGCGGCTTGGAAAGTCGGTGTAGCCGATGATCGTCACCTTGTTGTCGGTGACGATCTTGTCGTCCTTGACCGTCAGTTCGCAATTGCCGCCGCGTTCGGCGGCTAGGTCGACGATGACGGAGCCGGGCTTCATCGCCGCGACCATGTCTTTGGTCCACAGCACCGGCGCATCGCGGTTGGGAATCAGCGCGGTGGTGATGACGATGTCGATCTCAGGCGCGAGCGCGCGAAATTTCTCGAGCTGCTTGGCCTGGAATTCGGGCGAGGACGGCGCGGCGTAACCGCCGCTGGCGGATCCGTCCTGCTGGTCGCTGTTGAAATCGAGATAGACGAATTCCGCGCCCATCGATTCGATCTGTTCGGCGACTTCGGGGCGGACGTCGAAGGCGTAGGTGATCGCGCCGAGCGCGGTGGAGGTGCCGATCGCGGCGAGGCCGGCGACGCCGGCGCCGACCACCAGTACCCTGGCCGGCGGCACCTTGCCGGCGGCCGTCACCTGGCCGGTGAAGAAACGGCCGAAATTGTTGCCGGCCTCAATCACCGCGCGATAGCCGGCGATGTTGGCCATCGACGACAGCGCGTCGAGCTTCTGGGCGCGGCTGATGCGCGGCACCATGTCCATCGCCACCACGGTCGCGCCCGTGTCGGCGGCCTGGCGCATCAGCGCCTCGTTCTGGGCCGGATGAAAGAAGGAAATCAGCACCTTGCCCGTGCTCAGCAGGGCGACCTCGGTCCCGGTGGGCGGACGCACCTTGGCGACGAGGTCGGCATCCGCCCACAGGCGCTCGGCCGATTTGACGATCTCGACGCCGGCTTCTTCATAGGCGGCGTCGCTGAAGCCGGCGTTCTCGCCGGCGCCGGTCTCGATGGCGCAGACGAAGCCGAGCTTCTGCAGCATCCTGGCGCTGTCCGGCGTCATTGCGACGCGCGCCTCGCCGTCAAGTACCTCCCTTGGCGTTCCGATTTTCATTTTTTGTCCTCTTATTGTTGGTGGAGGCGGCGAAGATCACGACACTCCGACAGGCCCGCGGCCGTGGTTTGGAGCGGTTTGTGCGCCGGCCGTAGGCCGGTGCGGCCGGAAAGAGCGCCGTTCAGCCAGCCATCTCGGCTTCGGCCAGGGCGTGCCGGCTGCCGATGCGGGCATGTTTGAGCGCCGGCGCCTGGACGCGCTCGGCCAGCGGCGGCGCCTGACGCGACCGGCGCTGCTGCACCTCGTTCGGGGTGCCGTAGAGCGTCGTGCGTTGGCGCGGGTTGCGGCCGGCGGCGCGGATCGTCTCTTCCATGCGGTGCGGCGGAAACTCCTGCCCGTGGCGGGTGCCGGCGGCGCGGCTGATCGATTCGTCCATCAGCACGCCGCCGAGATCGTTTGCGCCCGCCCGCAGCGCGGCGGCGATTCCGGCCTCGCCCATCTTCACCCAGGAGACCTGGATATTGGCGATCACCGGGTTCAGGGCCAGGCGCGACACGGCATGCATCATCACCGCTTCGCGGAAGCTGGGGCCCTGGCGGGCGTCGCCCTTGAGATAGATCGGCGCCTCCATGTGCACGAAGGGCAGCGGCACGAATTCGGTGAAGCCGCCGGTGCGTTCCTGCAGGGCGCGGATGCGCAGAATGTGCCGTGCCCAGTGCCGATAGCGCTCGACATGGCCGAACATGATGGTGGCCGTGGTGCGCAGGCCGGTTTCGTGCGCGGCCTCGATTACGCCGAGCCAGTCCTCCGTCGATAGTTTTTGTGCGCAGAGCGCCGCGCGTATCTCGTCGTCGAGGATTTCCGCCGCCGTGCCCGGCAGGCTGCCGAGCCCCGCCGCCTTCAGCCGTTCGAGGAATTCGCGCACCGGGATGTTGAGCGATTGCGCGCCGTGGCTGACCTCGAGCGGCGAGAAAGCGTGAACGTGGATGCCGGGGGCAGCGCTTTTGGCGGCGCGGCAGATTTCCAGATAGGTCTCGCCGGTATAGTCGGGGTGGATGCCGCCCTGCATGCAGACCTCGACGCCGCCGCGCTCCCAGGCTTCGCCGACCCGCCGGGTGATTTCCGATAAGTCCAGATCGTAGGGACTGCCGCGCAGATGCGCGGCCGTCCGGCCCTTGGAAAAGGCACAGAATCGGCAGCCATAGGTGCACACGTTCGTGTAGTTGATGTTGCGCGTCACCACGTAGCCAACCGTGTCGCCCACCGTCTCGCGGCGCAGCGCGTCGGCGGCGTCGATGACAGCATCGGCCATCGATCCACGCGCCTCGAAAAGCGACACGATCGCCTCTTCGCCGAGCGGCCGGCCGACGACGGCCAGATCGATCGCGCGTATGGCGGCGGCGGTATTTGAAGGTACGGTGACGGCGGCCGGGAAATCATGGCCGCGTTCGCTCCGGCCGACGCGCCAGCCGCTTTCATGGGCGAGGCCCGACGTGTCCTGACGGCGCAAAGCGGCCTTGCGCGGTTCCGGCGCCAACCAAGTGCCGGACGCGTCCAGCCAGGCCGGGTAGACGGCCAGTCGCGGCGCGAGTGTCTTGCCGGCGCGGGCGGTCTCGGCGGCGAGCCGCTCGAGCTCCGGCCAAGGCGCTTCCGGATTGACATGATCGGGGGTGACCGGCGAGACGCCGCCCCAATCGTTGATGCCAGCGTCGATCAGCGGCTTCAGCCCCTCGGCGCGCAGATTGGGTGGCGACTGGATCGCCATGTCGGGCCCGAAGATCATCCTGGCGACGGCGATGGTCCAGAGCTGGTCGTCGAGGCTCGGCTCGGGCGCATCGGCCATTTTGGTGCCGGGCTTGGCGCGGAAGTTCTGGACGATGATTTCCTGGATGTGGCCGTGTTCAGCGTGGAGCGCGCGCAGGGCGAGCAGCGCCTCGACGCGCTCGCGCCTCGTCTCGCCAATGCCGATCAGGATGCCGCTGGTAAACGGCACCTTGGCGCGGCCTGCCGCTGCGATCGTTGCCAGCCTTACGGCGGGTTTTTTGTCGGGTGAGCCGAAATGCGGCCCGCCGCGTTCACTCAGCCGCTCGGACGCGGTTTCCAGCATGATGCCCTGCGATACCGAAACCGCGCGCAGTGCGCGGATTTCGTCCTCGCTCATCACACCGGCATTGATATGGGGCAGCAGGCCGGTTTTGCGCAGCACCATGTCGGCCATCGCGGCGAGATAGTCGACAGTGGTTTTGTAGCCGAGCGCGGCCAGTTCATCGCGGGCGATCCGGTAGCGCAGCTCGGGTTTGTCGCCGAGCGTGAACAGGGCCTCGTCGCAGCCTGCCTTGACGCCGTCTTCGGCGATCGCCAGCACCTCATCGGGCGTCAGGAAGGCCGCGCCGCAGTTTCGCGGCGCCTGCGCGAAGGTGCAGTAATGACATACGTCCCGGCAGAGCTGGGTGAGCGGAATGAACACCTTGCGCGAGACCGTGACGACGTCGCCGTGACCGGCATCGCGGATGGCGCTGGCCGCTTCTGTCAGGCCTTCGAGGTCGCCGCACGCGGCAATCAGCAGGGCTTCGTCGTCGTCGAGCCTGCCCCCCTTGATGATACGCTCGCTCCACTGTGCGATTGGCGGCGTGGTCATTGCGCAATCTCCTTTGTCGGGCTTTGGGCCTGGCTTTTTTGTTGCACGGCGCGTGCCAGGGCGCGTGACCGGTGGCCTCTGTCGCCGGATGGCGTGGCGCGCAACCGCTCAAGGTCGTCTGGCAGGTCGATGTCGCAGGCCAGCGAGGCGAGGCGAAGCCCGTGCCTGGGCGGTATGCGCCGGTCGTCGGGGCGGCCGAGATGGCGACGGAAACTGTCGGGGCCGAAGCGAAATTCGGGCGGCGTCGATGCCGGAAAAACGAGACCGTTGGTGCCGGTGCAGCGCCGGTCCGGCACGACCGCGCAGGCGCCTGAGAGCGCGGCGGCTGTTATGGCGAGATCCAGTTCCGCGCCGTCCAGGAGCGGCAGGTCGGCGGGCAGTACGGCCACGATTCGCGCGCCGCTGCGCGCCAGGGCGCGGGTGGCGAAGGCGACGGCGGCGTTGAGCCCGTCCGTGCCGGCGGGCTGATGGATGAAGGTGTGACCGGATCGCGCGGCCAGCGTCGCCGTCGCCGGGTCGGGACCGCAGAGCGCGATGCCGGACAGAAGCTGGGACGCGCGCAGCCCGTCGAGCAGGTCGAGCAGCATGGCCTGCTGCAGGTCGGCGCGCTCCGGCGGCGTCAGGATGCCGGCGAGCCGGGACTTCGCCCGCGCGCCCTCCTTGACGGGTAACAGGGCCCAGGCGCCGCGACTCATGATCGCGCGTCCGCTGCGTGGGCGCCGGCTGCCGCGAGCACCGTGCGGGCCAGCGCGACGGACTCCTCGAGGCCATGCATGAGCGTCGGCGCGAACAGGGTTTTCGGGCCGGTCACCGCGGCGCCGCTGTCGGCCTCGTCGGCGATCAGGATATCGAGGAAGTCGGCATAATGATCGGCGATCGTCTGCAGCGTTGCTGCGTGACCGAGTTCGCCGATCATCTTGGCAAGCGGACCCTTGACGGCTTTGCCGCCGACCAGCGGCGACACCGCCACAACCGGTGCGCGGACGGCGCGGATCGCGTCGCGCAGGCCGGGGATGGCCAGCATCGGATCGATCGACAGATAGGGGTTGGACGGGCAGATCACCAGCGCGGCGAGCGGCTCGGCGCCGAGGGCGGCCAGCGCCTCCCGGGTCGGGCGCGCCCGCTCGGCGCCGTCGAAGCGCAGGGCTCGGATCTGCGGCTGCCAGCGCCGGCCGACGAAATAGTGCTGGAAGGGCAGGGCGCCCTCGTCGGTGTCGACGATCGTGGCCACGGCGTCGTCCGTTGCCGGCAGGATCGTGCAGCCTACACCGAGGGCGCGGGCGATCTCGCCGGTGATTTCGGTCAGCCGCGCGCCCTGTGCCAGACGCTGGGTACGCACGGCCTTGGTGGCGAGATCGGTGTCGCCGAGCGCGAACCAGCTTTCGCCGCCCAGTTCCTTGACGGCCTCCATGAAGCGCCAGCTCTCACCGTCGCGGCCCCAGCCGCTGTCGCGGTTGGAGCGGCCTGCGAGCGTATAGGTGACGGTATCGATGTCGGGGCTGACATGCAGGCCGAAATGGCGGAAATCGTCGCCGGTATTGACGATGATGGTCAGCCTGTCGGCCGGCACCACGTGCGACAGGCCGAGCGCCAGCTTGGCGCCGCCGATGCCACCGCACAGCGCGACGACGCGGCCGTCGACAGTGGGGGAGGAAACGGTGCGGCTCATCGGAAGAGGTCCCTTTCCGGATCGCGCAGCCCGTCGCTGGCGTTGCACGTGCCGGCGTGCCAGTCGAGCCCGCGCACGATCGCGGCCGGAATTGCTTCCGCGCCTTCGCCCATTGCCAGGCACGCGGCGGAGGCGACCGCGTCGGCGAAGCCGACTTCCGTCACCTGCATCACCCGGCCGAACATGTCTTTTTCGCCGCGCCGGTCGATGACGGCCGGCACGCCGGCGACGCCGATCGCAACGCCCGTCGTGCCGATCCGCCAGGGCCGGCCGAAACTGTCGGAGATGACCACGCCGATGTGCTCGACGCCGTGCGGGCGAAGCCGGTCGCGCAGCGCGCGGGCGGAGGCGTCGGGATCCTCGGGCAGGAGCAGGATCGTCTCGCCGTCTGCGCCGTCTGTTTCGACATTGGATTGGTCGATGCCGGCATTGGCCATGATATGCCCGAGCCTGTGCTCGACGATCAGCACGTTCGGGACGGCGCGGATGACGGCGCGGCTTTCCGACAGGACGGCCTCGACCAGTCTGGCATCCTTGTTCACCGTGCCGGCGAGGTCGCGCGCGGCCGGCGAGGGAACGTAGTCGCTCAAGACACGCTTGCGGCCCTCCGCCTTGCTGACGATCTTCTGCGCCACCACGACGATGTCGCCGTCCTGCAAGGCGATCGCGCTGCGCTTCATCGCACCCGCGATTTCCGCGCAGAGATCGCTGTCCGGCCCGATTATCGGCAGGCCGGCCAGCTTCAGGATCTCGATCGGGGCCATCCCGGTCATCACGCCCGTTCGGCGGCCTTGTCCCGGATTCCGGTGACGACGATGCCGGCGCCTTCGGGAATGTTGTAGCGTTTGTTGATGCCGATTAGCACAGACGTCAGCGCCTCTGCGGCGACCGAGTTGGCGAGCGGCCCGGCATGGACGCCGCGCAGGCCGATCCGGTCCGCCAACGCCACGATCGTCTCGCGGGCAGCCACATCGTCGGAAAACAGCAACACGTCGCCGTCGATCTTTTCGCCCTTGCGCAGCTTCTGGGCCGAGACGCTGTGGAAACCGGTTACCAGCCGCGCTTGCGGGCCGAGCGTGGCGGCTGCCCGGTTGGCCGCGCAGCCCTCCGCCGGCATCTGGACGCGCGCAACTTTCGGCGGCACCAGCGGCACGGTGGTGTCGAGCACGATCTTGCCGGCGACCTTGTCGGCGATGGTCTCGAGCGTGCTGACATGGTTGGCCGAGGGCACGGTGATGGCCACGATCTCGCCGGCCTCAGCGCAAGCGACATTGTCGAGCCCGACGACTTTCGCACCTGTGTTTTCGGCGATCTCGGCGGCGGCCGCCTCGGCCCGCGCTACGTCGCGCGAACCGATGAAGACGGCAAGCCCGGCGCGGGCGCAGGCCATGGCCAGCCCGCCGCCCAGCGCGCCGGTGCCGCCCACGATAGCGATGTTCTTTATCTCACTCATGTCTTGAATGTCCTTGCCTTGCGCGGGAAGGCGGAGGTCGCATCAGATGTGCGGCACGACTTCCTTGGCGAAGATTTCCATCTGGTCGTAGAGCTCCGGCAGGGTGTTGACGGCGAAGTACAGTCCCAGAAGATGGGTCGCGCCGGCTGCCTTGAGCGCCTGCGCCTTCTCGATCACCTGCTCGGGGGTGCCGATCAGGTTGATGTCCTCGTGCCGGACTTCGCCCTGGTCCTTCAGCGTCGATTGCGAGAGCGAGACCAGATGTTTGTGCATCTGGCTTTCCTGGTAACGGGCGACGGCCTGTTCGCGGGTGCGGCCGACATAGACGACATATTGCGGCGCCACCTCGATCTGCTTGGGGTCGCGGTTTTTCTGTTCGGCCAGGGCGTGGAGTTTCTCGACGTTCTGGCGCAGCTTCTCGACCTCCAGACAGGCCGGCAGCCAGCCGGTCGCGTAGTCGACCGTGCGCTGCAGGGCGTTGACGTTGTTGCCGCCGACATAGGTCGGCAGGACGGGCTGGAACGTCTTGGGGTACATCTCGATGTCGTTGAACTTGTAGAACTCGCCGTCGAAACTGGCGGAGCGCTGGTTGTAAAGCAGGTCGAGCGCCTGGAACGCCTCCTCGACCATACGGCCGCGATGAACCTTCCAGCCGGGATGCAGCGCCTCGAACTCCTCGCGGTAGGCGCCGATGCCGATCCCGATTTCCAGCCGGCCGCGGCTTAGATGGTCAATCGTGGCGATCTGCTTGGCCGCCACGACGATGTCGCGCCGCATCGGCAGGACCAGCATGCCGGTGCCCAACCGCAGCGACGTCGTTTCGGCGGCGATATAGGCGTAGGTCGACAGGATCTCCCAGAAATTGGGGGCCTGGGAAAATTCCTCGCGGACATATTGCTGGGTCGTCATGTGGTCGTTGCCCCACACTGAATCGTAGCCCAGGGCTTCTGCCCGCTTGGCCATGTCTACCAGGTCATGAACTCCGGCAAACGGCACCGGGTACATCATGCCTTCCATGCCGGTCGGCAGGCCTACGCTTACTTTCATGGCTTCGCTTCCTTATTTCCGCAGATAATTCGATAATCGGAACGCTGTTGCGAAAATCATCAGGTGCGGAATTTCCTTTGTCAAGCTTATGTAGGTCAATTTTGCAAGACTGAAGTTCGTGATAACAGATGTTGACATGTCAGGATAGCGTCCTCTAACCTAAAAATATCGAAATGGCGTTCCGAAAATCGGTACGCTCGATCGGTTGGAGAAAATGCATGCTGTTGAACCGCGAACGTCTGGACCGCGCTCTGGCGGAAAACAAAGTCGACGCGGTTGTCGCTGCCACGTTCGAGAACGTCCGCTACTTCACGGGGATCGGCAGCGTCTCCCTGAAGATCCATCCTTATTTCGGCAATTGCTTCGCCTTCGTGACCGCCGGCGCGACCGGCGGCGCGAAGCTCGTTTCGAGCGTCGGCGAGGTTGATCAGGTGCTCGATTCCTTCAGCGGGGTCGAGGTCGCGGCGACCTTCGGCACCTTTTATCGCGAAATGCGGGACGACGGGCCGCTGCAGTTGACGGAGGCGGAGACGCGGCTCAAGGCGGCGTCGGTCGAGCTTGCGTCTTCGGATGCGCCGGCGGCTGCTTTGGCCTCCGCGCTGGAGGCGGCCGGCCTTGCGCGCGCGCATATCGGTCTCGACGAGGACGGCATGAAGCCCGGCATCGGCGAGGAACTCCGGCGCTTGTTGCCGGAGGCGCGGTTTTCAAACGCTTCCGACCTTCTGTCCTGGACCCGCCGGGTCAAGACGGCGGAGGAGGTCCGCCGCCTGCGCCGCGCCGCGGCGGCCACCGAGCAGGCGATCCGTGCGGTTGCAGCGGTGCTCGACGAGGGCGTGACAGAACGCGAGATGATGCTCGAGTTCAACCGGGCGATCGCCTCGCAGGAGGCGACCCCGCAACTGACCATGATCCGGTTCGGACGCAACGGCGTCGGCGGGCAGGTGCTGCCCGACCTGACTCGGTTGCGCAAGGGCGACACGATCTGGTTCGACGTCGCTTGTACGCGCGACGGCTACTGGTCCGATATCGCGCGCAACGTTTCCTTCGGCGAGCCCGATCCGCGGGTGGCCTCCTATTATGCCGCGCTCAAGCACGGCGAGGATGTGGCGATTGAGTCGGCCCGCCCCGGCATGACCGCCGGCGCGCTTTTCGACCTGATGGTCGACGGCGTTCGGCAGGCGGGCATTCCGCATTATCGGCGTCACCATGTCGGGCACGGCATCGGTGCGGAGATCTATGAAAAGCCGGTCCTCACGCCCGGTAACGATCTCGTGCTGGAAGCCGGCATGGTGCTGAATGTCGAGACGCCCTACTACGAGTTCGGCACCGGCGGCATCCATGTCGAGGATCCCTTCGTGCTGGGCGAGGGCGGCGAGAACACGCTTTTGACCGGGTTGACCCGTGAATTGATGGTGGTGGCGCCGTGAACGCCGCCGTCAAGTCTCGCGGTGATTTCCTGTCGTCAGGGCAGCCGGCCGTCGATCCGGTAGGTGATTCCCGCCGACAGCGTCTGCGCCAGCTTGACGAGCGCGGTGATCTCGAGGCGGCCGGTCGTCAGCAGATGCAGCGGAAAGCCGAGCGAAAGGCCCGCGACGACGCCGCCCTGGGCGTCGTAGAGCGGCACGCCGACCGCGCCGATATCTTCGAAATTCTCCCCGAGACTGACGGCGAAGCCCGACCGGCGCACTTCCTCGATATCTTCCTGCAACGCCTCGGGCGTGGTCTTGGTCTTGTCGGTGCGCCGGGTCAGCGGCGCAGCGGCGATGAAGCGTTCGAAGAAGGCGCCGTCCTGCGCGGCCAGCAACACCTTGCCGATCGCCGTGGTGTGCAAAGGGATGCGCTCGCCGACATGGGTGGAGATCTTGAGCGCGCCGCGGCCTTCGACAACCGCCGTGTAGACGACCTCGAAATTGCTCAGGACACCAAGATAAAAACTGTGTTCGAACTCTCCCGACAATTCCTCGAACACGCGGCGCGCCACGTCCTGCACCGGGTTTTGTTCCGCATAGCGGCTGGCCAGGCGCATGACCTTGGCGCTCAGCCGATAACGCTGCGAGTTCCTGGAGTGTTCGACATAGCCGAAATTCTCGAGCGTGGTCAGAAGCCGGTGGATCGTCGTCGGATTGGCGTCGAGCGCGCGCGACAAGTCCCGAACGCCCCATTCGGGATGTTCGCTGTCGAACGCCTCCAGGATGCGCAGCCCGCGCGCCAGGTTCAGATTGGGTTGCGTTCGCGGATCGATCTCGTCGGTCCGGGACATGTTCGATGGCGGCATTTCGACCTCGGTTGGCTGTCGGCCAAGCCGGCGACGGTGCCGCTTACTTGACCCAAGATGTGAATACATTCCAGTAATCGGAACGGTCAATCAAAAACAGAAACACTTACAGGCGATTGGATTTCCTGACCTCATGCAGACGACGCACACCAACTCCCTGGCGCTTCGGCAAACCGCGATGGGCGATCCCTCCGTGGACCTTCCGCTGTTTCCGCCGCAGGTCGGTGAGTTTCGCCGGGACGCCGATCCGTCTCTGCCATGGCCGCTGGAGCTGGATTTCGACTATTCCGCTTTGGATAAGAGCCTGTTTCTCGCGCCGCGATCCGGTCCCAGTCTCGGGCTTGGCGCGTGGGCCCCGCTGATGCCGCCGCTGACGCCGCAAACCAATCTGGGTGAGGGCGAAACGCCGTTTTTCGAAATGGCGACGCTTGCCGATTGGGCCGGGATAGACCGCCCCGTCTTCGTCAAGGACGAGGGCCGCAATCCGACCTGGAGCCACAAAGACCGCCTCAACCGCTGCACCGTCAGCGCCGCGCAACTCGCCGGCGCCCCGGGCGTCATCGTCGCCTCTTCGGGCAATCATGGCGCGTCGGCGTCGGCCTACGCGGCGGCTGCTGGCCTGCCGTGCATCGTGCTGGCGAGTTCCACCGCACCGCTCGCCATGCAGCGTTTCGTCGCCGCCTATGGTGCGGCCGCGCTCGCCGTACCGTCCGACCGGCGCTGGGAACTGATGGCCCGATTGCGGGACAAGACGGGTTTCCATCCGGTCAGCAACCTGACCCCGCAAGCCCATACCGGGCACCCCTTCGCGATCGAGGGCTACAAGTCGATCGCCTACGAGATTTTTCGCGATCTCGGCGGCACCGCGCCCGGGTCGGTTTTCGTGCCGACCGGTTACGGCGAACTGCTCTACGGTGTGTGGAAAGGCTTTGCCGAACTCAAGGCACTCGGCCTGACGGACCGGGTTCCGCAGCTCTATTCGTGCGAATCGACTGTCTACGGTCCACTCCACCGCGCCATGCGTGACGATCAGCCCGTCGCGAGCGTGCCGTCGCCCAACGGCAGCACAAGGGCGCTGTCGATCGCCACGCCGGTCGGCGGCCTGCGCGGCCGCCGCGCAATCCTGGAAAGCGGCGGCAAAGCGCTGGCGATGGACGATGAGGAGATCGAGGCGGCGCGCGCCAGGCTCGCACAGTCGGGGCTTTGGGTGGAGTTTTCCGCCGCGGCCGGACTTGCGGGCCTGCGCCAACAGGCGGGGCACGCCGAGCTTGCCGCGGGCGCGGTGGTCTGTCTGGCGACCGCAAGCGGAATGAAGGATGTCGACGGGGCGGGCGAGGGCCTGCCGGAAACGGACGGATCCTTCGAGGACGCCTCACGCGTGCTCCGCGAAAACTACGGACTGGAAATCTGATCGGTGTGGAGGGTACCAGCAGAGCAAGCATTTTTGGACGCAGATGAAAAGAACCAATGGCCTCCGAAAAACCAACCGGAGGGGATCAACAGGAGAACCAACACATGAAACGGTGGACAAAGGCGGCCCTTGTGGCGGTCGCAACTCTTGCCGGTACGCTCCCGGCCCTGGCGCAGGACGAACCGATCACCTGGCGGATGTCGAGCTATGCTGGCGAGACCTGGGGTCTGTGGAAGAACATCGTCATGCCCTTCACCAAGCGCGTGAACGAGCTCTCCGAGGGCCGGCTGGTGATCGAACCCTATCCGGTCGACGTGCTCGCGCCGGCCACCAAGAATTACGAGGCGGTGCTCGACGGGACCGCCGATGCGGCCATGATCACGCCGCTCTACGCGGTCAACGCCGATCCGGCCAACAGCTTCTATGCTGGCCATCCCGGCGGCATGGGGCCGGAAACCATGCTCTATTGGCTTTACGAGGGCGGCGGGCAGGACCTGCTGACCCAGTTCAAGCGCGACACGCTCGGTCTGCATTCGCTGGTCGGCGGCGTTGTCGGCACGGAGCTTTGGCATTCGCACAAGCCGATCGAAGGCGTCGCGGATCTGAAGGGGTTGAAGTTCCGCGCCGCGGGCTCGTGGGCTTCCATCCTGTCGGAGGAATTCGAAGCCGCGCCGGTCTTCGTGACCGGCAGCGAAGTCTACCAGATGCTCGATCGTGGCGGGGTGGACATTGCCGAATGGTCCGGGCCGGCCGACAATCAGATCGCGGGACTGGAGAATGCGGCCGAGTACATCATCGCGCCGGGTCTTCATTTTCCCGCCGGGATCAACGAATTCATCGTCACGGCGGAAAAATGGGACGCACTGCCCGACGATCTCAAGGAAATCGTGACCGCGGCGGCCAAACTCGCCGTGTTCGAAAGCTACCTGCAGTCGGGCATGGCCGACCTGGTCGCGATGAAGGAGCTGCGCTCGGGCAACAACAAGCTTCAGGAACTGCCGGCGGAAGTCACCGAGGCGATCACCGCGGCGGGCCGCAAATGGGCCGCAGCCAAGGCCGAGGAGCAGACGGCGGGCGGCAATGCGTGGATGAAGAAGATCGGCGACAGCTACTTCGCCTATCAGGATCTCTACGCCGACGGCGCTTCCTACAAGCACCTGGATCGGAAATGACCGGACCGGGCCCAGGTCGCGCTATGCGGCTTCGGGCCCGGCCTTCCAGCAGGAAGTCACAATGAAACTCATCGACAGACTATCGGCCGGCTTCGCCTTCCTCGCGGGCATCATGGTCTTTCTGCTGATCGCGGTGATGATCTTCGAGGTCGCCAGCCGCTACGTGTTCGGCAGTCCGACCCTGTGGGCGGGCGACCTGACCTATATGCTGGGCGGCGCGCTGTTCTTGTGCGCGGCCGCCTTCTGCCTGAAGGAGGACGGTCACGTCAGTATCGACTTCCTCGTGCTGATGCTGCCCGATCGCCTGCGCTCCGGCATCGGCGCCGTACTGCTTCTCACACTCGCTTTGCCGACCTTTTCGGCGATCAGCTACGTCGCGGTGACCAAAGCGTTGCGCGCTTATGAAAAGGGCGAGGTCGACCCGGTCAGCGCGTTCGCGCCGCAATTATGGCCCTTCTACGCCGCGCTGGCGGCGGGCATGGTGATGCTGACAGCCCAGATTTTGGTGACCGGCCTGCGCGCCAGCTTGAAAGCGGCAGGGCGTCATGGGTGATCCCTTGCTCGCGGGGTTGATGTTTCCGACCCTCTTTCTTCTCATTCTGCTGGGCCTGCCGGTCGCGTTCAGCCTGATCGTTACCGCCTTCGGCTTCGCGCTTCTGGCCTTCGGCGACATCGCGCCGGCACAGCTCTACCGCTTCGTCGACAAGGTCGCTTCCCAGCCCACGTTCGCGGCCATCCCGCTGTTTGTGTTCATGGGCGCGATGCTGGAACGCTCCGGGATCGCGGCGCGCCTTTTCGAGGCGATGCGGCTGTGGCTCGGCCGGTTGCCGGGCGGGCTGTCGCTCGCGGCGCTGTCGATGTGCGCGATCTTCGCCGCCGGAACCGGCATTGTCGGCGCGGTCGAGGTCATGGTCGGCATGATGGCGATTCCGGCTATGAAGAAATACAACTATTCCAACGACCTGATCGCCGGCACGATTTGCGCCGGCGGCTCGCTCGGCACCATGATCCCGCCGTCGATCGTCGTCGTGGTCTACGCCACCCAAGGGCAGCTTTCGATCGGCGATTTGTTCGCCGCGGTCATCATTCCAAGCATATTGATGGTCGCCTGCTTCTTGGGATACGCGCTGGCGCGCTGCGCGCTGCGTCCGCAGGACGGCCCGCCGGTCGCGGACGAGGACTTCGCGATGCCGATGCGCGACAAGATCTGGATCACGTTGACCTCGCTGCTGCCGGCACTGGCGCTGGTGCTGGCGGTGGTTGGGTCGATCATCGCCGGGATCGCCGCGCCGACCGAAGCCGCCGGCGTCGGCGCGCTCGGCACGATCATTCTGACACTGTTCTACCGGCGTCTCTCGATCGAGGTGCTGTGGTCGGCGACGCGCGCGACGCTGGTGATCACTGCGATGGTGATGCTTATCGTCGTGGGCGGAACCATGTTCACAAGCATCTTTCAGATCAATGGCGGCCGTCAGCTGATCCAGTCGACGATCCTGGCGATGGACCTGTCCTCGGGCGAACTGATCCTGATCGTGCTTTTGATCATCATGATCCTCGGCTTCGTCTTGGACTGGATCTCGATCGTTTTGATCTGCGTGCCGATCTACGATCCGCTCCTGCGTGCCGCCGGCATCGATCCGGTCTGGTTCGCGGTGCTCGCCATCATCGCCCTGCAGACCAGCTATCTGACCCCGCCGATGGCGCCGTCGCTGTTTTATCTGCGCTCGATCGCGCCGCCGGACATGAGTTATCGCCAGATGGCGTTCGGCGTGATGCCGTTCGTGGCCTGCCAGGTGCTGGTGATGCTGATCGTCTATTTCTTTCCGGCGACCGCCTTGTGGCTCACCTCCTTTGTCGGGATCTGACGGCGACCGGAGCGAAGGAACGAAGGAAAATCCCATGACAGACACAGGCGTCGGCGCGTCTCTCCCGCGCAAGGAGGATGACCGCTTTCTTCACGGGCGCGGCCGCTACCTCGCGGATATCGAGATGCCGCGCATGCTGGACGTGGCGTTCGTGCGCAGCCCGCTCGCCCATGCCGAGATCGTGGGGATCGACAAACCGGAGGATGCCGGCGAGCGGGTCTTCACCGCCCGCGACATGGACGGCGTCGCGCCGATCCGGCCCACCTCCAACGTGGCCGGACACCGGATCGTAGGCAGCCCGCCAATGGCGCTGACCCGCGTGCGTTTCGTCGGCGAGATCATCGCCGCCTGCCTCGCTCCGAACCGGGCGCAGGCCGAGGATCTGGCCGAGCGGGTGGTCCCCGACCTGAAGGAACTGCCCGTGGTGGCCTCGATCGACGCGGCGATGGCCGAGGGCGCGCCGCTCGTGCACGCGGACTGGGGCACGAATCTATCGATGGAAACCCGCTTCGACAGCGGCATCGAGGAGCAGGTGGCGCGCGCCACCGTCCAGGTGACACGCACGCTCGACATGGCGCGCCAGGCGATGGTGCCGCTCGAGGGCAAGGGCGCGCTCGCCCATTACGATGCCCGAGACGGCCAGCTCGTGGTCTATTCCTCCACCCAGTCACCGCATATGATCCGCAACGCGCTTTGCCAGTGCCTCGGCCTGCAGCAGCGTCAAGTGCGGGTCGTGGCGCCTGATGTCGGCGGCGGCTTTGGCTACAAGGCGATCCTGCATCCCGAGGAGGTGATCGTCGCCTGGCTGGCGCTGCGGCTGAAACGGCCGGTCCGCTGGCTGGAAGACCGGTTCGAGCACCTGACCGCCGGCGCCAACGCGCGCCAGCATCGCTACCGGATGACGGCGCATGCCGACGATCGCGGCCGCATCCTGGCGCTGGACGCGGTGCTGACCACCGATGCCGGCGCCTATTCGATCTGGCCGCACACCAATGGCTTCGACGCCATCCAGGCAAGCGGCATCCTGACCGGCCCCTACGATATCGGCGGCTACCGGGTGCGCACGATGACGGTTGCGACCAACAAGCCGCCGCTCTCGCCCTACCGGGCGGTCGCGCGCCCCGGCGCCTGCTTCGCCATGGAGACCCTTGTCGACGCCGTGGCGCGTGCGGTCGGCCGCGACCCGGTCGAGGTGCGGCTGGAAAATCTCGTGCCCGCCGCGGCGATGCCCTACAAGGCGATCACCGGCAAGGAATATGACAGCGGCGACTATCCGGCCTCGCTGCGCCGGGCGCGCGCGATGGTCGACGCGGTGTCGGCAGATGCCGGACCCGACAGGCTGATCGGCACCGGCTATGCCGTCTATACCGAGCACACAGCGGTCTCCACCGCCACAATCTCCCAGATCGGCGTGCAGATGATGCCCGGCTTCGAGCAGGTCGCCGCGCTCATGCAGCCGGACGGCAGCCTCGAGATCCGGGTCGGTGTGCAGTCGCACGGGCAAGGCATGGAGACGACGCTGGCGCAGATCGCGTCGGAGGTGCTGGGCATAGACCCGCAACGCGTGTCGGTGCGCCATGGCGATACGGCGCTTTCGCCCTATTCGACCGGCACCTACGCCTCGCGCGCCATCGTCATGACCGGCGGTGCGGTCGCTGCCGCCGCCGACAAGCTTGTGTTCAAGCTCAGGGAGATCGCCGCGCACATGATGCAGTGCACGGCCGATGATGTGCGGTTGGAGGCCGGCGAACTCGTCGGGCCGGGCGCCTCGATGACGATCGAGGAAGCAGCCGTGATCTGGCATTTCCGTCCCTTCGACCTGCCCGAGGAGCTTTTGCGCGACGGGCTGGAGGTCACCGGCGGCTATCGGCCCGACGGAGACCGGGCGCCCTTTGCCTATGCCGCCCATGCCGCGCGGGTGGCGGTCGACCCGGAACTGGGAACCGTGGAGGTGCTCGACTATGTCGCGGTCGACGATTGCGGCACCCGGGTCAACCCGATGATCGTCGACGGCCAGGTGCTGGGCGGCGTCGCGCAGGGGATCGGCACGGCGCTGTTCGAGGAAGTGCCCTTCGACGACCAGGGACAGCCGCTTGCAACCACGTTTGGCGACTATTCGGTGCCGGCGGCGAGCGAGATCCCGATGATCCGGCTCGACCATATGGAAACGCGCTCGCCCTATACGCGCTTCGGCGTCAAGGGTGTCGGCGAAGGCGGTGCCATCGCCCCGCCGGCCGCCCTGGTCAACGCCATCAACGACGCGCTTCGATCCACCGGGGCGGAGCTGTGCGCGGTGCCGGCCACGCCGCGCCGGGTGCTGCAGGCGATCTTCGATGCCCAGGACCGCGCCGCCGGCAAGAAGGAGGCCGCGCGATGAAGGCTCCCGCGTTCGCCTATCTGCGTCCCGTCAGCATTGCCGAGGCCGTTGCCGCGCTCGCCGAAGGCGCTGGCGGTGCGCGGATACTCGCCGGCGGCCAGTCGCTCGTGCCGATGCTCAACCTGCGCGTCGCCTTCGCCGAAACGCTCGTCGATATCGGCGCGATCGCCGACCTGCGTGCCGTCTCGGACGAGGGCGAAACCGTGCTGATCGGGGCCAGCGTCACCCACGCCACGCTCGAGGACGGCGCCTCGGGCGATCACTGGCGCGGCATGCTCGCCTTCGTCGCCCGCGACATCGCCTATCGCGCCGTGCGCAATCGCGGCACGCTGGGCGGTAGCCTTTGCCATGCCGACCCCGCCGCCGACTGGCCGGTGGCCATGATGGCGCTCGGCGCCACAGTGCAGCTTGCCGGCCCTGATGGCGAACGGGCGCTGGCAAGCGAGGATTTTTCCGTCGACGTTTTCACGACGGCGCTCGAAGAGGACGAGATGCTGACCGGGATCCGGTTGCCGAAACTGTCGCCTTCGGCCCGCTGGTCCTACCGCAAGATGCGCAAGAAGGCCGGGACCTTCGGCGAGGCGATCGCGGCGGTGGTGCACGATCCCGCGCGCGGCTTCACCCGCGTCGTCGCCGGCAGCAGCGCGGTCGGCGGGCCCTGCCGGCTGGAGGCCCTCGAAGGGGCTGTCGCGTCCGGAAGCCTGGCCGCGGAGGCAACGATCCGCGCCGCGCTTGCTGAGCGCGAGCCCGATCTCGACCGCTACGAGATGCAGATCCATGCCACCTGCCTGCGCCGTGCCATGAAGGAGGTTTCGTCGTGACCACGCTTTCGCTTACCGTCAACGGCGAGCCGGTGCGCGCCGAGATCGATCCGCGGCTCAGCCTGGCCGATTTTCTGCGCGAGAACCTGGCGCTGAAAGGCACGCATCTCGGCTGCGAGCATGGCGCCTGCGGGGCCTGCACGGTGGTGGTGGACGACATGCCGATGCGCTCCTGCATCACGCTGGCGGCGTCGTGCGAGGGCGTGCGGGTCACCACGGTCGAAGGTTTCGACGACGACCCGGTGGTCACCCGGCTGCGCCAGGCCTTCCGCGACGAGCACGCACTTCAATGCGGCTATTGCACGCCGGGCATGCTGGCCACGGCGCGCGACATCGTGCTGCGCCACGACCGGCCCGATACCGAGCAGATCCGCGCCGAGCTCGCCGGCTGCATCTGCCGCTGTACCGGTTATCGCGGCATCGTCCGCGCGATCGCGCGTGTCATCGAGACCAAGAGCCAAGCTACCGCGGCGAAAGCCGGAACCACCTAACGAGAGGACGGTATGGATTTTTCATTTTGCGCATTGCCACGGCAGACCGCGGCCGAGGTCATCGAGATGGTGCAGCGGGCCGAGGATGCCGGCATCCCCATGGTCTGGGTGCCCGACGAGACCTTCATGCGCGACCCGTACGTGCTTTTGGGCGCGATCGCGGCCAAGACGACCACGATCCGGCTCGGGGTCGGCATCGCCAATCCCTATACGCGGCACCCGATCCAGATCGCCCGGGCCGTGGGCACGGTAGCGGATCTGTGCGAGGGCCGCGTGGTGCTGGGCATCGGCGCGGGGCTGAAACCGACACGCAAGGCGATGGCCGCGCCGGACGGGGACTTTACCGAAACCACCCGCGACGCCATCGTGGCGATGAAGGCGGTGCTGGCGGGTGAACATCATTCAGTGGCAAACGACGTCTTTCGTTTCGACAACGCGCATATGGAGTTCAAGCCGAAGAACCCGGTCGACATCTATGTCGCCACCACCCATCCGCGCGCTTTCCGCATGGCCGGCGAGGTCGCCGACGGCGTGATCGTCGGCAATGTCGGACGCCCCGAAGCGATGAGGACGGTGACGGGGTGGATCCGCGAGGCGGCGGCCGCCGCCGGCCGACCGGAGGACGACGTCAAGATCGTGGCCTGGAACTTTGCCCTTTGCGGCGAGGAGAAATCGGCCATGTACGACACGATCCGGCTGATCACCGCGCGCACCATCGCCAATTCGCACAGCAAGGTGACGGGGATCCTGGGGATCGACAAGGACGAGGTCGAGAAGATCCGCGCCGTCATGCGCGGCGGCGCGGCCAAGGTCGGACCGGACCTGATTCCGGACGACTATATCGACCGGATCGCGGTGATCGGCTCGGCCGAGGAATGTCGGGCCGGCATCCAGGACCTGGCGGCGGCGGGAGCCGATATTTTCGGCCTGCGTCCGAGCCTCGAGGTGCTCGAGCGGTTCGACTACGAGGCGATGGTGCACCGGCTGTGGGGCGCGGTGCGCTAGCCGGGGCCCGGCGAACCGAAATCCTCGGGCCGGCCGGATCGTCGGCCGCGAGGACGCTTCACTCGTACGTTCTTGCGACGACCGCCCTGTTGAAACAGGGCGGTCGTCGCAAGACCGGCTTGAGCTACCGCGCCAGTTCGAGCACGGCGTCGAGCAGCACGTTGGTTCCGGCGGCCAGGTCTTCCGGCGAGGCGTATTCGTTGACGTTGTGGCTGATGCCGTTCCGGCACGGCACGAAAACCATCGCCGTGGGCACAACCTGGGCGACATTGGCGGCATCGTGCAGCGCGCCGCTGGCGATCTTGCGATAGGCGTAGCCGCGCCGCCGGGCGCCGGCCTCGAGCGCGCGAATGCAGCGTGCGTCGAACTGCGTCGGCGAAACCTGGATCCGCCGGGTGACGGCTGCCGTGCATCCGGATTTGGCGGCGAGGGTTTCGCAGATCGCGCTGCATCTGGCGGTCAACTCGGCCAGCGTTCCGGCGTCGGGGTGGCGGATGTCGATCACGAAGGCGGCTTCGCCGACGACGGTGCTCGGCCCATCGGTGGCGGTTGTCAGACGGCCGACGCTGACGCGGGCCGCCGGGCCGCATTCCAGACCGGCCTCGTTGAGCGCCGCCAGCATCCGGGCGGCCGCCAGCAGCGCGTCCTGCCGGTGATCGAGGGGCGTGGTGCCGGCATGGGCGTCGGTGCCCGAAACCCTCACGTCCAGCCAGGTCAGGCCCTGGACGGAGGTGACGATGCCGACCTGCTTTTCCTCCCGCTCCAGCACCGGTCCCTGCTCGATATGCAGTTCGAGGAATGCCGCGAGCGGGATTTTTTCCGAAGAATTTCCGAGCCAGCCGCGCAGCCGCGCCTCGTCGTCGAACAGCATGCCGTCGGCGGCGCGGGTGTCGGAAAGCGCGTCATCCGTCAGCAGTCCGGCATACCAGGCCGAACCGAGCAGGCCCGGCGCGTAACGCACGCCCTCCTCGTTGGTCCAGTTGACCACAGCCAGCGGCGCGGCGGTCGCGACGCCCGCGTCATTGAGCGTCTCCACCGCCTCGAGGGCTGCCAGCACGCCCGAGACGCCGTCGAAGCGGCCGCCGTGCGGCTGGGTGTCGAGATGGCTTCCCGAGGCGACGATGCCGCGCGCGGGATCGCTGCCGGGGCGGATCGCGACCATGTTGCCGGCGCGGTCGATTTTCAGCTCGAGACCGGCGTCGCGGCACCAGGACGCCAGCAGGGCGCGCGCCTCGGCGTCCTCCGCCGTCATCGCCAGACGGCAGGACCCGTTGCCGGCGATCGCCCCGATCCGGGCGATTTCCATGTGGCGTGCCCACAGCCGATCGGCGTTGATGCGCAGCAAGGGCAGGGCATCGTTGGCAATTTCGGTCAAAGCGTTTTCTCCCTGCGCCCGCTGACGAGCTGAGAAATCATCACCGCCAGCACCAGGGCGCCGCCGTAGAAGAGATCGTGCACATAGGTGCGGAAGCCAAGAACCGAAAGCCCGTTAATGCCCGTCACCAGGAAATAGACCGCGATCACCGATCCCCACGCGTTGAAGCGGCCCGGCTTGATGCAGGTCGCGCCGAGAAAGGCCGCGGCGAAGGCGGGCAGCAGCAAGGTCGTTCCGGAGTTCGGATTGGCCGAGCCGGTGGTGCCGGTATAGAGCATGCCGGCAACCGCCCCCATCATGCCCGACGCGGCGAAGGCGATCATGCGCACGCGCCCGACCGCCACGCCGGTGAGGCGGCCGACCTCGCGCCCGCGCCCGGTAAACAGCAATTGCTGCCCGTAGGCGGTGTAGGAAAGCACGTACCAGACGATCGCGGCCAGCGCGACCGCGTAATAGAAGCTGATCGGGATGCCGAAAATCCGGTGTATGATCACGTATTGCATCAGCATGCGCGAGACGCCGCTGATCGTCTGGCTGTCGCTCATCCACAGCGTGATGCCGTGCAGGAACGTTCCCACCCCGAGCGTGACGATCAGTGAATGGACGCGAAAAAACAGCACGATCGTGCCGTTGACCACGCCGACCAGCGCGCCGGCGGCGAGCGCGATCGGAATGATGTAGACGAGCGGCACGCCCAAGCGCGCGCTCAAGATCGCGGTCAGCATCGACACGAAAGTCAGGGTCTGGGCGATGGACAGGTCGAAGTCGCCGGCGGTGAGTGGAATGATCAGGCCGAGGGTGACGATCACCAGCACGGCTTCTGAGCCGAAGATGCTGGAGAAGTTGGACCAGGTCAAAAATGTCTCCGGGCGCATGGCGCCGAAGAGCGCGATGACGGCCAGCCACACCAGAACGAGCCCGAACCGCTCGACTTGATAGCCGACACTAGACTGACGCATGAATTCTGCTCTCCCCGTAACACGCCGCCTCGATGGACGATTTCGTGACCGCCGCCCCTCGCAGCTCCGCCTTGACGCGGCCGCGCTCGAACACAAGCACCCGGTGGGCGATCATTTCGAGCTGTTCGAACTCCGATGTGGCGCAGAGGATGGCCGCGCCCCGGGCGCAGGCTTCCAGCAACCGATCGTAGATCTCCCGGCGCGCGCCGACGTCGATGCCCTGCGTGGGCTCGTCGAGCAGGATCAACCTCGGGTCGAGGCGCAGCCATTTGGCAAGCAGCAATTTCTGCTGGTTGCCGCCCGACAGTTCCGAGGCCGCCTGCTGCGGCGACTGCGCCTTCACAACGAAGCGGCGCATCAGCTCCGCCGTTATCGTCCTGTTGCCGCGATGATCGATCCGCAGGCGACCGCCACCCTGCACCGTCGCTGGCAGCATGGCGTTTTCGGTCAATGTGAGATCGAGCGCCAGGCCCGCCTTCTGACGGTCGGCGGGAATGAACACGATTCCGGCCGCGACCGCCTCGGCCGGCTTGAGGTGGCGCAGTTCGTGGCTTCGACCGCCCATTGAGAGCCTGCCTGCCACCGCCGCCGACGCGCCCGACAGAAGATAGGGGACCTCGTCGTAACCCGAACCGATCAGCCCGGTCAGGCCGAGGATTTCGCCGGGCGCGACCCTTAGGTCGAGATCCTCGACGAACCGGCCGCGCAGCCCGGCTACCGACGCCGCCGGAGGATCGCCGGAGGGCGGATCGCCGACGAGCCTGGCCTGGCTCATTGAGCGGCCGACGATCGCGGCGACGATTTCGGAGCGGTCGGTGCGGCCGGTTTCGAAACTGCCGATCACCTGGCCGTCGCGCAGCACGGTGGCGCGGTCGGTAATCTCCATTACCTCGTCGATGTCGTGCGAGACGAAGATGATGCTGACCCCGGACTGTTTGAGCCGACGCATCATGGCGAAGAGTTCGCGAACGTCCTCGATCGGCAGGAAGGGCGTCGGTTCGTCCAGAACCAGAAGTCCCGGCGTGGCCTGCTCGTTGTGCGAGCCGACGCGGTCGGCCGCGCGGATGATGGCGAGCTGGGCGCGCTTAACCGGCGTCAGCTCCTCGACCGCGGCCCAGGGATCGAGGTCGAGGTGGTGCTCCGCAAACAGCCGGCGCGCCCGCGCGGCTTCCGCGGGCCAGTTGATGAACCAGGACGCGACCCGCTCATGATCGCCGGCGATCAGGTTTTCCAGCACCGTGGCCTCGGGCAGCAGGCCCAGATTCTGGTGGACGAAGGACAGTCCGATACGCTCGCTGCGACCGGGCGGAATCGGCAGCGGAACCGGTTTTCCGTCGATCTCGAGCGTGCCCCCGTCCGGCTTGTGAAAGCCGGACAGGATCTTGATCAGCGTGGACTTGCCGGAGCCGTTCTTGCCGAGAAGCCCATGGATCTCGCCAGGCATCACGGCAAGGTCGGCGCCCGAAAGCGCGTGGACCCCGCCAAACGACTTCGACAGTCCCCTGATCGCCAGCCTCGGAGGATGCCGCTCGTTCACTCAGCGAGCTGCCACAGCTTCCGGTAGCCCGCCACATAGGCGTCGCCGTACCCCTTGGCCGCGTCGGCCGGCTCGCCGACCTCGCCGATATTGTCCGCGTCGAAGACGCGCAGCGGAACCTTGGAATCGCGGATCGTTTCCTTGCCGCACAACAGACGCATCTCGGCGTCGAGCATGGCGTGCGCGATCCAGTCGAGGTTCTCGCCGATGTCCATCTCCACGTCGCCGGCGCGGATCAGGTCGAGCACGAAGGGCGTACCGTTGAAGGTGGCGACCTTGACCTGGTCGGTGCGGCCGGCGATGGCGATCGCGGGCGTTACGAAACTCGACATGCTGTCATAGATCGGGATCACGTAGTTCAGCCCGGCATCGGCCTGCAGCGCGCCGGCGACGGTCGGCTGGATCTTCGTCGCCCAGTCGGTGATCGGCACGTTGACGATCTCGTATGTGCATTCCGGGCAGCGCGTGTCGAAGGCCTCCTTGAGGCCGCTGACGATCGAATCCGTTGACAGCGCCTCGTTGGACACCAGAACCAGCGCATTGGTCTTGCCGCCGGTCCGGGCGATCGTCCAGTCGGCCATCAATTCGCCGGCCTTGCGGTAGTCGATCGCTACTGCGGCATCGACGCCGGCGGGCGCGTCCTGCTCCAACCCGGTCAGGTGCGAGGTGACGATCTTGACGCCCGCGGCCTGGGCCTGGGCGACCTGAGGCTCGAAGAAACGCGGATCGGCGCCGGCGAGCAGGCTCACCAGGTCGTAGCCATTGTTGGTGGCGTGCTCGATGCCCTGGATCCACTGGGTGGGATTGCCTTGGTTTTCCCACTCCATGTGCTCGAAGCCGAGCTCGGCGGCGAGCTTGCCCTTGTGATCGCTGATCGTCTTGATGAACGGGATCGAGCTGGAGGCGGGTATCGTGAAGATTTTCTTGCCGGCCATGCAGGATTTGGCGTCGAACGGTTCGCCCGGCGCCTCAAAGTCGGGAATGCCCGAATAGGCTTCGATATTGGCGCGCGCCTGGTCGACGCCGTCCTGTGCCGCGGCGGGCAGCAGGTTGGCGAGGACGAAGGCGGATGCGAGGCCGGTCAGTGTTTTCAGGCGTGTCATGCCATTCTCCCTTGTTACGCGTTGGATCCCCTTTGACCTCGAGACGGGCTCATGCGAGCCGCATCGCGGGTCGTCTCCTTTTGCGGGCCTGACGGTCCTGGCAGCCGGCAGGCCCGGGTCCGCTCCGCGCCTAGGCGCGGCCGGCGCGCAGCGCCCGCGTCGCAGCCTCGTCCACGCCTTGTCCGTCCACGACGACGCCGTAGTCGGCGCGCGCCGAGGCGGCATCGATCAGGCCGTCGAGCATGTCGTCGAGAACAGCCTGCGGTTCGCGTTCCAGCGGGTCGCCGTAGCCGCCGCCGCACGGGCCATAGGCGGTGATGCGATCGCCCTTCGAAAGCTGCCGATAGGGTAGTTTCGAGGGCAGCTCGACAGTGGCGCCGCGCGCCTGAACCAACTCGACCTTGGCCGGCGATCCGTCGGCGCCGCCCAGAAACCCCCAGGGATCGAAGCGCTGGCCGTCGCCTTCGATCGAGACTGCGCCGTCCTCGAGCAGTTCGAACGACCGGATCGAGCCGATGCCGCCGCGCGAGGCGCCCGGTCCGGCGACGTTCTCGCGCAGTTCGTAGTTCAGCACCCGCAGGGGCAGATGCGATTCGATGTCCTCAATCGGGTTGTTGCGCGTGTTGGCGTAGAGCGTGTCGACGGCGTCCATGCCGTCCTTGCCGTAACGGCCGCCATAGGCGCCCTCCATGATCTCCATATGGACCCAGGGCGCGTTGTTGGTGACACCGCTGAACGCCATCACCCGCAGATTGCCGATCCCGGCGCTGACCTGTTTTGGAACGGCCGGCGCGATCGCCTTCATCACCGTGTCGGCGACGGCGTTGCCGGGGCAGAAGCGCGCGATGACCGGGGCCGGGAAGGTCGGGTTGGCGAGGCAGCCTTCCGGCGCGTGGATCGTGATCGGCCGGGTCAGGCCGCTGTTTTGCGGGATCGCCCCGTAGACGTCGCTGTCGAGCAGGATCGAGCGCAGCGTCAGCCACACGGCACAGTCGACCGTGCCGACCAGCGGCATGTTGATCGGCTTGTTCGGGGTCTGCGGTGCGGTTCCGGTCAGGTCGACATGGATATCGGAGCCGGAGATCGTCAGCGTCACCTCGATCGGCAGGTCTTTCAGCGCGGGGTCGGGACTGTCGACATAGCCGTCGATGAAGGTGCGGGCGTTGTAGCGTCCGTCGGGAATGTGCGCGATGGCGTCGCGCATCAGGTTTTCGGAATAATCGAGCAGGTCCTCGTAGGCGCCGGTGACGGTGTCGAGACCGTATTGGTCGAGAAGCGCGGAGTAGCGCTCCGCACCGATCCGCGCGGCGGCGACCTGAGCCTCCATGTCGCCCACGACGAGGTCGGCGATGCGGATATTGCTGCGCAGGATCTGCCAGACCGGCTCGACCTTGCGGCCGTCCTCGTAGACGCGCACCGCCTTGAACTGGAGCCCTTCGGCGTAGGTGTCGACCGCGTCGACGATACCGCAGCTTCCCGGCGTCAGCGCGCCGATGTCGAGATGGTGCGCGGTCGTCACCGAAAAGCCGGCGAGCTCCTGGTTGTGGAAGATCGGAACGACGAAACCGACGTCGGGGCCGTGCGAGGCGCCGCCATAGGGGTCGTTGTGCATGAACACGTCGCCGGGTTTCACCTGGTCGCCGCGATGTTCCAGTTCGCGCAGAATGCCGGCGATGTAGCCGGGAATCGGGCCGGACTGGAGCGGCGTGCTCATTGTGCATTCGCAAAGCTGGCGGCCGGTCGCGTCGGTCAGCGCGGCGCCGAAATCCTCGCTTTCGCGGATGATGCTCGAATAGCTCATGCGCATGAGCTTGTGGCCCATCTCGATGGCGATGTTTTCCAGCGCCCCGTGGATGACCGCTGCGAGGAAGGGATCAACGCGTGTTTGCATCTTTCTGTCCCCCTTCAAGCCTGGTTGTCGCGCGTCATGCGCACATTGCCGTGCCGGTCGGCCCAATAGGTCCAGCCGGGCGGTACCACGGTCGTGGTGTCTGTCTGAAGCAGGATCGCCGGGCCGGCGAACTTGCGCTCGACCGGCAGCGAGTTCCGTTCGATATGCGGCGTGTCGTGGGTTTCCAGCGCGTCGTCGACGCGGAACACGCACCGTCCGGCGCCGACCTGCTTCGGCTCCGACGACACCGCGTAGGCCGGCGGTTCGGCGAGCTTGTCCACCGTGCCCAGGCCGCGCAGCTTCACCGTCACGATCTCGATCGGGCTCGCCTCGAAGGCGTGGCCGTATTCCTCGCGGTGGCGGTCGTGGAACGCCTGCCAGACCTGGTCGAGCGCGGCGTCGGAAAGCGGGCCGTCCGGCACGTCGATCTTCAGTTCGTATCCCTGGCCGACATAACGCAGATCGGCCTGGCGCAGCATCTTGATCTTGTCGGACGGCACCCGGTCGCGTGCGAAGATCGCGCCGAGTTCGCGCTCCATGTCGTCGTAGAGCGCCTGCAGCCGGGCGATGTCGAGCGCGCCCTTGACCGCGAACGCGGTTCTGAGCGCGTGATACTCGAGATCGGCGGTCAGCAGGCCGACCGCGGAGGTGATGCCCGGATGCGGCGGGATCAGCACGTTTTTCATGTCGAGCATGGTCGCCACCTCGGCCGCGTGCAGCGGTCCGGCACCGCCGAAGCCGCACAGCGTGAAGTCGCGCGGGTCGATGCCCTTCTGCACGGTGCGCGAACGAATGGCGTTGGCCATGTTGCTGTTGAGCACGGTGAGGGCGCCTTCCGCCGTCTCCTCGGGCGTGCGGCCAAGTTTTTCGGCGAGCTCGCCGATGACGCGCGCTGCGGCCTCGGCGTCGAGCGCCATGCGCCCGCCGAGGAAATTGTCGGCGACCAGCCGGCCGAGCACCAGGTTGGCGTCGGTGACGGTGGGAACGGTGCCGCCGCGTCCGTAGGCGGCCGGGCCCGGATCGGCGCCCGCGCTCTGCGGTCCGACGCGAAAAGCCTTGCCGCGGTCGATATGGGCGATCGAGCCGCCGCCGGCGCCGACCGTGTGGATGTCGATCATCGGCAGCATCACCGGGAAATCGGCGATCTTGGCGCTGCGCGCGTCCGCTTCGGCCAGCCGCCCGTCGCGGATGATGCCGATATCGGCGCTGGTGCCGCCGATATCGAGCGTCACCAGCCGGTCGGTGCCGGCATGCGAGCCGACCCAGGCACCGCCGCGCACGCCGGCGACCAGGCCGGACAGCAGGGTGGTCGCTGGGCGTTCGGCGATCATTTCAGGTGTCGCCAGCCCACCGCTCGAGGTCATGACCCGCAATTCGCCGTGGACGCCGATCTCGCGCAGTTCGTCGGAGAGCCTGCTGACGTAGCGCCGCACTTTCGGTCCGATGAAGGCGGACATCGCCGCGGTGGTGAAGCGCTCGAACTCGCGAAATTGCGGCGAGACCTCGGCCGAGGTGGTCACGAACACGTCGGGCAGGGCGGCGCGCACGATCTCGGCGGCGCGCCGTTCGTGCGCGGGATTGACGTAGGAGAACAGGAACCCGACCAGGATCGCCTCGACGCCGGCCGCGCCCAGGTCGCGGGCGGCCTCGGCGACGGCCTCCTCGTCGAGCGGAACGAGTTCGTTGCCCTTGGCGTCCAGCCGCCCGGCCACCGTCTTGCGGAAGCGGCGGCGGATCAGGGGTCGGCTCTGCCAGGGCAGATCCTGCATGATCGAATAATGCTGGGGACGCTGGTGGCGCCCGATATGGAGAATGTCGCGAAAACCCTCATTGGTGATCATGCCGGTCACGGCGCCGTCGTGGACGAGCATCGCGTTGGTGCCGACCGTGGTGCCGTGGAAGATGGCGTCGATTCGGCCCGGTTCGGTACCGGTGAGTTCGCAAATACCCCTGACGCCGTTGATCACCCCTTGGGCCGGATCGCTGGGCGTGGAAGGCGTCTTGTGGATGGTGACGTCTCCCTTCGCCAGATCCGCCAGGATCAGATCGGTAAACGTTCCGCCGACGTCGACGCCCAGTGCAATCATTCCTGCCTCCACAAGTCCTGGAGGCAACATTGATCCATTTGGATTGAAATGGCAAGTTGAATCCAAATGGGTTTAGGAGCTAGGACCGATCCACGGCAACGGAGGTTGATCGGACGTGAGCGCGGACAAACTGCTTGAGACCATTTTTGCCGGGAATCTGCGCGAGCTGATGGTGATCAGCTACATCGTGCTGGGCAACAATGCGGTGACCACCCGCTACATCGAGCGCAGGTTCCATATGCCCGTGCAGGCCTGGTCGGCGCTCTACGCGATCGACAAATTTCCCGGCATCCGCGCCAAGGAGATCCGCCACCTCTTCCCGCGCCCGCAAAACACGATCAGCCGCGCGGTCTCCCTGCTCGAGACGCGGGGCTTCATCGTGCAGAAACCATCCGATTCGGACGGCCGCGAGAAGCGCCTGTTTGCAACGGAGGCCGGCACGGCGGTGCTTGCCGACCTGATCGAGGTTTCGCGCCAGCGCCAGGAGGAGTTGCTCGGGCCGCTGTCGAGCGAGGAGAGAGCCGTGTTCTTCGAATTGGCGCGGAAGATCGCGACCGGGCCCGACCTGTTGCGTTCGGCGGTGATGCGGTCCTGACGTTTTTGCGCGCGCGGGCCGCGCCGGCCGGCGGAGACGAAAAAATGCGGGGCTTGCGGGGAGCCGGACCTTCAGTCCGCGCGGGCCGGGCCGGTGCTGTCCCTGACGTGCATCCTGCAATCGAGATAGACGATCTGCGGCGGCTGCCCTGGATCCTCGATCCGGGCCTTCATGATCTCGATCAGGGCCTCGGCGCCATCCTCGTGGGTTCCCCCGACCATCGTGAACAGGCCCAGATGTTCCGTCGCCACGTCGGGGTGACCCAGAATGACGATGCTGAGCTCGCCGGGGATGTCGATGCGCATATCGCGCATGACCTCGCGAATTCCCATGCAGTCGGAAAAGCCGATGAAGATCAGGGCTGTCGGCATGGATTGCGTCTCGTCAGCGCGTAGCCGCGCAAGCGCTTTTTCGAGTGCCGAGGCGACGCCCTGGGTCGGATGCTTCATGCCTTCCAGGACGGCCAGCCGGCCGTCGATCTCCTGGCCCCGCCAGCGGCTCATGCGGGCGAAATAGCGCCGCCCGCCCAGGATCGGCTGCGCAGAGCTGTCGAGCGAGACCAGCGTAATGCGCCGGTGACCGAGACCGGTCAGATGGTCGAGCGCGTGGTCGAGCGCCTCTTCCCAGTCGATGCCCATGCGGTCGATGTCGACGCCCGAAACCGTGTGGCCGTCGACCACCAGCGCGCGCGTCTTGCTCTGCAGCATGGCCAGCAGCCGAACCGGTATCACCTCGTAATGGGACTGCAGGATCACCGCGTCGAAGGTCGGGATCGATTTGAGGATGTCGAGCAGATGATCGGTGTCGTGGTAGGACATCTGCACGACCTTGCCGCCATCGGCGCCGACGACCTCGACGATCCGGTTCTGTACCAGCGAGCAACGCTCGTTCATGCTGGAATTGGCGAGGATCAGGAGGCTGCGAAGCCCAACCCGCCGGGCCGGCGCGGCAACGGCGGGGCGGGACGCGGCGCGGCCGTGCGGCTTGACGACAAACGAGCCGCGGCCAACCTGCGAACTGATCAGCCCCATGGCGCGCAACCGCGCAAAGGCCTCCTGCACGGTCGCCTGGCCGACGCCGTGCCGGGCCATCAGTTCGCGTACGGTCGGCAGGCGTGCGCCATCGTCGGCTGCATCGATCAGCTCGATGAGCGATTGCGCGATCATGTCCGAGGAACCTGCCCGCAACGGTCGTCTCCTTTCGTTCGATAGATACATTGCCGAATACAATCTTGCAAGCCAACCTATCGGTCCAGAAAACAAGTGATTCTATGTGGCGAACTTCGGAAAAATTCCATTAATATCAGTATTCTATTTCGTGTAAGATACAAAAAATACAAAAATTGTATCTGGACCTTTACAATCATATTGTATCTGTGATTGCATTTGACGGTGGCAGGCTGGGTGGTCTGGGGAGGAAGATGTGACTGTCGGACGGGAAGGGCATTCTCAGGTTGGATCGGGCGCGGCGACTCGGGTCGAAGCGGAACCGTCTGCGGGGAGCGCCATCCGGATCTCGAACGTCACCAAATCCTTCGGCGCCCCCGGGCACGGCCCGACCGTGCTACGAACGATCGATCTGACGGTGCGCGAGAACGAATTCGTTTCGCTGGTCGGTCGCAGCGGTTGCGGTAAGACCACCTTGCTCAACATCATCGCCGGGCTGGAGCGCCCGACCTCCGGCACGGTGGAAATCCACGGTCGCGCGGTGCGCGGACCGGGTCAGGGCCAGGGCGTCGTTTTCCAGCAGCATGCCCTGTTTCCGTGGATGACGGCACTCAGGAACGTGGTCTTCGGCTTCCGCGACGCGTCCTTGTCCAAATCGGACAAGCAGGAGCGGGCCCGCGAATTGCTGCAATTGGTGGGGTTGTCGGCGGCCGCCGACAAATACCCGCGCGAGATGTCTGGCGGCATGCAGCAGCGTGTGGCGATCGCCCGGGCGCTGGCTCTGGACCCCGAAATCCTGCTGATGGACGAGCCGTTCGGCGCCCTGGACGAGCTGACCCGCATCGAGTTGCAGCAGGAGCTGCTGCGCATATGGGAGGCGCGCAAGAAGACCGTTGTCTTCGTCACGCACTCGATCAACGAGGCGCTGGCGCTGTCGGACCGCGTCATCCTGCTCGCGCCGCATCCCGGTCGCATCGAGCGCGATCTGGCGATCGATCTGCCGCGTCCGCGTCTGCGCACCGACCCGCGCTTCATCGCCCTGCACGAGGAAATCTGGAAGGGCCTGTCGTCATGAGGGGCCGCCTCGTCCTCCAATACGCCGTGTCGGCCGCCGTTATTGTCGGAGCGATCGCGTTGTGGGAGCTCGGCGTTAAGACCGGCTATCTGAAGGCCTACCAGTTTCCGCCGGCCAGCAGGATCGCCGAAGGTTTCGTCGAGATCGCGACGACCGGCTTTCCGACCGGCATCACCATCTGGTCGCATGTCCTGACGACCGTCACGCGCATCCTGCAAGGTTATCTGGCCGCGCTTGCGCTCGCGATACCCGTCGGGCTGGTGATCGGCGCCTTTCCGCTCGTCAACAAGATGCTGGAGCCGGTGATCGTGTTTTGCCGGTCGATCGCCACGCTCAGCCTGCTGCCGCTGGTCATCGTCTGGTTCGGGGCCGGCGAGCTGACCAAGGTGATCCTGATCGCCTATGGCTGCTTCTGGGTGATGCTGTCCAACGTGATCGCCGCCGTCGTCTATGTCGATCCGGTGCTGATCCGGGCCGGTCGCTCCTTCGGCCTCAAGGGCGTCGCGCTCTATTGCGAGGTCGTGCTGCCGGCGGCGCTGCCGCGCATGTTCGCCGGCGCGCGCATGGCGCTCGGCGTCGGTTTCATGGTCATTGTCGGCGCCGAGATGATCGGCACGATCGAGGGGCTCGGCGCGTTGATCATGGAGGCGCGCACCTTCTACCGCAGCGAGATCACCATTATCGGCATGCTGGTGATCGGCGTGCTTGGCTTCGTGATCTCGACGGGACTGGCCGCGCTGGAGCGCGTTCTTTTGCCCTGGGGCGCGACGGGGGAGGGGGCGCGCGCATGAACCGGGAGCGCCTGACCAATATCGCCCTGCCGCTGATCGGCACGCTGATCGTGGTTGCGGTCTGGGAGGCGGCGTCGCGGCTGGGCGCGATCGACCCGCGCGTCTTTCCCGGACCGGTCACCGCGATAGCCGAGGCCGCCGGCCGGCTGTCGGCCGATACCGTCGGCGAACACATGGCCTGGAGCCTGTTTCGGGTGTTTTCCGGTTTCGCGCTCGGTGTTGCCGCCGGCGTCGTGATCGGCGTTCTCGCCGGCTGGTATCGCTGGTTTGGCCTGATCGCCCGACCGTTGATCGAATTGCTGCGTCCGATCCCGCCTTTGGCCTGGATCCCGCTGGCGATCATCTGGTTCGGTCTGGGCGAGCCGTCGAAATTCTTCATCATCTTCCTGGGCGCGTTCTTTCCCGTCGTCACCGCCACCTATCACGGCGTCACCAATGTCGACCCGATCCTGGTGCGCGCGGCGCGCACGTTCAGCGTGGGCGGCTGGTCGCTGCTTACCCGCATCGTCCTGCCGGCGGCCTCGCCGGATCTTGCGACCGGCATTCGCATCGGTTGGGGGCTGAGCTTCGGCGTGCTGGTCGCCGCCGAGCTGATCGCTGCCGATCGCGGGCTCGGCTACATGATCATGAACGAGCGCAACACCGGCGGATCGGTCAGCGTCATCATCGTCGGCATTCTTTTGATCGGTTTTCTCAATCTGCTCACCGATGCCGCCATCGGCAGCGCGATCCAGCGATGGATCGGCCGCTGGCACGGCAGCGGCGTGTAGGAACCGTGCGAGACACAATCAACAGGGAAGGAGACTAGTCATGATGAAACGATTGAAGGGCGCGGCGCTGGCCGCGCTTGTGGCGACCTTTGCGGCCAATGCCGCGGCGGCGGACGTGGAGACCGATACGCTGTCGATCAGCATCGGCGTCGACCTGCCGTTCCTGGTCCATGTCGTGGCCAAGGAAAAGGGCTGGCTGGCCGAGGCCGGCTTCACCAATGTCGAGTTCAAGAAGTTCCAGTCGGGCAATCTCGCCGGCGAGGCGCTGCTGGCCGGCGAAATCCAGCTCTGGACGCCGGGCAATCTGCCGCCGATCGCCATGGCCCATAATGGCGTGCCGGTCGTCATCCTGGGTAGCAATGCGGTCAGTCACGGTCTGGAAAAGATCGTCGTGCGCAAGGACGCCAATGTCGAAAAGCCGGAGGATCTCTACAACGTCAAGCTCGGCCTGTTGGTCAGCTCGACCTCGGGCGCGCTGTTGGGCAATGTCGCCGAGCATTACGGCCTCGACTTCAACAAGATCCAGGCGGTCAACCTGGCTCCGCCGGAGGCGATGGCCAGCCTCGCCAACAACGAGATCCAGGGCATCGTGTTCTGGGAGCCGTGGCCGTATCGCGCGCTGACCGAGCTCGACACCGAGGTCGTGCACACCGGCACGGTGAGCGGCTTCGCCCAAAATGACGGCGAAAAAGTTCAGGTTTCCAACAACCGCACCGTGTGGGTCGCCTCGCAGGACTGGGTGCGCGACAATCCCAATGCGGCCAAGGCGCTGGTCGAGGTTCTGGTGCGCACGCAGAAATATGTGAGCGACCCGGCCAACCGCGACGAGGTGCTGACGATCTTTTCCGACTTCCAGGAGCAGCCGCTGGAGATGAACCAGGCGCTGTTGTCGAACTATACGTTCGACGCCTCGATCGACGAGACCTATGTCGAGGACATGGCGGCGATCACCGATTTCCTGGAAGCCACCAACAGGATCAAGGATCGGCGTGACGCGCTGAGCTTCACCTATTCCGAGCCGCTGGCGGCCGCCGACAGCGCGCTCGTGTCCGTCGAGGGCCAATGGAAGCCCTGACGCTCCTCCCAGGCGCCCCGGTTTCGCCGGGGCGTCGCCAGGCGGCATCGTTCCAACCACTATCTGGAGACCGATCGACATGGTCAGCCCGGCCAAACCCCGCATCGCGATCCTCGGCGCGGGTTTCATCAGCGATTATCACGTCCGCGGCCTGACGGCGGCCGGCGATGTCACGATCGCCTGCCTGGTCGGCCGCGATCCGGCGCGAACCCGGGCGCGCGCGGCCGAGTTCGGCATCGAGGGCGCTGCGACCGACCTCGACGCGGTGCTTGCCGACCCTGCCATCGACGGCGTCGTCGTGGCGACACCGGACGGGCTGCATCGCGACCACGCCATCGCCGCGCTGTCGCGGAGCAAGGCCGTGCTGTTGCAGAAGCCGATGGCGCTCGATGCGGCGCAATGCGCCGAGATCATCGCCGCGTCGGAGGCCTCCGGCGCGCCACTGACCGTCAGCTTCATGCATCGTTATTTCCCGGAAGTGCGCTGGCTCAAGCGCCTGCTCCAGGACGGTACGCTCGGCCGGATCCATTCCGTGCGCATCCGCAACGCCACGCCCGGCGCCGACTGGGCGGACTGGTTCTATTCGCCCGACAACGTATCCGGCGGCGTCGTCATGCAGCTCGGCGTGCACGGCATCGATCTGTGCGGCCATCTGTTTGGTCCGATCGCCGAGGTGACCGCCAGCCTGGCCACGGCCCGTCCGCGTCGCCGGCTGGCCGACGGGCGCGTGGTGACCACCGCGCTGGAGGACAATGTCGTGGCAAGCTACACGCTCGCCAGCGGCGCGCTGGTCAGCCACGAGATGAGCTATACCGAGATCGCCGGCTGCGACCGGTTTCGCCTCGAACTCCACGCCGACAAGGGCACGGTCTGGCTTCGCAGCGAACGCGGGCCGGCGGCGATCTACGCGCCCGAGATAACCGGGCAGGACGGCTGGGTGAACCCGCCGCTTGCCGATGAGACGCTGGGAGCTGCCCATCACCGGCACTGGCTCGACATCGTGCGCGGGCAGGCGCGCCCCGACGACAGCGCGTCCGCCGGCCTGGCCTCGATTCTTGTCGCCGAGGCGATCTATCGCGCCGCCGGCGAAGGGCGACGGGTCGCGGTTGCCGACCCAACGCCCGAGGAGCACGAGGACCGATGACACATCCGATCCGCATCGCCCTTCTGGGCGTTCAGCACTATCACGCCAATTTCTGGACCAAGGCGATCCTGGCCCGAAAGGACGCCGCCATCGCCGGTATCTGGGACAGCGACCCCGCGCTGGCCGGGAAATTCGCCAACGCCTACGCCCTGACCGCGTTCGACGATCGGCAGGCCCTGCTGCAGGCCTGCGATGCGGTCGCCATCTGTTCGACCACGGTCGAGCACAAGGAGCTGATCGCCGCGGCCCTCGACGTCGGCAAGCCGATCCTGTGCGAAAAGCCGCTTTCGGTGAACGTGCGCGAGGGGCTCGAGATTTGCCGCATGCTCGTCGCTTCGCCGGTGCCGTTCATGCAGGGTTTCCCGAAGCGGTTCGACCCGGTAAGCGAGGCCGTACGCCAGATCGTGGCCTCCGGCGATCTCGGCACGGTCACGCTGTGCCGCATACGGCACGGTCACAGCCACGGGCTGAGCGACGATTTCTGCAAGGCCTGGTTCGTCGACCCGCAGAAATCTGGCGGCGGGACCCTGCTCGACGAGGGGGTGCACGCGGCCGACCTGCTGCGGCTGTTGTTCGGCGAGCCGGAACGGGCGTTCGCGGCGCTGTCGGCGCACACGCTGGGGCTGCCGGTCGAGGACACGGCGTTGGCGACATTCTCCTATCGATCGGGCCTGCTGGCGGAAGTCTCGACGAGCTGGTGTTTCGCCGCCGCCGACCATTCGATCGAGATTTACGGCACCGGTGGCACCGTGCTGGTCAGCGGCGTCGACATCGCCTCGCGGCCGACGCGCGAAGAGGCGTTTTTGCAGGTCTTCCGCCGTGACGGAACCGCGCGCGGCTGGCAGGTCTCCGACATCGTGCCGCATTTCAAGACCGGCGTGTTCCACGAGCATGTCGCCTGGGCCTTCATCGATGCGCTTGCCGCCGGCACCGCGATGCCGACGGGCGCGCGCGACGGTCTTTACGCCTCGGCGATGATCGAGGCGGCTTACGAGGCGGCCCGGCAAGAGCGGATGGTGCCGATCGACTATCCCGAGGTCGAGCCGTGACCTGGATGGCGCGCGAAATCAGCGCCGTGCCCGACGTGGTCGAGCGCCAGCTCGCCCTGGCGATGGACGACTATCTGGAGGCCGGCCGCATGCTCGGCCGGCGCGCGCCAGCCTGTGTCGTCACCTGCGCGCGCGGCAGTTCCGATCACGCGGCGACCTATTTCAAATATCTGGTCGAGACGAGGATCGGCATTCCGGTCGGTTCGATGGGCCCCTCGGTCGCCTCGATCTACGAGACGCCGTTGAAAATGGCCAATGTGCCGCTCGTCAGCATTTCGCAATCGGGCGCCAGCGCCGACATTGTCGCCCTGCAGCGCGCCGCGCGCGCAGGCGGGGCGCCGACGCTCGCCCTCACCAACACGGCACGTTCGACGCTGGCCCGACAGGCGGAAATCTGCCTGGCGCTGCATGCGGGCGAGGAACGCGCGGTTGCGGCCACAAAAACCTTCGTGTCCTCGCTGGTCGCGCTGGCCGCGCTCGTCGCCGGCTGGCTCGACGATGTCGATCTCGCCGCCGCCATCCGCGATCTGCCGGCCAGGCTTGCCGAGGCCGCGGCAACGGACTGGACGGCGGCGATGGCGCCGTTTGCGGCCGGCGGCAGTCTTTACATCGTGGCGCGGGGGCCAGGCTTCGCGGTCGCCTGCGAGGCCGCGCTCAAGCTCAAGGAAACCTGCCGGCTGCATGCCGAGGCCTATAGTGCGGCCGAGCTGCGCCACGGGCCGATCGAGCTGGCGGGAGACGATCTTACCGCGCTGGTGTTTGCGGCCCGCGACCGGTCCGCCGCCGGCATCGGCGAGGCGACGCGCGCCTTGCACCAGGCCGGTGCCGCCGTGTTCGTCGCCGGACCGCGCGAGACGCTGCCGACGGTCGAAGCCGGTCACGTGCTGCTCGACCCGATCTGCCAAGTGGTGAGTTTTTACCGGTTCGCCGAGCAATTGTCGCTGCTGCTGGGGCGCGATCCCGACCGGCCGGCCCGGCTCGCCAAGGTGACGGTGACGACATGAGGGCGCTGGCCTGCGATCTCGGCGGGACGAATGTGCGCTTCGGGCTCGGTGTCGACGGGCGCCTCGACCCCGAAACGGTCGTACAGTTTCCCAACGAGCGATTTTCCGATTTCGGCACGGCGCTGAAACACTATTTCGGCCAGGTCCGGGTGGGTCGGGTCGAGCGCGCCGTCGTGGCGCTGGCCGCCCCGATCGATGGTGACACGATCTGTCTGACCAATCGCAACTGGACGATCGCGCGTGCCGAAATCGCCGAAATCGCCGGCACTGGCGACGTCGTGCTGATCAACGATTTCGTCGCGCTCGGAGCGGCCTTGTCGCGGGCCGAGGCGTTGGTCACAAGGTCGGTCCTGCCGGGCGCGGCGGGGCGGGGCGTCAAGCTGGTGCTCGGCGCCGGCACCGGCTTCAATGCCAGCGCGCTGATCGAGGGCGGCCATGTGCTCGCCGCCGAGATCGGCCACACCGGTTTTGCGCCCGAGCCGGGACTTGAGACGGCGTTGCGTGACCATTTCGCCGGCCGCTTCGGCCGCTGCTCGCTCGATCGTGTGTTGTCGGGCTCCGGCCTCGTCGCGCTCTACCGGGTGGCCTGCGACCGCTCCGGCCGGGCGGCGGCGCTCGGCGATGCGGCGGCGGTGACGGCCGAAGGCGCGGCCGGTCGCGACGCCGACGCGGTTCTCGCCTGCGGCACGCTCTCCGGCATGCTCGGGCGGACGGCCGGCGATCTGGCGCTCACCTTCCTGCCGCGCGGCGGCATCTATTTGACAGGTGGCGTGACAGGCGCGCTGGCGCCATTCATCCAGGGCCCCGACAGCCCGTTCGCGCGTGCCTTCCTGGCCAAGGGGCGGATGCGCGAGTTGATGCGGGGGTTCACGCTCGACCTGGTGATGGACCAAAGCGCCGCCCTAGTCGGCTGTCTCGCCTGGCCCGACCTTCCCTGCAACACGGTCCGCGGCGGTCGCGCCGCCGGACCGACCTGACCGGCGGAGGATCGTCTTGCCGACACAACCGCTCCCAGAACGCCTGATGCCGCTCACCGCTGCCGCCGGCCTGCGCCCGCTTTATGGCGATCTGCACAATCACTGCAATCTGTCCTATGGGCACGGCGAGCTCGAGGCGGCGCTGGAGAACGCCCGCAGGCAGCTCGACTTCGTCTCCATCACCGGCCACGCCTACTGGCCCGACATGCCGGTCGACGACCCGCGCGTCGCCCATATCGTCGATTTCCACGTCAAGGGGTTTTCGCGGCTCGAGCGGACCTGGCCGGCCCATTTCGACACGCTGGCCGCGTTCCACGATCCCGGCCGCTTCACCGTGTTTCCGGGCTACGAGATCCATTCCTGCGCGCATGGCGACTACACGATCGTGCTGCGCGATCTCGACCAGCGCGAGATTCTCAAGGCCGACGATCCGCATACGCTGCTGGAGCGACTGCGCGGCCGATACGGCACGCGCGCCTTCGCCTTTCCGCACCATATTGGCTACCGGACCGGTGCGCGGGGCATCAACTGGTCGAGCTTCGAGCAGGATCTGTCGCCTGTGTTGGAAATGATCTCCATGCACGGTTGCGCGGAGACATCGCTGACCGACCGGCCGTTCCTGCATTCGATGGGACCGTGCGACGGCGTCAACACGGTCCATGCCGGCCTCAATGACGGCCATCTGTTCGGCGTGCTCGGCAATACCGACCACCATAGCGGCTTTCCGGGCTCGTATGCCCATGGACGCTCGGCCGTCTACGTGGCCGAAAACAGTCCCGAGGCGCTGTGGCAAAGCCTGTTTTCGCGCCGCACCAACGCGCTGACCGGCGACAACGCGCATTTGTTCTTGTCGATCGGCGGCGCGATCCAGGGCGACGTCGTGGCGCCGGCAAGCCAGGCGGACATGGCGATCGAGGCGGTCGGCGGCAGCTTCATCGATCAGATCGACATCGTCAGGAACGGCGCGCTCTTCGAGCGGATCACGCCGGCGCTGCGCCCATCGGCCGTGACGAGCGACCCGGACGCGCTGGAGACGCTGCTCGTGCTCGAACTGGGCTGGGGCGCCCGCGGCAGCCATCACGACTGGGACGGCGTTCTCAAGCTCGAAAACGGCGAGATCCTGGCCGTCGAACCGCGCCTGCGCGGTCCCGAGATCGTTTCGCCGCTTGAGGCGCGCGCACCGGTGCCGCACGAAAGCCGGATTGTTCACGACGGCAGCACGGTTGCCTTTTCGCTGCGCGCCCATGCCAATCCGAACAATTTCACCGCCACCACGCAGGCGATCGCGGCGCGGGTGCGGTTGCGGCCGGGCGCGCGGATCGTCGCCGAACTGTCTGGCGAGCATGTGTCGGTCGATGTCGATCGTCTTTTGAAAGGGGCCGTGTCGGGCAATATCGGCCCGATCGATTCTCCCGCGTTCCGGTTTCACCCACTGCCCAGGCCACAGCAATGGCAATGGACGGGCACGGTGCGGCTCGGCGCGCTGCGGCGCGGGGAATGGGTGATGGCGCGTATGCGCCAGGCCAACGGCCAATCGGCCTGGACGAGCCCGGTTTTTTGCCGATAACGCCGTTCGCCTGCGGCCGTAACCTGTGCCGTTTCAGGTTTCAGACCGAGCCGTCCAGCGTTGCCAGAAGGGCGGCGACCAGGCGCGCCCTTTCGGCCAGGCTTTCCGTCACGATATATTCTTCCAGCGTGTGAGGGCCGTCTCCGCGCGCGCCGAGCCCGTCGAGGGTGGCGATGGCCATCGCGCCGGTGAAATTGCCGTCCGAACCGCCGCCCGAATCCTGATGCGGAATCTCCAGGCCGATTGCCTGCGCCAGACGCGCCGCATGTTCGTAAAGCGACCATGAGGCCGGGCTTGCGGTCCATACAGGCCTTACGACGTCGCGTCTGACGATCACCTGGGCGTCCCCGCCGACCGGCTTCAGGCTCTCCATCCGGGCGATTGCTTCGGCCAGTTTCTCGTCGGTGGTGGCCGATACCAGCGCCTTGGCCTTGCAGGTCGTCGACACGCAGTTCGACCAGCGGCCGCCCTGGACGACACCGACGCTGTAGCCGGTTTCGGCATCTGTCATCGCTTCCACGGCGATGATCTGGTGCGCCATCTCGCGGATCGCCGATACACCTTCGCCGAGCCGCAGTCCCGCATGGCTCGGCCGGCCGCGCGTCTCGATATCGAAGCGGGCGATCGCGTAGCGGCCGGTCACGACGCCGCCGTTGCGGCGCGCCGGTTCGGGCACCAGCACGTAGCGGTGCCTGGCCGCCTCGGCTTCGATCAGCGCGCGGGTGCTCGGGCTGCCCACCTCCTCGTCGCTGGTGAACAACACGGTGACGGGCAGCGGCGTCTGGTGGCCGATGCGCATCAATTGGCCGATTGCCTCGAGCGCCAGATAGTTGCCCGCCTTCATGTCGAGCACGCCGGGTCCGTAGCAGCGCCCGTCCTGCTCGCGCCAGGCGAAATGCTCGATCGTGCCGAGAGGATGAACGGTGTCCAAGTGTCCCAAGACCAGGATGCCGGGCTGTCCGGCCCGGGAATGCGGAAAGCTGGCCTTGACGCAGTCGCCGAAGCCGCGCGTTCCCGGAATGCGCTGGACGACCGCGCCCAGGAGCGCCAGATCGTGGGCGGCGAGGTCCATCATCCGGTTCACGGCGTCGCGCTCGTAGGTCGGGCTTTCCGTCTCGACCCAGGCGCGCAGGCCGGCCGCCATCCGGCCGCTGTCGAACCCGAGTTTCGTGACATCGAGACCAGCGAAATCATTAGCATGCATCGTTTGCGTATCGCTCTGCAATGTGTTTAAATCGACGCTATCATAAATCGAGATTTTCGCGGCGGTCAAACCATCCCGAAACAGGATCACGCTACATCCGCAAATCGCCCGAACACCCGCACAGAGAGGACGTTGTGGCAGCAGCAATACCACGCCCCCCGAGAGGATCGACGCCACCGGACGGCGCCGCCCCAAAGCCCGACCGATTGTTCGTGGAGGCTCTGGCGCGGGGGTTCCGCGTGCTCGAGGCCTTCGCCGACCGGCCGACGGCGATGTCGCTTGCTGAAATCGCGGCGGCAAGCGGGCTCGACAAAAGCGCGGCCCAGCGCCTGGTGCATACGCTGGTCTCGATCGGTTATCTGGAAAAGACGGCTGCCGGCGTCGCGCCGAGTCGGCGCATCCTGGACCGCTCGTTCGATTATTTGAGGTCCAATCCGCTCATCAATCGGGCCATCCCCATTCTGGCCGACCTGCGCAGGACCATCAAGGAACGCGTCGATCTCAGCCTCTTCGACGATCTGACGATGCTTTACGTCGTGCGCATGCAAAGCAAGCGCGACACATTCTACGCCCATCTGATCGGGCGGCGCGTGCCGACCTACTGCACGTCGGGGGGGCGTGCCGTCCTTAGCCACCTTCCGGAGGAAGACGTTCTCGACATCCTCCAGCGCTCGCAGAGGCGCAAGTTGACGCCGCGCACCACCGTGGAGATCGACCAGATCATGGAGCGGATCGTCCAGGTGCGCGAAACCGGCTATTCGCTGGCGATCGAAGAGGTTCTGGTCGGCGAAATCGCTGTGGCGGCGGCCGTGCTCGACGAAGCCGGCCATCCCGTGGGCGCGATTCACGTTGCCGCTTCCCTGGCCGAGTGGCAGCCGGACGAATTCGTCGCGCGCGCCGGCCCGCTGGTCACCGCGGCGGCGGCCGGACTGCGCCCTTCCTGAGTCGGTCGCCCGCCTCCGCCGCGACGCCGTATTCCCGCTCGAACGCCCGCTCGCTTGACAAATCGGACGGCAGGTCCGTAAATTGTCAAATACAGTTCGATCGTATCGCTTAGCAATACGCAAAAAGGGAAGTCGCATGACGGCCACACCCGGCGGGCAGAATGGGATGGATTCGGCAGGCGAGGCGCTGCTGCGCGTGTCGGGCCTGGCCTACGACTATGCCGGCGTCAGCGCGGTCTCGAACTGTTCGCTGGAACTTCGCCGCGGCAAGATCGCGGCGCTGATCGGCGGCAACGGTGCGGGCAAGTCCACCAGCGTCAAGATGATCGCCGGCGCCCTGAGGAGCAGGTCCGGCTCGATCATGCTCGACGGCCGGGAGATCGGCGGACTGCCGGCGCACAAGGTCGTCGAACTCGGTGTCGCGCTGGTGCCGGAAGGTCGTCTCGTGTTCCAGCACCTGACGGTTCGCGAAAACCTGATCCTGAGCGGCCACGTGCGCCGCGCCCGGGAAAAATGCTCGCAATCGCTGGAGCGGGTCTTCGAGCTTTTTCCGCGCCTCAAGGAGCGCCAGACCCAATTTGCCGGCTCGCTGTCGGGCGGCGAGCAGCAGATGCTGGCGATCGGCCGCGGCCTGATGACCATGCCGCGCCTCTTGATCCTGGACGAGCCGTCCCTGGGTCTGAGCCCGATTCTCGTCGGGCAGATTTTCGAACTGGTGCGCAAGCTCAACGCGGAGGGCATCAGCGTGCTGCTCGTCGAGCAGAACGTGCACCACACGCTTGCCATCGCCGACTACGCCTACGTGCTGGAAAAGGGCCGCGTCGTCCAGGAGGGCGAAGGCCGCCGCCTGCTCAACGACCCGAAGGTAAAGGAAGCCTATCTCGGGCTGGTCTGAATGCCGGATTTCAAAATGGGAGACGAAAGATGAGAAGACGCACCTTCCTGCAAGCGACGACCGCCGCGCTCGCTGCCGGCGCGATGCCGAAACTGGCTTTCGGCCAGGACAACACCATCACCTTCGGCGGATCGGTGCCGATGACGGGCGCCGCCGCGGAGACCGGCCAGAACGTGCTCCAGGGCTACCAGTGCGCGGTCAAATACATCAACGAGGAAATGGGTGGCGCCGAGATCGGCGGGCAGAGCTATCAGCTCGATCTCAACATTTTCGACGACGCGTCCGATCCGGCGCGCGCCACCACGCTGATTCAGCGCCAGGTCGATGAAGGCATCAGCTTCTTCCTGGGCTCGTTCGGCTCCAACATCGTGCTGCCCACTTGTTCCATCACCGAAGCGGCCGGCCGCATCATGGTGCAGGCCGGCGGCGGGTCCGACCTGATCTTCACCCAAGGCCGCAAGCGCGTGTTCGGCATCTTCCCGCGCGCCTCGCAGCAATTCGTATCGTCGGTCAACATGTTCACCAGCCTCGACCCGGCGGTGAAGACGGTGTCGATCATCTACACCAACGATGCCTTCTCGGAATTCCAGGCCAAGGGCGCGCGCCAGACCATCGAACAGGCCGGCATCGAGGTGGTCGACTATATCGCCTTGCCGGCCGGCGTCAGCGACGTGTCGAACGTGCTCACCACGATCCGCGAGAGCGCGCCGGACATTCTGGTCTGCACCACCCATGACCAGACCTCGATCCTGATCGCCCGCCAGATGGTCTCCACCGAGACCAACGTGCCGATGCTCTACCAGACGCTCGGCCCGCAGACGGCGGCGTTCCGCGACGCGCTGGGCAATTACGCAAATGGTGTCGTCACCCAGGCCTACTGGTCCGAGCGCGCACCCTATTCGGGTAGCTATTTCGGGTCGGCGGCCGATTTCGCCAAATATTTCCGTGCCAATTTCGACCGTGATCTGACCTATCACATGGCCAGCGGCGCGGCCTGTATCGTGGCCTATGTCGAGGCGGCCAAGCAGGCCGGTTCGCTCGATCTCGATGCCGTGCGCGATGGGCTGGATGCGCTCGATTTCGAGTGCTTCTACGGGCGCGTGCGCTTTACGCAGGACGGCGACGGCGATCCCGACCTGCTCGGCCCGCTTTTGATCCAGCGCCAGAATGGCGAGATGGAGGTGGTGGCGCCGCCGGACGGCGCCTCGGCCAAGCCCGTCTATCCCGCCCCGACATGGCAGGAGCGCGCCTGACCGCGCGCTGCAACGAGCGCGGCGTCCGGCATGCCCCCGGCTTTCCGGCCGCCGCGATCCTGTTTCGCTAGTCGACGAGCATAATATGGCAGACCTCCCGCTTCTGGAACTCGGCGCGGACCCGCGCGAGCGCGGCCGCATCCACGGCGCCACGCTGGCCGGCGCCATCCGCGACAACGTGGCGACCTATCTCGCCCGCTTCGAAGCGGCCGGCGCGACGCGCGCGACGATCCTGGAGCAGAGCGAGGCCTGGCTCGCGTTCATCGTTGCCGACAATGGCGAATATGGCGAGGAGATGGGCGCGATCGCGGCGGCGTCGGGCCTGTCGGCGACCGAGATCGCCATGCTGAACGCGCGCTACGAAATCACCTATCTCGCCTTCGGCACCGAGGCGAAAGCCGCCAATGGGCGCCTCGAGCAGGAAGGTTGCACGTCCTTCGGCATGTTGCCCGAAGCGACCGCCGACGGGCATACAATGTTGGCGCAGAACTGGGACTGGCTGGCCAATGTGCGCGGACGCACCTTCGTGCAGCGTGTCCGGCGCGCGTCCCGGCCGGAGGACGGCAAGCCCGATTTCGTCGGTTTCAGCGAGGCCGGCATCGTCGGATCGAAGATGGGCGTCAACGCGGCCGGCATCGGCCTGTGCGTCAACGGGCTGGTGACGCCTCGAGACGGCACGACCGGCATGCGCAAACCTTTTCACGTGCGCTGCAAGGAGATTCTCGACGCCTGGCGTTTCGACCAGGCGCTGGCGCCGGTCGTGGAGACCGACCGCACCGCCTCGAGCAATTTCTTGATCGGCCACAGCGACGGCGAGATTCTCGATATCGAAGCCACGCCCGAGCATTGCGCCTACCTGTCGCCGGCCGACGGGCTTGTCGTGCACGCCAACCATCTGGTGAAGGAGACGCGAACGGTCTCGCAGATGGAGCGGATCGCCCCGAACACGCTCTATCGCGGGCCGCGCGCCGAGCGCCTCCTGCGGCGCCATCTCGGCCGGATCGATCGCCCGGCGCTCGAAGAGGTGATGCGCGATCATTTTTCCGCGCCGGCCGCGATCTGCCGCCACGCCGACCCGCTGCTGCGGCCCGAAAAGCGCGTCATCACGGTGGCGGCCATTGTTCTCGACCTGGACGAGCGCATTCTCTACGCGACCGACGGCCCGCCCTGCGAGGCCCCGTTCCAGGCCTTTCCGCTCGATACCGATGAGCGCCGTTGCGATGATGCCTGAGGAGAACTTGCCGTGGACGACATGAACCCTATCGAATGGCCGAACGGTGCGCGCTGCGCCGTGATGCTGACCTTCGACTTCGACGCCGAGACGCTGTGGCTGTCGCGTAATCCCGACAATGCTCGGCGCCCGGGCGTGCTTTCCCAGGGCATTTACGGAGCCAAGACCGGCGTGCCCAAAATACTCGAGCTGATGCGCGAGGAGAGCCTGAAGGGCACCTTCTTCGTGCCTGGCTGGACGGCCGAAAAATATCGCGACCGCATGGACGCGATCGCCGCCGCCGGCCACGAGATCGGCCATCATGGCTATCTGCACGAATGGATCGATCCGGATTTCCCCGACAAGGAGCGCGAAGCGCTTGAAAAGGGCCTCGAGGCGCTGAAGACAACGGTCGGCGTCAAGCCGAAAGGATATCGTTCGCCGGCCGGCGAAACCTCGCAGAACATGATCGGCCTGCTGCACGAATACGGCTTTGAATACGACAGTTCGCTGATGGACCAGGTCAGTCCCTACCGGCATGTTTTGGAAGACGGCACGCCCGGTCCGGTCGAACTGCCCTGGCACTGGAGCATGGACGATGCGCCCTTCGCGCTGTTCGCCATCCAGTCGCCGCGCCCGATCCACACCAACGACCACATCCTGAATGTGTGGAAACAGGAATTCACGGAAATCTACCGCTGGGGCGGGCTGGTCAACGTCGTCACGCATCCGCAGATCATCGGCAGGCCGTCGCGGCTCGCCATGCTGCGCGAGTTCATCGCCTTCGTGCGCCGCTTTCCCGATGTGTGGTTCGCGACCGGCGCGGAAGTGGCGTCGGCCTGGGCCGCCAAGGAAAACGGCTAGGAGCTTGTCGGCCTCATGACCCTCTTCCTGCAAACGACCCTGAACGGCCTCGTGCTGGGCGGCATCTATTCGCTCGCCGCCGTCGGTTTCTCGCTGGTCTTCGGCGTGCTCGGCATCGTCAACCTGACGCACGGCATCTTCGTCGTGGCCGGCGCCTATGGCGCGCTGGTGCTGTTTGCCGAGCTCGGCATCGATCCGCTGGTCGGGATCGTGCCGATCGGGCTGGCCCTGTTTGCGGTCGGGTATGTGTATCAGCGCACGATCATCCAGTGGGCGGTTTCGCGCGCCTCGCTGGTCGCGTCGCTGGTGGTGACGTTCGGGGTGGCGATGATGGCGCGCAACGGCCTCCAGCTCGTGTTCGGGCCGGACGTCCACACCATCACGCCGAGCTACAGTTTCCTCAGCATTCCGCTCGGGCCGCTGCGCATCGACGTCGTGCGCATCGTGGCCCTGGGCGCGAGCCTTGTGCTGCTGACAGTTCTGGCGCTGGTCCTGGCCAGGACGCATTTCGGCCGGGCGATCCGCGCCACGGCCCAGCAGCCGCTGGCCGCGGAACTCTGCGGGCTGAACGTCAAGAATCTGCACGGGCTGACATTCGGGCTCGGCGCGGCGATGGCCGGGGCGGCCGGCGCCATCATCGGCATCGTGCAGCCGTTCACGGCGGCGAGCGAGGTCGCCTGGACGCTCAACGCCTTCATCGTCGTCGTGCTCGGCGGTATCGGCAGTCCCGCCGGGGCGCTGGTGGGCGGCCTGCTTCTGGGCCTCATCAACGCCTATACCGCGCAATATGTCGGTCCCTCGCTGACGCAGGCGGCGATGTTCCTGGTTCTGGTGCTCATGCTGCTGGTACGGCCGAGCGGGCTGCTCGGCAACGCGTTCGGAGAAAGCCGATGAACCGCGCCCTCGTCCTCCTCGCGGCCATAGCCGTCGTCCTCGCGGCCGTTTTGCTGCCGCTGTGGATCGGTCCCTTCTACACGCGCGTCATCCAGCTGTTTTTCTTTTCCGCCGGCCTGGCGGTCGCATGGAACCTTCTGGGCGGCTTTGCCGGCTATTGGAGCTTCGGTCACACCGTCTTCATCGGCATGGGGGCGTTCAGCGCCGCGCATATCGTCACCAGGCTGGGGCCGTTCGGCGACGGGCCTTTGTCGATGGTCCTGCCGATCCTGCTGTCCGGCCTGATCTGCGGCCTGTTCGCCGCCATCATCGCCTATCCGATCCTGCGACTGCGCGGCATCTATTTCGCCATCGCTATGCTCGGGGTCAGTCAGGTCGTCGGCGAGCTGGTCAACAATCTGTCGTGGTTCCAGGGCGGGGTCGGCGTCTTTCTTCAAACGCCGCTGCCGGCCGGCACCGCGCCGGAGGACTTTTTCTACTACCTGTTCGGCGCGCTGTTGCTCGCCTCCATCCTGATCGCGGTCGCGGTGCGCAAGTCCCGCTTCGGTTATGCGCTGCTGTCGATCCGCGAGGACGAGGATACGGCGATGATGCTCGGCGTGGCGACGGAGCGCTACAAGATCATGGCCTTCGTGCTGTCGGCCGTGCTCGTGGGAACGTTCGGCGCGGTCTATGGTTACAGCGTCGGCTATTTCACCACCTATACGGTGTTCCGGCTCGATTTTTCGCTGAACATGATCGTCTTCTGCCTGATCGGCGGCATCGGCACGCTGGCCGGACCGGTCATCGGAACCGCGATCATGCTCTTCATCACCCAGGTGCTGTTGTCGCGGTTCCTGGATATCCATCTGTTGATCACCGGAGCCATCGTGGTGGCGATCATCCTTCTCATGCCCGGCGGCATCATCGGGGCGCTGCGCTCGTGGCGGCGCCCGGCCGTGGGCGGCGGGGCGGCGGCGACGGAGACCGGCTCATGAGCGATATTCTTTTGTCCGGCCGCGGCGTGACGAAGTCCTTTCGCGGGCTGACCGCCATCCGCGACGTCGATTTCGACATTCCCGCCGGCGCGATCTTCGGGCTGATCGGCCCGAACGGCGCCGGCAAGTCGACGCTGTTCAACCTGATCACCGGCTACTACGCGCTGACCGGCGGCGAAATCCGTTTCAAGGGAGAGGATCTTTCCCCGCTGCCGACCTATCGGCGCAACCAGGCAGGCATCGCCCGGGCGTTCCAGATATCGAAACCCTTTCCGGCCCTGACGGTGCGCGAGAACGTACGGGTGGGCGCGATGTTCGGACGCCCCGGCGCGCGCGCGGCCGAGGACGTGGTCGACCAGGCGCTGGCCATCGCCGGTCTGGAAGAGCTTGCGGACCGCACCGCGGAGGGGCTGACCGTGGGCTCGCTGCGCAAGCTGGAAGTCGCGCGTGCCTATGCCACGAGGCCGTCCCTGCTGCTGGCCGACGAGCCGTGTGCCGGCCTCAATCCGGCCGAGACCGAGGAAATGGTCGGCTGCCTGCGCAAGGTGCGCGATCTGGGCACCACGGTATGGCTGGTGGAACACGACATGAAGGCGGTCACCAGCGTCTGCGATCGCATCGTGGTGATCGATGCCGGCCAGAAGATCGCCGAGGGCACGCCGCAGCAGGTTGTCGCCAATCCCAAGGTGATCGCCGCCTATCTCGGAGAGCCGCTCGAGGACAATGCCGGCTGAGGCGGACATGCCGCTTCAGCGCGGCGCAGGCCGGACGGAGACGGGATCATGGCGGAAGAATTCGAGCCCGCGCTGCTGCGGGCACAGGCCTTCGACGGCGAAAAGCTGGCCGAGGGGATCGTCGACTGGGTGGAGATGGAGACGCCGTCCGATCGGCCCGACCTGATCGACCGGATGTTCGACCGGGTCGAGAGCGCGTTCGACGGCCTGCCGGTCGAAATCCGGCGTCTGCCGGCGCGCGACGGCTGCGGCGGCCAGATGGTGATCGACTACCGGCCCGAAGGCTGCGACGGCGACGCGGCCTTGTTGATGGGGCACGTCGATACGGTCTGGAGCGCCGGGACGCTGGCCGAACGGCCGGTCCGGCGCGAGGGCGACCGGCTTTACGGGCCCGGAATCTTCGACATGAAGGCCGGCTCCTATCTGGCGACGGAGACGTTGCGGCGCATCGCCCGGCAGGGGATCGTGCCGCCGCGCCCGGTGCGCGTCTTTCTCAACGGCGACGAGGAGATCGGCAGCCCCGTCTCGCGCGGCACCATCGAGCGCCTGGTGGGCGACGCGGCCTTCGTGCTGGTCCCCGAACCTTCGTACGGCGCGCCGGGAACCGTCGTGACCGCCCGCAAGGGCTGGGCGCGTTTCGACCTGGCCGCGCACGGCGTGTCCGCGCATGCCGGCGGCAACCGCGACGACGGGCGCAGCGCGATCCGCGAGATCGCGCGCCAGGTTCTTGCCATCGAGGCGATGAACGATAGCGAGAGTGCGGCGACGTTCAATGTCGGAACCGTGCATGGCGGCACGCGCGCCAATGTCGTGCCGGACAAGGCCGGCATCGAAGTCGACATGCGCGTCGACGACATGGCGACCGCCGAGCGTCTCGTCGCGGCGATGTTGGCGCGGCGGGCGGTCGACCGCGATATCCGCCTGGAGGTGAACGGAGGCCTCAATCGGCCGCCCTTCGTCCGCTCGCCGGCCGTGGCACGGCTTTATTCGGCCGCTCGCGCGCTTGCTGCCCATCTCGGCCTGCCGATCGGCGAGACGGCGCGCGGCGGCGTGTCGGACGGCAATTTCGCCGCCGCGCTCGGCCGGCCGGTGCTGGACGGCCTGGGCTGCGGCGGGGCTGGCGCCCATGCCGTCGACGAGCATATTCTCGTGTCCACCATAGCCCCACGCGCCGCCTTGCTGTACGCCATGCTGACGTCGCGGCATTTCCAGAGCCTCGCGACCGGCTAAACCCCTTTCATCCAGTCTTCATCTCTTATCGAGGAGCGGCACTTGAGCGCGTTGTTTTCGCCGATCACCCTGCGAGGTCTGACCCTTGCCAACCGGATCGCGGTATCGCCGATGTGCCAATACAGCGCCGTCGACGGCGCGGCGACCGACTGGCACCTGGCGCATCTGGGCACGCTGAGCGCCTCCGGCGCCGGCTTGTTGGTCGTCGAAGCGACCGCTGTCGAGCCTGAAGGACGCATCACCCACGGCGATCTGGGGCTTTACGACGAGGCCAGCGAGGACGCTCTGGCGCGCATCGTGTCGTATTGCCGCGACCATGGGGCGGCGCGGCTCGGCATCCAGCTCAGCCACGCGGGGCGCAAGGCCTCCGCGCAACGGCCGTGGGAGGGAGGCCGGGCGCTCGGGGCGGACGAAAAGCCGTGGACGACGATCGCGCCCTCGGCGGAGGCCTTCGGAGAGGGCTGGCACGTGCCGCGCGCCATGGAGCGGGCCGACCTGGAGCGCGTGAAGGCAGCGCATGCGGCAAGCGCCGGGCGCGCGGCTCGGCTCGGTTTCGACCTTCTGGAGCTGCATGCCGCGCACGGCTATCTGCTGCATCAGTTTCTGTCCGGGCGCGCCAACCGGCGAACCGACGACTACGGCGGCAGCATCGACAACCGCATGCGTTTCCCGCTCGAGGTGGTCCGTGCGGTCAGAAAGGCATGGCCGCGGGACCGACCGCTCGGGGTGCGCATGACCGGCTCGGACTGGGTTGAGGGCGGTATCGACCTCGACGAGGCGGTGCGTTTCGCCCACGGGCTGAAGGCGGAAGGCGTCGATTTCGTGTGCGTGAGCAGCGGCGGGGTGACGCCGAGCGCGGCGCCGCGGATCGGGCCCGGCTATCAGGTCGCGCTGGCGAAGCGGGTGCGTGATGAAACGGGCCTTGCCGTGCGTGCCGTCGGCCTGGTGACGACGCCGAAGCAGGCTGAGCGGATCGTCGTGGCCGGCGACGCCGACATGGTCGCGCTCGGCCGCGCCTTTCTCGACAATCCGCATTGGGGCTGGGCAGCGGCGCGGGTCCTCGGTGCCGATGTCGAGCGGCCGGTCCAGTATCAGCGCGCGGCCGACGCGGTTTGGCCCGGCGCGGCCTATTCCGACGCCGACTGAGACGCTCGCGCTCATCGGCCGGTCGGCGCTCGGCTGCCACGGACGTATCCAGCGGTTGTTTGGACCGGGATCGGAGGTGACGCAAGGCGCCGGTGGCAGCCGTGAAGCGCCAAGGGTTTTCCGAAGGCGGTCGAAGCGGGCCAGGTTCCGGCGCAAAGGGCGTTCAGGATGTTCACCGTCATCGGCGATTTTGCCCATGACGGTCTTTCTAACCGGCCGCTCTTGCGGGAATTTCCTTGCCTGGGCCGAGTGCCCAGACCGAATGGGCGATCAGTGTCATCACCAATATCGAACCGCCTATCAGCGAAGCGGTGGTGGGCACTTCGGCGAAGATCATCCACACCCATACCGGCGTGAGCACCGTTTCAAGCTTCGGCCTCGATCACCCCCGAAGCGCCATCGCCGAATGAAGGCGGGACTTCAACACGGCGAGACCGCACTCCTCGCTCGGATACTAGACCCCGGCGGCCTTCGCCGAGATCCTCACCGCAACCGGCTACGACGCTTCGCTCGACAAGGGCTACGCGTCTCCGCCGGCTGCTCGACCCGCGCCCCACGGCGTAACACAAACAGCCGAGGCTCTAATCTCAGGACCTATTAATTCCTTTTGAGATGTGATTCACGGTCTTTGAGAAGGAGGCCGTGATGGGTGATTTGTTTCTGCTGAGCGAGGGCCAGATGGCGCGGATATCGCCGTACTTCCCGCTGT
>NZ_PYBP01000005.1:211835-462063 GCF_003015025.1 Nitratireductor sp. StC3 | reverse complement strand
CGCCTTGAACTCGCCGAAAAACTTCGTGATCGCCGCCGTCAACGACGTCTTGCCGTGGTCAACGTGACCAATCGTGCCAATGTTCACATGAGGCTTATTACGCTCGAATTTACCTTTTGCCATCGTCTCTTTCCCTGGCGATCAGAACTGGAATTCGGTTCGGATTGGGGGCGATTAGCGACAAAGGCCGCAAAAGACAAGGGCGAAATGGGCCCGGGCCGCCTTGCGCCCGGGCCGTTGCTCAATTGTTTTCGGGCGCGGTTTCGGCCTCGAAGGCCAAACGGGCCACCTGGAAGAAAAGCCACAGCGTCGGCACCGCGACCAGCACCGACAACACGGTGAGCACGGTCGCAGGCAAATGCAGCAGGGAGGCCAGCGAATACACGGTCACGACCTCGACCGTCGCCATCTGGCTGCAGATCAGGATGGTGACCGCCAAAAAACCGGCCAGGCTCGACGCGGTGATCACCCGACATTTGCGCAAATCGGCCCCGCTCGCGGCCGGCGCATCATTCTCGTTCGTCATCTCTCGGCAACCTCGAAGAAAAACCGCCCAATGCGGGCGACCCGGATTGCCGCGCCGCGATTGCGGCTTTTCCAAGACCGGCAATTTCTGAAGGGTCGATCGTCGCGGTTTGGAGCGGGTAGCGGGAATCGAACCCGCATATTCAGCTTGGAAGGCTGCTGCTCTACCATTGAGCTATACCCGCGGTCGTCAGGCTTCCGGTGGGCGGTGGTGGAGGGGGCTGGATTCGAACCAGCGTAGGCATAGCCAACGGATTTACAGTCCGTCTCCTTTAACCACTCGGACACCCCTCCGTCGCTGCGCCGGAGCCTGGAACGCGGGTTTTACCGCGCCTCCGGGAACGTCGTTGCCATCCCCGAATTCCGCGAAGCGCCTTATGGCGGGATGGCCTGGCGGTGTCAACCGAAACGTCGCCCGAAAATCACCCCACACCCGACCCCTGCGACAAGAACCGGCACTTGCGCCCCGAACGGGGCGATTTGACCGCATGCAGCCATAGCCGCGCGACCGCGGGGACGGTATAGAGGCCGCATGAGCGACGATGATAAAACCGGCTCCGCCAAAGACACCCATTTCGCCCGGCTGCGCCGCGCCCACCGCGACCGCAAGGCCGGCGGCGCCCCGCCGCGTGCCCGCCCCGGCGCCGACATGCCCGCAACGGCGGCGCCGGAAGGCCATGTCTATCTCTATGGCCTGCATACCGTGCGCGCCGCGATCGACAATCCCAGCCGGACCCTCCACAAATTACTGGCAACGCGCAACGCGCTCGCCCGGCTGGAGATCGCCGACCCCGACGCCCTGCCCTTCGACGTCGAGCTGGTCGAACCGCGCGCGATCGACAAGATCGCCGGCGGCGACGCGGTCCATCAGGGCGTGCTTTTGGACACTGAACCGCTCGTTCCCAAGCCGCTCTCGGCGCTCGGCGACACGCCGCTGGTCGTGGCGCTCGATCAGGTCACCGATCCGCACAATGTCGGCGCGATCCTGCGCACTGCGGTCGCCTTCGGCGCCGGCGCGGTGATCACCACCGCGCGCCACAGCCCGTCCGAATCCGGCGTGCTGGCCAAATCCGCCTCCGGCGCGCTCGAGCACATCGACCTGATTGCGGTGCGCAATCTCGCTTCAGGGCTGGAAGCGCTACACCAGGCCGGCTTTTTCACCGTCGGTCTGGATTCCGAAGGCCCCGACGAGCTGGAAGCCAGCCTCGAGGGCGCGCGCATCGCCCTGGTGCTCGGCGCCGAGGGCAAGGGCCTGCGGCAAAAGACGCGGGCAACCGTGAACCGGCTTGCCCGGCTGACCATGCCCGGGCCGATCCACTCCCTCAATGTCTCCAACGCGGCGGCGATATCGCTTTACGCCGCCCGACGCCACCTCGGCAAAAGCTAGCATCGGCCGCAACGACCGCCGGCGCGGCGGCGCCCACGCCCGCCCTCGCCCGCCGCCTTGACCCCGCAACACGTAAAAATTGCAGTCCCGCACCAAGATTCGTTTTTTGGTTGCGGGGAGACGGCTTTTCGTGCACGCTCTCGAACGCGCAACCTATGAGAGAGAATGGCCCGGCTCCGCCTTGCGGTCCATACCATCCGTCGCCCCGGCAACGAGCGACGGCGCGAGACGTCGTGTCCCGGCCGAAGGCGGCGAACAGACCGTACAAACGCGCGAACCGGGAGGCTTTCATGACGCAATATGACGACATTTTCATGCGCGACGCGCTCGACGACACCGGACAGATCCCGTCGGGCGTCCGCACCGCCTATCACTCGCCGGACATCATCCCATGGGGCAATGAGACGGTGAGCGACCCGCAGACATACTTCGTCAACAATTATGACCAGAACCCCGGCAAGAACCTGATCGCCAACGAGATCAACTACATCTACACGCGCGGAAAAAACCTCGCCGGCGGCGCCGCCAACGGCCAAATTTATCTCTATTGGGTGAAATCGAGCCTTTTGTCGCAGCCGAGCGAATGGCGCAACAACAAGGTCCCGACGGCCACGCCCGGCCAGAACTACTCCAATGTCAGCGCCAGCCAGGCCAATCAGATCGTGGTCGGGGAATCGGCCTTTCAGTGGTCGGTGCCCGCCCCGCCGTCGGGCTATCACTACTGCCTGGTCTCCCAGGTGGTGACCGCCGCCAATCCCAATCCAATTCCCGACGATTTCAACTCGACCGGCGGTTTCGTCGGCTGGGTCGTCGACAATCCCGGCATCGCCTGGCGCAACGTTTCGGTGCTGTCGAACGCCTCGCCGCCGAGCTACCAAGTCACCACCGCTTTCCAGAACCTGGACGACACCGGGGAGCTTTACGCGTTCACCGTCGAGGCGCGCAATCTGCCGCAGGGCACGACGGTCAGCCTGGTCTGTTCCGAGACCGGCCCCACCCCGCCGATCAACTCCTCCGGTACCGTCACCCAGCAAAATCCCTGGTATCTTTATACCGAAAACAGCCTGCCGGCGCATTTCTCGTCCGGCCTGGTGACGACGGTGCGCCTGCCCAGCGGTCAGTCCTGGCCGCCCGACGCGACCATCGACATCACCTATAACCGCATCGTCGGCTCCCGCGACCAGGAGATCCTGATCCGCCACGCCAAGACCCCCGCCGAGATGGGACTGCCGGAAGAGCTGCATGAAAGGGTCAGCGGCACGATGGTGCGGCTGGGCACCTACAACATCGTCGTCGATTCGTGACTGCCGCGCGCCGGCCACGGCGCGCCGATGAACCGACGGGCGCGCGCTAAGCGCCCGTCTTTCGCATCAACCGGTTATGCGCGCGGGATCCCTGCGGTCGGCGCAGGCGCTTTACACGGGGACCCGCGCCCCAGGAGGCAGCAGCCATGACCTATACGCCCCCCGCGGAACAATCCGTCACGCTTTCCCTCAACGCGGAAGCCTATGTCAATCTCGGCACCGACATCGGCATCGACTTCACCAACCGCTCAGCCTTCACCATCGAGGGCTGGTTCAAGTTCAACGGGCTGTGTCCCGATTCGACTTTGTTCGAAAAGCCCGGCCAGTTCGCCTTCAAGACCCGCGGACAAAAGGTTTCCGCCAGCTTCGTCGGCCAACCGATGCCGCTGGAGACCGACGACATCCTCGACACAGAGACCGATTTCCACGTCGCCGTCACCTTTGACGGCCAGACCTTGTCGCTCTACGTCAACGGCCTGTTGCGCGTGCAGTCCTCGTTCTCCTTCACCCCGCCGCCGGCGAACCAGAACCCGGCCGTGATCGGTCGCGACCTCCAGGCCTATTGCCACTATGTGCGGCTGTGGTCGGTCGCCCGCCAGCAGGACGAGATCTATGCCAATGAGTGGACCTACCTGACCAGCGGCACCGGCCTGCAGGCGGCCTACGCCTTTTACGACTATCCCGCCAGGGACGTCTCGCCCAACAACCGTTCGCTGACGTTGATGAACGGCGCACGCTCCGAAGCGACCGCGCCGTGCCTGCTTTATGCCGGCACCGCCTATTGCCAGCCGCTCCAGGACACCGACGTCAACCCCGGCGGCGACGGCACCGACGACTACACCATTTTGGCCTGGATCCGGCTGCAGGATCTCGGCACCCAGCAGGCCATCTTGTGCAATGGCGACCTGAATCAGGAAAGCGGGATCGTGCTTTATGTCGACACTGACGGCACGGTGGTGGGCCGTCGTGGCAGCACGTCGGGCGCCAGCGTCACCTCCGGTTCGACCAAGCTGCAGCCGAATTTATGGTACTCGATCGGCTATACCTATGCCTACGATAGCGGCAACGGCACGCAGACCCTCTATGTCAACGGCGTTGCGGCCGGCAACGGCACCGCGGGCGCCATCACCGCGCTGGCTCAGGGCGACATCATCCTCGGCGCGGCCGACGACAGCGCGACCGCCAATCAGCTCATGAACATGAACGGCTACATGCAGTTCCTGAGCGTGTGGAACACCGCCCTGGCACAGGCCGACATCCAACAATGGATGTATCACGACCCGACCACGGAAACGTCCTGTCTGGCCAACTACAATTTCTCCACCCCGCCGCTGGCGCAGGATCTCGTGGACGGCAATCCGATGGCGTTGGTGCGCGGCGCTGATCTCGTGGTGCTGCGCACCATTCCCGTAGCCGACGGCGCCACCCATCAGGACGTGCTGCACCGGCTGTCGCCGCCGCGCCCGCAGAAACGCTTTTCCAATGCCCGCATGGTCGGCATGCCCGAACCAACGGAACCCTACCGTCCGGCCGAGATGCCGAATGCCGACAACACCCGCGCCTGGGTCGAGCACTTCGTCAGGCAATTGCCGAACAACCTGCCGCACGGCGAGCACGAACGGCTGCGACGCGACTTCCAGACGGCGGTCGACGATGCGATAGCCAATCCCGAACCGGCCTTCCAGGTCCTGCACGAAATCGACGGCGACGATCACGTGCTCGTGCTCGTCAATGAGCACGGTCACGAGGAAATCTTCCGCGCCGCGCGCGACGAGCTCGACGACTGCACGGTATGGAAGGTCCGGCTGATCGTGACGGTGCTGATCGGCGTCTACACCGTGTTCGGCCCGATCATCCGCGCCGGCCCAGTCACCAACTGGCTCGGCGAGCGCATCAACACGGTCGGCTTCTGGCCACAGGTAAGCGCCATCTTCAATGCCGGCGTCACGCCCAACAGTTTTCTGCAGATGATGCGGCTGCTCTACGAGTTCGGCTGGATCACCACCGTGGGCAAGCTGATGCTGGCCCAGCTGAGCTGGTGGGACGTGGCCGTCATCGGACTGCGCGTGGCCTCGTTGCTGGTGCCGGGCGCGGCCGCCCTTCAGGTCGCTTACTTCCTGGCCAAGGTGGTCTACTCGGTCGCTTCGGTGGTCAATGTCTGGAACGATCGCCCGGCCGGCTGCTGACCCGGCAGCATTTCGACCGGCCCGCCGCATGGCGGGCCGGCCACGCGCCGCCTGCGCTCAGACGAGCCGCACGTCCTGTTCGGCCAGGGCGCCGAGCGCGCCGATTTCCACGCGGTTGCGGCCGGCATGCTTGGCCGCGTAAAGCCTCCGGTCGGCGCTTCGATAAAGCTGCGAAAACGTCGCCGGCGGCATGAAGGTCACCCCGCCAATGCTCAACGACAATTCATGCCGTTCGCCGGCCGGCCTGAACTCCGCCGCCTGCACGGCGGTTCGAATGCGCTCGGCTATCGCCATCGACTGGTGCAGGTCGAGGCCGGGCAAGAAGACACCGAACTCCTCGCCGCCGATACGGGCCACGAGATCGAGATCGCGCACGCTGGAGCGGATCACCTGGGCGATCAGCCTGAGCGCATCGTCGCCGCTTTCGTGGCCGAACCGGTCGTTCACGGTCTTGAAGCGGTCGACGTCGAGAATGAGCAGCGCTCCGTTGCCCGGCTCGCGGACTTCGTCGAACCGGCTGAGATAGCCGTCGACGAGAGATGAAAACGCCCTGCGATTGAGACAATCGGTGAGCGAATCCGTCGACGCGACGGTGAGCAGTTCGTGATGCGCCAGCGACAGTTCGCGCAGCTTGCTCAGCAGAAAGAAGAAGAACGGCGGCGCCACCAAGGCCGGAATGATCAGATTGTTGACCCAGCGCTCGCCCAGCGCCCAATGCCCGCGTTCGAGCGAATAGCCGTCGAGGACGAAGGCAAGCAGCATGCACATCAGCGTGCCGAGTACGGTCAGCACATAGACCCTGCCCTTACCGGTTGGCGATAGATCGATCATGGCCTGCCAGTCGTTCGTTCACGGCCGACGACTGTAGCGACAAATCTTTAAGCGAAATTGTTCGGAAAGGCTCAAAATCGAGCATTCCGGCGCCCGGGCGACCGCACGCGGTCTCACGATGCGGTGAACGTCCGCAATCCGTCATCCGGGCGCCGCAAAAACGAACCGATTGGTTCCCATATGGTTAACCAGGACGCAAAGAGGCAAGGACCGTGAACGACATCACCCGGATGAAGACCCAGTCTCAGCCCGCGCGCTGGACGCCGTGGGGCGAAATCCCCGTCGCCACCCGGAGCGGCGCGGCGGGGCGGGATCGGCCGCAATCCGAGCGTTCGGTCGTGTCGCTCCGCGAGAGGATGGCGTGGCTGGAGCGCCTTACCCGCGGCCAACGCGCCTCCTGACGAGCCCGCGTCGCGGCCCTCGACAGGCCTGCCGGAAATTGTCGCTCGCCCGCAAACGACCAGACCGACCGCTCTTCCCGCCCGGCTCGCGGTCGGCCTCCGTCGTCGCCCGCTCCCCTGCCCGAAAACCGCGTCCGGGCCGCCGCGTACAACCCATAGTGCCCGTCGCCGTTCATTGGAGACTGCTCAATTAGGGGATTCGCCCTATGGCGGGCAGGATGCCGCAACGTCATGGTCGGCTCCTGTTTAATGAGGAGCTAAACCATGACGATTGAACGTTTGGGACGCCGAGCTTTCCTGGCCATGTTGGGTGGCATCGCGTTGGCGGGCTGCACCGTGACCCCGCCCGGCAATGGCATCGGCCCCGCGCCACAGCCACAGCCCCAACCGCAACCCCAGCCGCAACCTCAGCCCCAACCCTCGGGCCCGACAATCCTGCTGCAGGCGAATTCCTTCTATAATGGCCGCGACAGCAGCGGCAAGAAGATCAGGGCGTTCGTGTCGCGCAGCGGCGAAATCATCCGCGTCGATTCCAAGACCGGCCGGAACTTTTCGCAGACCTACCGTTATCGCAGCGGCAACACGTATGGGGCCGGCCGCTATACGGTCAGGGTCACATCGCGCAAGAGTTTTGTGTGGAACGGACCGTTCGGCAGGGTGACGATGAACGACTGACCCGCCATCGTGCCCGAGCCCGCCGGAAAACACATCCCGGCGGGCCCGACAGTCTTTTGCCGACGGTTCGGAAAGGGAAGCGACGGTGAGCGGACGCCGCTCGAAGAGCGAAACGGCCTGGAAACTCTAGGATTTGCGCGTCAGGCCGATCGGCGCCCGCGGCAGCCTGTCGGCAAAAAGACTTTGCCCCTGATTTGATGCGATCAGCTTCATGTTGCAGGCTACGGTTCGATGAGTCCATCGCGCATGGCGCGAACCAACAAGGTGGCGGTCGAATGCACCTCGAGTTTGCGCATCAGGTTCGTGCGATGGTTGTCCACCGTCTTGGCGCTTATGCCCAGATGTTCGGCGATACCATTGTTGGACAGTCCGCGCGCGATGCATTGCAGCACCTCCGTCTCGCGGTGCGTAAGACTGTCATTGGCCGCGCCTTCCTCGATATAGCGCCTGACGCCGGTCCCCACGACGGTGCGGCCGGCAACGATGTCGCGCAAGCCCTGGCACAGTTCCTCCACACTGCCGGATTTCAGGAAAAGCCCATCCGCACCGGCTCCGATCAGCCGCCGCAGGGTTTTGGCGGACGGGCTACCGGTCACGACGGCGATTTTCGTCTTCGGGCTCCAGCGCCGCGCCTCGAGCAACACTTCCAGCCCGGAAGCGCCCGGCATGACGAGATCGAGCACGGCGCAGTCGGGCGACAGGCGTTTGATCTGCGAAATCGCCTCGATGCCGTTGCCGGCCGTACCGACAACCTCGAATTCGGACAACGCGCCGATCGCGGAGCGTGTACCGCCGACCGTCAGCGCATGATCATCGGCAATGATGACGCTGATAGGAATGCCGCACCTCCCCCAAACCCTTCTGAGCCCGTTTGTAAAAGGTTCAGCCTGCTGTTTTTGGCATGTTTCGCCATGCTGTGCCAATTGCCTGTCGCCCAAGCACAGGACCGCACGCTGGTGGTCGACGGGCCCGTCGCCCCCGATACGGTCGGCAACTATATCGATCTTCTGCTCGACGCGGATCATTCGCTGACGATCGCCGAGGTCAAGGGCGAAAAACGCGACCTGTTTTCACCGATAACCACGCGGGTGCCCGACATGGGCTATTCCGACGCCATGATATGGCTGCGCCTGAGGGTGGAAAACGTCGACGCCGGAAACGCCGACTGGCGCCTGCACTTCAAGGAGAATTTCAAGCAGATTTTCCACGTCTATATCGTCGATGACAGCGGCCGGACGACCCACCCGCTGGCTCAGGATCGCGATTCGGCCTTTTCCACCCGTCCCGTCGCACACCCCGAAGTGGTGATCCCGCTCTCCCTGAAACAAGGCGAGGCGGCGACCGTCTATGTCCGTTTCTGGACCGAAGGGGCGACCTATCTGCCGCTCGCCATCGAAACCGCCGAGAGCTTCACCGAGGTCTCGACGCGCCAGACCGCCAAGCAGTTCATCTATTACGGCATGATGGTGATCCTGATCGTAGCGGCACTTTTGGCCGGCATCGTGCTGCGCCACCCGATCTTCCCCGCCTATATCGCTTATTCCACCGCCACCTTGGTCTACATCATGCATGTCGACGGTGTCGCCTTCCAGTATTTGTGGCCGAGTTTGCCGGCCTTCAACAGCTACGCCTCGGTCGTGGCGGGTGGCTCATATGCCATTTTCGGCGCGATCTACGCCCGGATATTTCTCAACACGGCCAAATACCACCGCGTCGTCGACAAGGCCTTGCTGGCCGTCATCATCGTCACGGCCACGATGATTGTGGCAGGCCTCTTCGCCGAGCCGCGGCTGATCAAGAAATACATGATCCTCGTCGTGCTGTTCGCCGTCACGCTGTTCACCGTTGCCGCGCTCCTGGCCGCCCGCAAGCGCTTCAAGCAGGTGCGCTTTTATGTCTTTGCCTGGCTGGGGGCGACGGCTTCGGCCACACTGATGATGACGCGCCACTGGTTCGGGATCGATATCTCGCAGGAGTTTCAGCACGACAGTATGCGCATGGTGATGATCTTCGATGCCGTCATGATGGGCCTGGCGATCGTCGATCGCTATCATCAACTGCGCGAAGAACGCCAAAAAGCCCTGCGGGCGAGCCTGGAGCAGGCCCGGCGCAATCTCGACATGAACACGCGTTTGCGCAATCTGGAGGCGCGCTACGAGTTGGCGCTGGAAACCACGGCCAGACACAAGGAGCACATCGAAAACACGGTTCACGACATCCGTCAGCCGCTGCACGCGCTCCGCCTGGCCGTGCAGGGTGTGATGAGCGACGACCAGGCCGGACCGCGGCGGAATTACGCCGACATCTACGACAGTTTCGACTATCTCGAAGCGCTCGTCGCCAATCACCTCAAGGGACCGGCTGGCCGACGCCCCGACGAAACCGGCGACGAGATCGATCTCGGCGAAATCCTGCGCAGCGTCCACGAGATGTTCGTGCCCGACGCCGAAACCAAGGGGCTTCGCTTCCGCTTCGTCGAAACGAGCCTCGTCAGCCCCATTGCCCCCCTGGCCGTGATGCGGATCGTCTCCAACCTGGTGTCCAACGCGATCAAATACACCCCCTCAGGCAAGCTGCTTCTGGGTGTGCGGCGACTGCAGAATGCATGCCGCATCGAACTGCACGACACCGGCCCCGGACTGACGGCCGAAAGGTTCCAGAAAGCCTGCCAGCGCGGAACGCGGCTGGACAGCGCCTTCGCCGTCAGCGACGGCAAAGGCCACGGTCTGGCGATCGTGGTCGAACTGGCCGAGCGCTACGGCTACAAATTCGAACTGCTGAGCACCGGCGCCTCCGGCACAGCCCTGGGTGTGACGATCCCGTTTCCGCACATCCAGGCCGGGTGACGGCGCACGCCCTGCCCCGCCGAAGGTCGCCCCAAGCCGGTCGGCAGCTTTCGGCGCTATTCTCCGGTTATGGTCCGGCCACCGGCCGCGAATTTGTGAAACCCGCCTTTCATGCTAGCCTGCGCCGTCATGAAGCTGCTGCGCACCTGGCTCGCCACCGCGGCGCTGCTGGCCGCGGGGCCGGCATTCGCCGAGCCGGAATGCACGTGTCTTGCCAACGGCACCCGCTACGCAGAAGGGTCGGTGGTCTGCATCCGGCTGCCGAGCGGATCCTGGCTGGCCCGCTGCGGCAAGGTGTTGAACAACACGTCGTGGCAAAAGGTCCAGGACGGCTGTCCGACCACCCTGCTTACATCCGAAAAGGCCGGCCCGCCGCCTGCCTTGCGGGATACGGCATCGCAATCGTCCGAGGGCGAGTGAAAGCACCCGGCGCTGAAGGCCGCCGCACCCCCGTGCCGGAGCGTCGTTTGACGGTGAAGCGGGCGCCTACCGGCCGAGCCCCTTGCGGATGATGTCCTGGGAAAGCGCGATCGCGGTGCGCCGATCGGATTCGCCGGCCAGCGAGAACGCCTCTTCCTGCATGCCGCGAATCCAGCTCTGGTCGCCCGGAGCCGCGCGCTCGAGCGCGGCCGTCATCATCGCCAGCCCCTTCACGACCTTACCGCTTTGAAAAAGCAGATTGCCGAGCGTGGCCTGCGCGCCGGCATGTCCCTTCTCGGCCGCAAGCTGCAGCCAGCGCCCGGCCTGGCGGACGCTGGAGCGTACGCCTTCCCCGGCTAGAAACATCTTGCCGATCTCGTACTGGGCGTTGGGATTGCGGTAATTGGCGGCCGCGCGCATATAATATTCCTGCGCGGCGGCCGGGTTCGGCTTGATCGGCGTGCCGGGTATGCCACGGCGCAGATACCCGCCGACCGCCACCAGCGCATCCGAAATGTAGCTTTCCTCCGGACTGCCCGGCGCCACGTCCTGGCGCACGATTTCGCTGAATGCCTTGAAGGCCTCGTAATCGTTGCGCGCGACCCCATCGCCCTCGGCATACATGCGCGCCAACTTCCAGCGCGCCCCGAGTTGGCCCTTTTCGGCCGCGTAGCGATAGGCCTCGATCGCCTCTTCCTTGTGGCCCTGCTTGTAGGCGGAAAAGCCCAGCCGGAACACGGCCCAGGGGCTGGTGTCCTTTTCCCGCATCGTGTTCGGATCGAGCGCGAGGGCGCCTCCGACGCTTCCGCATACCACCACAAACGCACTGACAAGGACCGGAACGGCCCGATTGGTAATCAGCATGACAAAAAGGTTCTTTTGTTTCTTGCAAGCGACCCGGTCCGCGCCGCGGCCGACACCGGACCGCGCCCGGCGGCAAAGCAAAAACTGTCCTCGACGGTCTTCTTGGCGTCCATCTGCGTCCTCGCCACCTCTTGGCGGCGCTTGCCGCCTCTGGTTAGGGCGGGCGTTTCGACACCATAGGAGTTGCGATCCGTTTATGGCGGGATCGGGGCAAGCCGTCCGCCAACGCCGGTATACATCAAAGCTTGTTGAGAGAGTGTTGCCGAAACGCCACAAAGCGGACCGCCGAAGGGTGGAGGTCAAACACTCCGCGCTTCGGCCCGGTTCCGCGCCGCTCAGCCGCGCGCTTCGCCGCCCTTGTTCTCGCGCGTGAGCACCGAGGCCACCACCGATCCGACGATCAGCATGGCTGTCACGATCAGCGCCGCCGTGGCCGGGATTTCATAAAAATGCGCCACCAGCATTTTTGCGCCGATGAAGATCAGCACCAGCGACAATCCGGTCTTGAGGTGATGGAATTCGCGCATCATCCCGGCCAGCACGAAGAACAGCGCCCGCAATCCCATGATGGCGAACACGTTTGAGGAAAAAACGATGAAGGGATCGTTGGACACGGCCAGCACGGCCGGGATCGAATCGACGGCGAAGACCAGGTCGGTCACCTCGACGGTGGCCAGCACCACGAAAAGCGGCGTCATGAACATGAGGCCGCCGCGCCGCACGAAAAACCGCGCGCCCTGATATTCGTCGGTCACGCGCCCGGTCCGCTTGAGCAGTTTCACCACCCGGCTTTCGCCCGGGTCGATCATGTCGTCACCGCACATCATCATCTTGTAGCCGGAAAAGACCAGCAGCGCCCCCAGCGCCATGCCGACGACGAAGAACTGATCGACCAGCTTCACGCCCGGAACGATCAGCGACAGCCGCATCACGATGGCCCCGACAATGCCGTAGAACAGAACCCGGTATTGCGCCTCTGGCGGCACCCGGAAATAGGAAAAAATCAATGCGATCACAAAGATATTGTCGAGCGACAAGGCCTGTTCGACCAGGTATCCGGTCAGGAACTCCGACCCGCGCTGGGCGCCGGCGAAATAGAACAGGCCGGCGGCGAAGATCATCGCCAGCGACACGTAGCCGGCAACGGTAAACCCGGCCTCGCGCGCCGAGATCACATGATCGCGGCGGTGCAGGACAAAAAGATCGAAGAACAGAATCAACGCGACGAAGGCCAGAAATCCGGGCCAGAGCCACTCGTGGTGAAGCATCGGAAAGGCTGCGCGTTGCGCCGCGTGAGCGCGTTTGTCGTCGGTCCGACATCACAGGCAACGCCTTGCCTGCCAGAGGGGCCCGGCCCGTGTGACTGCCCTTATGTGCGCTCAACCAGCTGTTTTTTCAAGCACGCCGGCAAAGTTTGATCGACGCAGCCGGTGCCGAGCCGCGTTGGCCCCGCGCCGGCTGCGCAGTCCTAGCCGGCCTCTGCGACGCGGGCATGCGCGATCTTGAGCCGGTCGCGCGAGGCCTGGAACTCGGCCATCTTTTCCCGTTCGCTGGCGACGATCTCCTCCGGCGCGCGCGCGACGAATTTTTCGTTTGCCAGCTTCTTTTGAATCCGCGAAATCTCGCCGTCGAGCTTGGCGATCTCCTTTTCGAGCCGGGCGGCCTCCGCCTTCAGATCGATCAGGTCGCCGAGCGGCAGGCAGGCCGTCGCCTCGCCGACCACGATCTGGGCGGAGCCCTTCGGCGCCTCGTTCTTCTCGGCAATGTCGGACACTCGCGCCAAGCGCCGGATCGCCTCGCCATGGCGGTCCAGCCTTTCCCGGGTCAACGGTGCCGCCTCGACCATGACCAGCGGCGCGGTCGCCGATGGCGGCACATTCATTTCCGAGCGCACCGAGCGAATGCCGGAAACGAGTTCCACCAACCAGTTGATTTCGGCCGCCGCCGTCTCGTCCTCGAAGGCGAGTTCCGGCCAGTCCGTCACCGCCAGCATGTCCTCGCGCGGCGCCTCCTCAGGGGCCGTGCGCGCCCAAAGCTCCTCGGTCATGAACGGCATCATCGGATGCAGCAATTTGTAGATCTGCTCGAGCGCATAGGCCGCGCAGGCGCGGCTTTCGGCCGCCGCGGCCTCGTCGGAACCGGCGAAGACGGGTTTGAGAAGTTCCAGATACCAGTCGCAAAACAGGTTCCACACAAACCCGTAGGCCGCCCCCGCCGCCTCGTTGAAGCGGTAGGAGCCGATCGCGGTGGTGATCGCCCGCTCCGCGCGGGTCAGCTCCGTCAGGATCCAGCGATTAATGGTCAGGGTGACCGCCTGCGGATCGAAGTCCGGATCGGCGGCCACCCCGTTCATCTGGGCGAAGCGGGTCGCGTTCCACAGCTTGGTGCCGAAATTGCGGTAGCCGGCCACGCGCGCCGGATCGAGCTTCACGTCGCGGCCCTGCGCGGCCATGATCGTCAGCGTGAAACGCAGCGCATCGGCGCCGTACTCGTCGATCAGCTCCAGCGGGTCGATGACGTTGCCTTTAGACTTCGACATCTTGGCGCCGTTCTTGTCGCGCACCAGCGCGTGCACGTAGACGGTGTGAAACGGCTCCTCCTCCATGAAATGGAGGCCCATCATCATCATCCGCGCGACCCAGAAGAAGATGATGTCGAACCCGGTGACCAGCACCGAGGTTGGATAGTAGCGCTGCAGTTCCGGCGTCTCGTCGGGCCAGCCGAGCGTGGAGAACGGCCACAGCGCCGAGGAAAACCAGGTATCGAGCACGTCTTCGTCGCGGGTCAGAATCTCGCCGGGCGCGAAATTCTCCAGTTTCTCCTCCACCCACGCCTTCCATGGCGTATCGACGGCAAGATAATATTCGACCGCGGCGTCGAGCGCCTGCTTTTCGGTCTTTTCGACAAAAACGTGACCGTCCGGCCCGTACCAGGCCGGAATCTGGTGTCCCCACCAGAGCTGGCGCGAAATGCACCAAGGCTGGATGTTCTCCATCCATTCGAAATAGGTCTTCTCCCAGTTTTTGGGTACGAAGTTCGTGCGCCCCTCGCGCACGCTCTCGATCGCCGGCCGCGCCAGGGTCTCGGCGTCGACATACCACTGGTCGGTCAGGAACGGCTCGATCGGCACGCCGCCGCGATCGCCATGCGGCACCATGTGCCGGTGCGGCTCGGTCTTTTCCAGGAAGCCGCCCTCTTCCATCATGGCGACGATTGTCTTGCGTGCCTCGAACCGGTCGAGCCCGTCGAGTTCGTCCCATGCCGCGCGCTGTGCCTTCGAGGGCTCCAGGCCGTCGAGAAAATCCTCGTTGTCGGCGATCGTGACCTTGGCATCGACGGTCAGGATGTTGACGGCGCGCAGCTTGTGCCGCTTACCGACCTCGAAATCGTTGAAATCGTGCGCTGGCGTGATCTTGACCGCGCCCGAGCCCTTTTCCGGATCGGAATAGTCGTCGGCGACGATCGGGATTCTGCGGCCGACGATCGGCAGCTCGATCTCCATGCCGATCAGGCCGCTATAGCGCTCGTCCTCGGGATGGACGGCGACCGCGGTGTCGCCGAGCATCGTTTCGGGCCGGGTCGTGGCAACCGTGATGAAGCTCGACGGATCGGCCGGATCGAAGCTCGCACCGGCGATCGGATAGCGGAAATGCCACAAATGACCGTCCAGATCGACCTGCTCGACCTCCAGGTCGGAGATCGCCGTCAACAGCTTCGGGTCCCAGTTGACCAGCCGCTTGTCCTTGTAGATCAGCCCCTGCTTGTAGAGTGCGACGAACACCTCGATGACGGCCTTCGACAGGCCCTCGTCCATGGTGAAACGCTCGCGCGACCAGTCGCAGGAGGCGCCCAGCCGCTTGAGCTGGTTGACGATCGTACCGCCCGATTCGGCTTTCCACTGCCAGACCCGCTCGACGAACTCCTCGCGCGACAGGTCGCGGCGATGGATCTTTTTTTCCATCAACTGGCGCTCGACCACCATCTGCGTGGCGATGCCGGCATGGTCCATGCCAGGCTGCCACAGCACGTCCTTGCCGCGCATGCGCTCGAAGCGGACCAGAATGTCCTGCAGCGTGTTGTTGAGCGCGTGGCCCATATGCAGCGAACCGGTGACGTTGGGCGGCGGAATGACGATCGTATAGGGCTCCGCACCGCGCGCGGCGCCCGCGCCGGCGCGGAAAGCGTGGCCGTCCTCCCAGCGTTTGCCGATCAGGGGTTCGACGCTCGCCGCGTCATAGTTTTTTTCAAGCATTGGAATGTCCGCGCCAGCAGGGCTCTGTCAGAGCCCGGTGTAAAGCCGACAGATCAAACCGAGTCAACTGCACCGGCGCGGCCGCCAGCCCAAGCCTTCAATGGCGGACCGGCCGCAGCCGGGACCTCCGGCCGCCGCGCCTGATCAAACCGCCCGCCGAGCGGACGCCTTGCCGTTCTTGGCCACAAGGCCTGGCGACGGGGAAGGCACAGACGCGTCAGCCGCCCCGCGCGACGCGCTCGATCTCCTCGCGCACCAGTCTTTCCACCAGCGTGGGCAGGTTGTTGTCCAGCCATTCCTGCAGCATCGGCCGCATCATCTCGGCGGCCATCTCGTCGAAACGCTGGCGCCGGTTTTCGGCGAACGCGTCCGAAAGCTCCCCGAACGCGGCGGCGACCTGACGGCTGGTCTGCTCCGACAGGATGGAGGCTGCGCGCCCGGAGGCGACCGCCGAGAGATGCTGCGGGGCGTTGTCCTCGCGCGGTGGCGACGGCGGCGGGCCCGGGTCGATTTCGGTTTCCATGGCCACGGACCAGTCGGCGACGTCCTGCGCCGTGGCGGCGTCGTCTTCGGCCGCGATCTCCGGCGCCGTGGACCAGGCCTTCATGCCCTGCTCGTCCCCGGTCGAAGGCCCGGCCTCGAGTTCGGATGCGGCAGCTTCGTCGCCTTCGGGTTGCCCGATCGCCCGGGCCGGCTCGACCGTACGCGCCTCGTCCTGCCCGATCGGAGCGGCCTCGTCCGGCGCGTCGTCGTCGGTGGTGACCGGCTCGACCAGAGATGCGGCCGACGCGTCGGCCTTCGCATCCGCCGGGCCCGCCTGGTCGCTGTCTTCGATAATGCGCCGGATGGAGGCCAGAATCTCCTCCATCGACGGTTCCTTTTGCGGATTTTGCGTCTGTGGCACGATGGATTCCGCCGCTTCGCTGCCCATTGGCCGTTACTCCCTGACTGACGGGGAAGGCTCCCCGAATCAGGTCCAGCCTAAACGAGCGGACTTTATGAGAGAATCCCCGTAGGCGACCGGTTTGGGGTTTCGCACAAGATTGCGGGATTGGCCCGCCAGCTCAGCGACCGTCGGGGGTACGAAGACCGTACCACTTGTCCTTCACCGCCTCGTAATGCTCCTCGGGCCGGTATTCGGCGACCTTGAGCCCCAGATTGCGCATCGAAAGCCGGCCGATCGACGACAGGATGGCGTAGCTGGCCACTACCAGATCGCGCTCGGCCGTCACCAGATTGATCTGGGCGGTGATGACGTCGTCCTGCGCGTCGAGCACGTCGAGCGTCGTGCGCTGGCCGACATTGCGCTCCTCGATCACCCCGTCGAGCGCCAGCTGGGCGGCCGAGACCGCTTCGCGGCTGGCGGCAACCACCTCCGCGCTCGCCATATATTGCGTCCAGGCCGACGTGACCGCCGCCCGCACGCCGTCATGGGCGACATCGACCTCGATGCGGGCCTGGCCGAGCTCTTCCTTGGAGCGGCGCACATTGGTCGAGGCCGCCCCGCCCTGATAGATCGGAATGGTCAGCGTGGCGCCGATATTGCCGGAATTGAAGGTGCCGCTGGTACCGGTCAGGTCGGGAGAATTATGACGGAAACCGCGCGACACGCCCGCGCTCGCCGTCACGCCGGGCAGCAACGCGCCCTCGGCCGACTTCACCGCGTAGGAAGAGGCGTCGACCAGATTTTGCGTCGACTTGATCGCCGGGTGCTCGGCCGCAGCGATCGAGATCGCCTGGCCGAGCTTGGCCGGCAGCAATTTGGTCAGCGGGCCGGCCGGGCGCAGCTTGCCCGGATCGTCGCCGATCACCTGGCGATAGACTGCCGAACTCGACAACACCGCCGCGCGCGCCGCCGAAAGCTGGGCAACGGCGCCCGAACGCCCGGCTTCGGCCTGGGCGACGTCGGTGCGGGTGCCCTCGCCGACCTCGAAGCGCGAGCGCGCGGCACGCACCTGCTCCTTCAGAAAAGCCAGATTGCGCTCGCGCAGCGCCGCGATCTGCCGGTCGCGGATGACGTCCATATAGGCGGAGGCCGCGTTGAACAGCGTGTTCTGCTCCGTATTGCGCAGCGCCTCGTTGGCCGCGCGCACCCGCGCCTCGGCGGCCCGCACGTTGTTCTTGGTCTGGAAACCGTCGAACAGCGTCTGCCTGATCTCGACGCCGAACGAGCCGGTGGTGATCCGCGTGCCGGCCTGGCTGGCATAATTGACCGAGCCGACCGCCGCGATGGTGGGGCGGTAGCCCGACTTGGCGAGCGGCACGCCCTCATCCGTCACCCGCACCCCGGCGCGGGCCGAATTCAGGCTCGAATTGTTCTGATAGGCCTTGGACAGCGCTCCCGTGATGGTTTCCGCGCCAGCCGGCGCAACCATCACCACGGAAAGCAGAAACGCTGCGAGAAACTTACCGTTCAACGACGCCACAACTAACCTCTCAACACGACCCAACGCGACCGCGGGTGCTTTCGACTGCTCTCTAGCGCCGTTTCGAGCGCTGCTCATCCCCGCCCGCGGGCATCAAAAGCCCACCCCAAAAACGCGACGTTGCACCATGCCGGCTCCGCGACCGCCATGCAACTGTTCGGCCGCCCCCGCGGCGTCGACGGGCGCTGCGCGCGCCCGGCCCTAGAACTCGAACGCGGGTTCGGCCTGGAAACCGGGCAACGGCTTGACCGCGGCGTTGAAGGCCCAGCGTCCCGACACATGGTCGCCCTGCTTGAGATAGAGCCGCGCCACGCCGGCATTGCCATGGCCCTCGACGGTGACAAGCCGGCCGCCATCCTTCATCTGCTCGAAGAGCGTGTCGGGCACCCGGTCGACCGCGCCGGCGACGAGAATGACGTCGTAGGGCGCCTCGGACGGATAACCGGCCTCCAGCGCGCCTTCCACGACAGCGACATTGTCGCAGCCGAGTTCGGACAGACGCTCGCTCGCCTGGGCGGCCAGCGCGGCATCGCTTTCCAGCGCGATCACCGAACCGGCGAGCTGCGACAGGATCGCCGCCGCATACCCGGTGCCGGTGCCGACATCGAGGACGACGTCGCCGGTCTCGATGTCGGCGAGTTGGATCAGTTTGGCGAGCGGCGACGGCTCCATGAGAAAGCGTCGCGCTTCGCCGTCCGGCGGCGTGATGTCGACATCCTCGTCGATATAGGCGAGCTCCTTGAGGCGCGCCGGCACGAAGGCTTCGCGCGGCACCGACAAAAATGCCTCCAGGATCGGCAGATTCGTCACGTCGGTCGTGCGCAACTGACCGTCGACCATCTTGATCCGCAACTGCTCGAAATCAGCGCTCATCCCGCCTGCCCATCTTCACCGCAAAGCGGCCACACGACCGAAACGGGCGGCGCGTGCCGCCCTGACATGATGGAAGCCGGGAATTGGAGGCCTCGCCCGGAATCGAACCGGGGTGCAAGGATTTGCAGTCCTCTGCGTAACCACTCCGCCACGAGGCCTCGCCCCCAGGCTTTACGAAGCGATCTGTTAACAGAGGGTCACCAGACCGACAAGCGCCTGAATCGATTTTCCGCAACCCGGCACGCCGGTTCACTTCGCCCGCGTCCTGGACGATTTGCGCCGACGCTCCCACCACACCGCCAGGCGACGGCGCAGCCGGCGAATCACCGCGATGTCGTAAGAAAGGACGAGCAGCCCGAGCGGCGCCATCCAGTAGCCCAGAATCGGCAGGAACCCGAAAAACAGGCCCAGAAACACCAAAAGCCCGCCGACGAGGATACGCACCAGGCGCGAGCGCGGCATCGGCACGGTGCGCCCGTAAAATCGGAAGGTCGGTGTGGGCGTCGTCTCGTCTGTGCCGGGGTCGCGCATCGCTCGCTCCTGCGCGATAGCGCCGGCACCCCGCCGGCACTGGATCGCGATCGCCTCATATGATCGCTTGCGGCGGCAAATGCGAGACGTCGCGGTGCCGAAGCCACCGGATTTTTCCCGCCCGAGACGCGTTTCGGCCGAAATCGCCAAAATCGCGCTTGGCAAAGCCGAAACGGTTTTGCTATAGGCAGCCCACTTCGCGAGCCCGTGTTCCCCGGTAGCTCAGCGGTAGAGCAACCGGCTGTTAACCGGTTGGTCGCTGGTTCGAATCCGGCCCGGGGAGCCATTTTTCCAAAAATCCGCCAGCCATGCCGCAGATCGGGCACATTGCCGCGCCCTGTCATCGTGCCGACACACACGGCAGCTAGCGCTTTCGTCACAGTGAGATCGTCTCCGCGCGCCGACCACGGATGGACTGGCGGTGCGTGTCGAGATACTGGGAAAGGTCGGGGCAAACCCGGCCTTTTTCGTTTTTGGCGCCCGACAATCTCCTGCCCCGCCCGTGCCGTGACAAAACACGCTCTCGCCCCGACGCCGGCGGCAACGGCACTTGCACCCGGCGGTCCGGAAAAATCGGCGCGCTTTCCCGGCCTTGAATGCAATCCAGATCGACGCCGCGCGCGTATCGGACTTCGCCTGCCCTGATCGCGCAGAAGATTTTTATCCGGAGACCGCCTTGCCTGCCAGCCGCCCCGACGCCCCGCCCGAACCGCCGGTGCTGGTGCTGTTTCGCAACGATCTGCGGCTTGCCGACAATGCGGCGCTGAACGCGGCGGTAAAAACCGGCCGGCCGGTGCTGCCGGTTTTCGTTTTCGACGATGGCGCGGATGGCGGCCGTCCGCCCGGCGGCGCGCGCCGCTGGTGGCTGCATCACGCGCTCGAACGGTTATGCGCTTCACTTTCCGAGCGCGGCGCAGGCCTGATCCTGCGGCGCGGGCCGACCCTGGCCACGGTGCTGTCGCTGCTCGACGACACGAAGGCGAATGCGGTGTTTTGGAACCGGCGCTACGACCCCGCCGGCATCTCCGCCGATTCGGCTCTGAAAACGGCGCTGCGCGACCGCGCCGTCGAGGCGACCAGCTTCGACGGCCAGCTGCTGCACGAGCCGTCGCGGCTGACGACCACGACCGGCGGGCCCTACAAGGTCTACTCGCCGTTCTGGCGCGCGCTCGTCTCGAGCGGCGAGCCGCGCGCGCCCGTCGCCGCTCCGAAGGCGATTCGCCCGCTGCACGAGGCGGTCGCCTCCGATGCGCTCGCGGCCTGGTCGCTGCTGCCGACGGCACCCGACTGGGCCGGCGGCCTGCGCGACACGTGGACCCCGGGCGAAGCCGGCGCACGGCAGCGCCTGGCGGATTTTCTCGACGCACGGCTCGAGCGCTATGCAGAAGGTCGCGACCGGCCCGCCGAAGCCGTCACTTCGCGGCTTTCGCCGCATCTGGTCCATGGCGAGATCACGCCGTTCCAGATCTGGCACGCGCTCGCCCGCCCCGACATCGAAGCGGGCGCGCGCGACCTGGAAAAATTCCGCAAGGAAGTCGCCTGGCGCGAATTTTCCTATCATCTGTTGTTCCACAATCGCGACCTCGCCTCGAAAAACGTCAACCGCGATTTCGACGATTTTGCCTGGCGGCCGGATGCCGGCCTGGTTGCGGCCTGGCAACAGGGGCGCACCGGCTACCCGATCGTCGATGCCGGCATGCGCCAATTGTGGCGCACCGGCTGGATGCACAACCGCGTGCGCATGGTCGCCGCCTCCTTCCTGACCAAGCATTTGTTGCAGCATTGGCGCGAGGGCGAAGTCTGGTTCTGGGACACGCTGGTCGACGCCGACCCGGCCAGCAATCCGGCGAGCTGGCAATGGGTGGCCGGTTCCGGCGCCGACGCGGCGCCCTATTTCCGCATCTTCAACCCCGTCCTGCAGGGCGAAAAATTCGATCCGGACGGCGTCTATGTGCGCGAGTTCGTGCCCGAACTGGCACGGCTTCCCGACCGCTATATCCACAAGCCCTGGGAGGCGCCCGCCGACGTGCTTTCCCATGCCGGCGTGAAACTCGGCACCACCTATCCCGTAACTATCGTCGAGCACCGCAAGGCCCGCGCCGCCGCGCTGGCAGCTTACGACGCGATGAAAGGAACACGATGACGGTTGTCCCCATTCGCCGCAAGGCCGATCCGGACCGCAGGAAGATCGCGGTCGTGGGGTCCGGCATTTCCGGTGCCGCCGCCGCCTGGGCCCTGCATCCGCGCCACGACGTCACCCTGTTCGAGGCCGCGCCGCGACCGGGCGGCCACACCGCGACGGCCAGGATCGACTATCAGGGGCGCGAGATCGCCGTCGACACCGGCTTCATCGTCTATAACGAGCTCAACTATCCCGAACTCACCGCCCTGTTCGCCCATCTGGGCGTGGCAACCCAGGAAAGCCGGATGGGGTTTTCGCTGTCGCTCGACGATGGCCGGCTGGAATGGAGCGGCCAGACCTACCGGACGATCTTCGCCCAGAAACGCAACGTGTTTTCGCCGTCCTTCCTGTGGATGCTGCGCGAGATCCTGCGTTTCAACCGCCAATGCCTGGCCGACCGCGAGGCTGGTCTGTTGGGTGGCGTGACGATCGGCGACTATCTCGCCCAGCGGCGGTTCTCCACCGCCCTGCGCGACAATTACCTCATTCCGATGGCGGCCGCGATCTGGTCGACCCCACGGGCAAAAATGCTCGACTATCCGGCCGCCACCTTCGTGTCCTTTTTCGAAAACCACCGGTTGATCCACAATGAACGCCCGGCCTGGCGCACGGTGACGGGCGGCGCGCAAACCTATCTCGACAGGCTCCTGGCGCCGCTGGGCGACAGGCTGCGGCTGGCCCAGCCGGTCGAGGCGGTGCGGCGCGACGAGGCCGGCGCCACCGTGTTCGCGCATGGCGCAGCGCCCGAACGCTTCGACGAGGTGGTGCTTGCCTGCCACACCGACCAGGCGCTCGCCCTCCTGGCCGAACCGAGCCCGCTCGAACGCACCGTGCTGTCGGCGATCCCCTATCGGCCGAACCGGGCGATTCTGCACCGCGACCCGCGGCTGATGCCCAAGCGCCACGCCGCCTGGGCGGCGTGGAATTATATGCGCACCAGCGCCATGGATACCGAATCCGAGGTCTGCGTGACCTACTGGATGAACGAATTGCAGGGGATCGATCCGGCCTGCCCGCTATTCGTCTCGCTCAATCCGGTCACCGAGCCGCGCGCCGACATGGTGTTCGGTCAATGGACCTTCGACCATCCGCAATTCGACGCCGCGGCCTTGTCGGCGCAGGCGCGGCTGGACGACATCCAGGGCCATGGCCATTGCTGGTATGCCGGCGCCTGGACGGGCCATGGCTTCCACGAGGACGGCCTGCGCTCGGGCCTCGACGTCGCCGAACGGCTCGGCGCCTCCATACCGTGGCGTGCCCCGTTGGACCGCGCTGCCGAACCGGCGATTGCGGCGGAATAGGTGACGTGATGACCAGGGACCGACGTGTGACGACCCTTGCCGAAAACGGCCCGCCGCCGCGCGATGCGGCCTGGCTTTATCGCGGCCAGGTCATGCATCAGCGGCTCTCCCCGTTCGGCCACCGCTTCGCCTACGCGGTCTATTCGCTGCTGATCGACGTCGACCGTCTCGACGAGGTCGACCGCCTGTCGCCGTTCCTGTCGGTCAACCGGCCCAACGTGCTGTCCCTGCGCGAGGACGACCATGCCGAGGACGGCCTCACCCTGCGCGCCCATGCCGACCGCCTGCTGGCGCAGGCCGGTCTTGGCGTGCGCGCCGCACGCGTTCTTTTGCTCGCCTATCCAAGGGTGTTCGGTTACGTCTTCAATCCGCTGGCGGTCTATTTCGCCTATGATCGCGACGACCGCCTGATCGCGGCGATCTATGCCGTGCGCAACACGTTCGGCGAGCGTCATGCCTATGTCGCCCCGGTCGCGCCTGGCGAACTGTCCGAGGCGGGCCTGCGCCAGAGCCGCGACAAGCTGTTCCACGTTTCGCCCTTCATCTCGATGGATGCGCGCTACAATTTCCGCATTCTGCCGCCCGGGCGCGCAGTCAAGCTCCGCATCCACGAGAGCGAGGCCGGCAAGCCGGTGCTTGCGGCGACGTTTTCGGGAGATGGCGCGCCGGTCACCAATGCCGAGCTTTGCCGGTGCCTCTTGCGATTTCCGCTTCTGACATGGAAGATCATCGCCGGCATCCACTTCGAGGCCTTGCGCCTGTGGCTGAAGGGGGCGCCATTCTTCAGGAGCCCGCCTCCGCCCCGGCCAGCCAGCTTTGGCGACGTCGAGGCACGGGAGGCGGATGCGTGAGGTCGCCGCGGCGGCGGCGCGCTGCCGGTGGGGACGGGAGAACGCGATGGCTGGGATCGGGGCTGAGGCACCGGAAACGATCTGGTTGAACGCAGGCAATTTCGCCGCGCGCACGCGCGGCCTGCCGCGCCGCGCGCGCATGGTGCTGTCGGCCGCGATGCGGCTTCCCAGGGGAAGGCTGACGATCGATTCGCCGGACGGGCAACGGTTCGGCGTCGGCGGCAATGCCGCCGGCCCCGAGGCGCATTTGATCCTCAACAACTGGAGGCTGCCCGGCCGCGCTTTTTCGCTCGGCACGATCGGCGTCGCCGAATCCTATATCGACGGAGACTGGGACAGTCCCGACGTGACCACTTTCCTGGAGCTTTTCGTGGTCAACCAGGAGACCGGGGAAGAGGTCGCCGGCGGTGCGAGCCGGCTTTTGATGGCTTTCCAGCGCCTGCGCCACTGGCTCAACGAAAACACCCGTACCGGCGCCAAGCGCAATATTTCGGCCCATTACGATCTCGGCAACAGTTTCTACCGGAGTTGGCTCGATCCAAGCATGACCTATTCCTCGGCGCTGTTTTCGACCGGCGCCAACGATCTGGAATCCGCCCAGGCGGCCAAATACCGCGCGCTCGCCCGCGATGGCGGCGTGCGGCCGTCGAGCCACGTGCTGGAAATCGGCTGTGGCTGGGGCGGGTTCGCCGAATTCGCCGCACGCGAGATCGGCTGCAAGGTGACCGGCCTGACGATCAGCCGCGAACAATATGATTTCGCGCGCGAGCGCATCCACAAGGCCGGCCTGGCCGAAAAGGTCGAGATCAAGCTTCAGGACTACCGCGACGAACAGGGCCGCTACGACAACATCGCCTCGATCGAGATGTTCGAGGCGGTCGGCGAAAAATACTGGCCGGTGTTTTTCGGCAAGGTCAAGCAGTGCCTGAAGCCGGACGGAACCGCCGCCTTGCAGATTATCACCATCAACGAAGACGCCTTCCGCCTCTATCGCAGCCGGCCGGACTTCATCCAGCGTTACATTTTTCCAGGCGGCATGCTGCCGACGCCGGAGATCCTGCGCAGCCTTGGCGCCGAACAGGGACTTTCCTTCCTGCGCGAGCGGGTTTTTGCGCAGGATTATGCCCGCACGCTGGCCGAATGGCGCGCGCGCTTCTGGGCTTCATGGGAAAAGATCCTGCCGCTCGGCTTCGACGAACGTTTCAAGAAATTGTGGGAATTCTACCTGCATTATTGCGAGGCCGGCTTCCGGGCCGAATTCATCGACGTCAGGCAGGTCGTCTACAAGGCCTGATGCGCCGCGGAGACCGGGCGGCGACGCGCACGCCGGCTGTTTTCCGCTTGTGTTAATTGCTTCGCTGTCGGCTCGTTCTGCCGCCCGCACACTGAGACCGTCCCCTGAAAGGAGGGTTTCATGGCGAGCAATCGTTTCAGCGAATATGACTGCGACGGCCTGATCGAGGTCGGCAAGCTGATCATCGGCTCCGCCGACGCCGTGGTCGCGCAGATGCGATCCTGGTCCGGCCATCCCAACCAGGACATTCGCGGCGTGATGATGAAGTCGCTCAGGATCCTGTTCAAGTTTCTGCAGGACATGTGGACCGACGCGCGGATGGAATACAGTCGCAAGAAATGCGGCAGCGGCGATCTGGGCAAGGATATCGGCAGCAACTTCCCGTCGAGCCCGGCCAATCCGCAGGACCCGCTCTGATCCGCGACAACCGAAGGCGCAATCCGGATCCGACAGCGTATCCTGCCCCGGAACCGCGCACAAAAAGTGGAAAGATCGTGCTCCGTCAAAGCCTTGGAGCACGATCTTGATTCACCCCAGAACCGTCGTCGCCTAAAGCATGATGCGGTACTGGGCGAACCCCTCGGCGCCCTCGCCGGCGGCCTCGATCGCCACGCCCTTGACGTCGGCGATGAAATCCTTCGCCTTCGGACCGGTCTCAAACAGCACGGTCGCGCCGTCCACCGGCGCAAACGACCAGTTGGCGTCGGCGGCCGGGTTGATGGTGCCCTGCTCGACGATGAAGCGCACGATCACGTCGCGATTGGTGTCGGGCGCCTGGAAAATCACCTTGTCCGGGCCGATCTCGGGAAAATTGCCGCCGCCGCCGGCGCGGTAATTGTTGGTCGCGACGACGAATTTCTGCCCTGGATCGATCGGCTTGCCTTCGAATTCCAGATCCACGATCCGGTTGGCATCCGCATTGATGAGATTGCCCTTGGGATCGTATTTCGGCGGCTGGGCCAGGTCGATCTTGTAGGTCACGCCGTCGATGACATCGAAATTGTAGGACGGGAACGCCGTGTTAATCAGCGTCTGATCGGCCTTGCCGGGCTCGACCTGGTTGAAGATGCCGGCCGACATTTCCAGCCAGTCCTTGACCTGGGCGCCGGTCACCAGCACCGCCTGGACCGTGTTGGGATAAAGATAGAGGTCGGCGACGTTCTTGATCGCGATGTCGCCTGCCGGCACGTCGGTGTAATAATCCGGCCCGCCGCGACCGCCGGCCTTGAAGGGCGCTGCTGCCGACAGAACCGGCAGGTCCTTGTGCTCGGTCTCGCTCAGCATGTCGGCGATGTACCAGGTTTGTGCCTGGGATACGATCTGTACCGAGGGATCGTCGGCCACCAGCGCGAAATAGGAATGCAGCGGCGCCGAGGTCTTGCCGACCGCGGTGCGCACATATTTCAGCGTCGCCTCGTGCATGGCGCGCGCCGCGTCTTCGACCTCGGCCTTGCTTTCGACCAACGGCTTGGCCTTGCGGTCGACGCGCTCGAAGATCGGCCGCGCCTCGCTGGTCGAGGCGCTCACCCGCCAGCTGTTGCCGTCGCGCTCCAGCATCAGGTCGATCAGGCCGAGATGCGAGCCCCAGAATCCGCCCATCACCGCCGGCTTGCCGCCGATCGTGCCCTTTGCATTGTCGACACCCTCCATGCCCTCGAATTTCGGGCCGGGGAAGTCGAGGTGGCTGTGCCCGGTGACGATCGCATCGATACCGTCGACGCCGGCCAGGTGCAGCGAGGCGTTTTCGAGGTTTTCTTCGTACTGGGCCGGACCGACGCCGGAATGCGACAGGGCAATCACGATATCGGCCCCCTCTTCGCGCATCTGCGGCACCCAGGCCTCGGCCGCCTTGACGATATCGCGCGTCATCGCCTTGTCGGTCAGGTGGCGAGCATCCCAGTTCATGATCTGCGGCGGCACGAAGCCGATCAGCCCGACCCGGATCGGATGGTCCTGGCCGGCGCCGTCGGTGATCGTCTTGTCGAGGATCACGTAGGGCTTGATGAACAAGTCGTCGTCGCGCGCGCTGGCCGCCAGCGACCCCTTGGTCAGATTGGCGCACACGAACGGGAAGTTCGCGCCCGCCAGAACCTTGAACATGAAGTCGAGCCCGTAATTGAACTCGTGATTGCCAAGCGTGGAGCATTCATAGCCGAGCGTGTTCATGGCGGAGATGATCGGATGCATGTCGCCATCCTTCATCCCGCGCTCATATGCGATATAGTCGCCCATCGGGTTGCCCTGCAGGAAATCGCCATTGTCGATCAGCATCGAATTGCCGGCCTCGGCGCGGATCCGGTCGATGATCGCGGCGGTGCGCGCCAGTCCCATCGTGTCGTTCGGCCGGTCGGCATAATAGTCGTAGGGAAATACATGCACGTGCAGGTCGGTCGTTTCCATCAGCCGCAGATGGGCCTGATTGGCGTTCGCCCGTGCGGCGAAGGGGTGAAGCATGACGACACCGCCCAGCGCCGCCACGCCGGACAGGAAGGAGCGGCGGGATATCGGATGAAGCATTTCGGACATTTTCATCTCCCTGAAATTCTGGACGGACGCGCCGGCGAGACCCCGTGTCGGGTCGCGGCGTTGCGCGCTTCATCCACCAGATTTCGATGACGGCCGCATGACTGCGCCTGAAACGGTCGCGGGCGCGAACCCTGTCGCCATCACCGGGAAATCGAGTGTCGGTCCGAAAAGCGCGCGAGGCAAGGCCGAAACGGGACCATCGCCGCGATCGCCAGGCTCATCGGGCATGAGCCGGAAGGCCCGCGCCAGGCTCAAGCGGCGCTGGTGCGCGAGGAAGCCGGCGCATCGTTCGGCCCCGCCTGCGCGGCCAGGAACGCGGCAACCGCGTCGCCCGGCATCGGACGGCCGAAATAGAAGCCCTGCAGACTGTCGACGCCGATGCCACGCAAAAACGCCTCGTGCTCGGCCGTTTCCACCCCCTCGGCCGTGACCTGCATGCCGAGCGTGCGGCCGATGGTGACGATCGACCGCAACACGCTGACGGTGCGCTTGTCGGCGGCGCCCTGGCCGACCAGGGACTGGTCGATCTTGATCTTGTCGAAGGGCACCTCGCGCAGCGACGACAGCGAGGAATAGCCGGTCCCGAAATCGTCCATGGCGACCGTAACGCCGAGCGCGTGCAGTTGCGCGACCACCCGCGCCACCAGGTCGACACCGCCGCGATAGGCGCTTTCGGTGACTTCGATCTCCAGCCGCTCCGGCGCCAGCCCGGTCGCCTCCAGCACGCCGCGCACGCGTTGCGGCAGATCGCCATTTTCGAGCTGGCGCGGGGAAATATTGACGGCCACGCGCACGGCCTGCGGCCAGGCGGTAGCACGACCGCAGGCCTCGGCGAGCACCCAGGCGCCGATCTCGTCGATGCTGCCGGTCTGCTCGGCGAGCGCGACGAAATCGCCGGGTTCGACCAGCCCGTAGACGGGATGGCGCCAGCGCGCCAGCGCCTCGAACAGGATCGGCCGGCCGCTGCGCGCCGAAACCACCGGTTGGAACTCGATAAAGATCTCGCCGCGCGAAACCGCCTTCCAAAGATCGAGTTCGAGCTGTTTTCTGCGCGCGAAGGCCGCGCCCGCCTCGCTGCTGGCCAGGCGCACCTGCTCCTTGCCGCGCGACTTTGCGTCGTAGAGCGCAATGTCGGCAAGCTGCATCAGCTGTTCGGGATCGCGGCCGTCGTCGGGCAGGACGGCGACCCCTGCACTGACGCCGACCTTGAAGGTGCCGGCCGGGGTTTCGACCGGCTGCGCGACCTCATGCACGACCTTTTCGACGATCTCGCGTAGGCGCACCGTATCCATGTCGTCCTTGATCGCGACGATGGCGGCGAATTCGTCGCCGCCGATCCGCGCCAGGACGGAATCGCGCGGCAGAAAGCCCGCGATCCGCCGCGTGGTGGTCTGAAGTACGGTGTCGCCGACGGAATGGCCGGCGGTATCGTTGATCGCCTTGAAATCGTCGAGGTCGAACAGCACCAGCGCGAAACGGCGCGAGGCCGCTTCGGCAAGTCCGCGCGCGCGCAACAATTCCTGGTTGAAGCGGGCCCGGTTGCCGACCCCTGTCAGGCTGTCATGATGGGCGAGATATTCGAGCTCCCTCTCCTTGGTCTTCTGCGCCCCGATATCGCGCCCGATGCCGCGGAACCCCGCGAACACCCCGTCGCGGTCATAGGTCGGCGTGCCCGTGATCGACCACCAGCGCTCGTGCCCGTCGATCATCAAAAGCACCGAACAGTCCCGGAACGCCTCGCCGCGCAGGAGGTGCCGCAAGACCTCTTCGCGCCTGTCGCCGGCCCTCTCCTCCGGCGAGGCGCCCGTCGTCAGGACGCGGTCGAGCCGCAGCCGATCGAGTGCGGCCGGCGACAGGCCGGACTGCCTGACAAGAGAGTCGGAAACGCGAACCAGCCTCAACTGGGAATCGCACTGCCAGTGCCAGTCGCTTGAATTGGCTTCGAAATCATGCAGAAGCAGCGCGATGAGCTGGGTCTGCTCGCGCACCTGCGCCATGGCCACCACCCGTTCCGCGAACGCGCCGGCATGCTGACGCAGCGCGATCGGGAAGGCGAGCGCGTAAACGCCGATCAACTGGAGTTCGAAAGCGTGATCGGCGACGCCGGCCCGCATGAAGGTCACGACCATCATGATCGCGATCGGCAGCGAAAAGGCGAAGACCGCCAGCGGCAGGGCGGCGAGGATGAAGGCAGAAGAGGCCAGATAGGCCGTCATCAACACCGTCAGGACGTGCCGCACGCTCTCGTCCGCGCTGGCGTAGAAGATCAGCGGCAGACTGCCCCACACCGCGCCGAACAGGAAACAAGTGGCGATGTTGCGCCAATATTGGGCGGCGACCTCGTCACGCGCCGGCCGGTGCCCGGCCAGGGGCGGTCCGCTGAGAATATCGAAAATCAGCGCCGCCAGCATGACAGCGAACCAGGCCGCGGCGATCGCCGCGCCGCCGGGACGCGCGACAAGCGCGTCGAGCGCGATCAAGGCGCCCAGCAAATGGGCCAGGATCGCCACCGGCCGCAACCGGTTGATCGCCTCCACCTGGTCGATGCGCACCAAAAGACGCTGCTCGGCCGTCATCGACCGGCCACGCATGATCCTTGCTGCAAAACCCTTGCCCGGCCATTCACGCAGGAAGGCCATCCCGGCGCGCTCACCCATATCTGTCCCGACCTGATTCCCGTGCGGCAGGTCGACCATAGGTGTGCCGAGGTACGAAAAGCCTTACCGATCCGCTCGGATTTTAACGGTTGGTTATGCATCTGTCATACGCGGCGTGCCCGGCAGCGGTTCAAACTCGCCGCGAAAGGTTCTACCATGCGCATTCGGCTTCGCCGTCGGGCGGCGCGCGCCGCCGCTTTGGCCGGAGGACAGTCCAGACGCGATGAACGATTACGTGCAATTTCTGGCGGACCGCCTCGCGCTTTTTGTGGAAACCGCGGTCCGCTATGCCTCCGACGCGTGGTTCTTCTACCAGATCGGACTCGTCGTGCTGCTGTTCGTGCTGGCGAAACCGATCGGCACGGTGCTGGAGACCCGGCTTGAGGGCCTGGCGCGGCACATCAAGGGCCAGCCCGGCCTGTTGCGGATCGCCGTGGCAACGATCCGGCGCAGCGACTGGATCGTCTTCGTCGTGCTCCTGTTCGTAGCGCTGACGGCGCTCAGGGAACTCACCTGGCCGAGCCGGAGTTGGCTGGTCGCGACGGCGTTCTCGCTGGCGCTGGTGTGGCTTCTGGTGTCCGTGGCCTCGCGGGTGATCCGCAACCGCGTCGTTGCACGCACGGTCGCCTGGCTGCTTTGGCTCTACGCCGCCCTGGTCATCCTGCGGCTCGACACCACCGCCGCGGCGCTGCTCGACCGGCTGGCCCTGCCGGTCGGCGAGCTGCGCATATCCGCGTTGATGGTGCTCAAGGCCGCCATCCTGCTCAGCGCCGCGCTGTGGCTGGCCAGCGCGATCGGCAATTTCGTCGAACGCCGTGTCCAGGGCTCGCAGGAACTGACGCCGTCGATCCGGGTTCTGATCGGCAAGATCGCCAAGATCGGACTGGTGCTGCTGGCCGGCGTCGTGGCGCTGTCGGCCGTCGGCGTCGACCTGACCGCGCTGACGGTGTTTTCCGGCGCCGTCGGCGTGGGCCTGGGCTTCGGCCTGCAAAAGGTGGTTTCGAATTTCATCTCCGGCATCATCATCCTGCTCGACAAGTCGATCAAGCCGGGCGACACCATCTCGCTCGGCGACACGTTCGGCTGGATCCGCGAATTGCGCGCCCGCTTCGTGTCGGTCGTCACCCGTGACGGGCGCGAATATCTGATCCCGAACGAGGATTTCATCACCCAGCGGGTGATCAACTGGTCGTTCAGCGACGAGCTGGTGCGTCTCGACGTCGCCTTCGGCGTCTCCTACGAGGCCGACCCGCACACCGTCAGCGCGCTGGCGATCGAGGCGGCGGCGAATGTCGGGCGCGTCGACGCCGAGCGTCGGCCGGTATGCTGGCTGACCGGCTTCGGCGACTCATCCCTGGATTTCGTGCTGCGCTTCTGGATTCGCGATCCCCAGCAGGGCCTGACCAATGTCCGTGGCCGCGTGCTCCTGGCTCTGTGGGACGCTTTTAGGGAAAACGGCGTCCAGATCCCCTACCCGCACCGCGAGATCGTCATGAAGACGCCGGTCCGGGTCGAGAGCGGCGAACCGGCCGCCCCGCCGCCGCGAGACTGACGCGGGACCGACGGCCAACCCTGTTCAAGCCGTCTCAAACAGCCCGCCCTCGTCGGCGCCGATTTCGATGGCGAGCGAGACGTGACGGGGCCGCGTCAGGGCGAAGATCGCCGCCTCGACCACGTCGCGGCTGGTGGCCTGGCGTCCCTTGCGCCTGATGCCGGCCTCCTCCCAGTCGTCCTGCCCCGGCTGCGCGTCGTCGAGATAGGGCGGGTTCACCAGGATCGAGCGGAATTTCGTTCCCGAAAACGCCTGCCTGAACCCGTCCGCCAGGGCCACCTGTCCGCGCTTGGCGGCATAGAAGGGAACCGAGACCGACTGCAGTGCGGCATTGGGCAGCCCGCTGATCGAGCCAATGGTCACCACGTCCGGCGCGTCGGAATTGTCCATCGCCGTGCGCAGGCCCTGAACGAGCAGGAACGTTCCCGTGACCGCGGCATTGACCACCGCCAGAACGTCGGCCTCGTCATAAGGCTCTGCGCTGGCTTCAAGCCACATGGCGCCGTTGTTGATCAGGATGTCGACCCGCTGCTTCAGCGCGCCGATCCGGGAGACAGCCCGTCGCACCGAGGCCGCGTCGGCAAGGTCCAGTGCCACGGTCTGCGGCGCCGCGCCGCCGCGTTCGATCACCAGTCCGGCGACGGCATCGAGATCGGCGACCCGTCGCCCGCAAAGAACCAGCTCGCAGCCGGCATCCGCAAGCGTCAGGGCGAAGGCAGCCCCCAATCCGCGCCCGGCGCCGGTGACGACCACCACTTTTCCGGCAAGCTCGTTCATGCTTGACTCCTTACAAACCTTAGCGACGTCTTATGAAACAAACCGGCAAGGATTGCCATCGCGTAGCGCTTTGGCGTTCGGCGCCGTCGGCCCGAGCATCCGGTCGCGTGTCGGCTTGCCGCGGTCTCGGCACCCGGCAGCGGGCATAGGCCCCCAAATGCGTCTTGCCGCCCCGTCGCCGCGAGACCGACACCGTCTCAGGCAAGATCGGGCCCGACGCCGACACCGGTGCGGTCGATCACCTCGCGCAGGGCGAAGGAGGAGTTGATCTTGATGACATGCGGCATCGCCGTCAGCCATTCCTTGTGCACGCGTTCGTAATCTTCGAGATCGCGCGCCGCGATCCTGATGACGTAGTCGTATTCGCCCGACATCAAATGACACGACAGCACGTTAGGGCAACGTTTGATCGCCGCCTCGAACTCGGCCAGCGACTTTTCGAACTGGCCCGACAGCGAAATATGCACGATCGCCGTCATCCTGTAGCCGAGCGCGGCATTGGACAGCTTGGCGTGGTAGCCGTGAATGACGCCCGTTTTTTCGAGATTGTCGAGACGGCGCGAGCAGGCAGACTGCGACAGTCCCACCTTTTCGGCAAGCGCGGCATTGGAAATCCGCCCATCCCGCTGCAGCGTGTCGAGAATGGCGTAATCGATCCGGTCCAGGCTCATAATCGGGATTATCTTCGAGTTTTTCTCTAAAATACGCAAAGATCGGCGAAAATTTCCGAGCACCCTCGTCGACTTCGCAAACACATGCGCAGCGCAATGTGCTCTAATCAACATCCATCCCGAATACAACCCGCAACCGGTGGAGGAGAGCTGTTATGCTTGTGGGCTGCCCGACGGAGATCAAGAACCATGAATATCGCGTCGGCCTGACCCCGGGTTCGGTACGCGAATACATCGCCCACGGCCATGACGTGCTGGTTCAAAGCGGGGCGGGCGCGGGCATCGGCGCCGACGACAACGCCTACAAGGCGGCCGGCGCGCGCATCGCCAAGACCGCGGAAGAGATTTTCGCCAAGGCCGACATGGTGGTGAAGGTCAAGGAGCCGCAGCCCGGCGAATGGGTTCAGCTGCGCGAAGGCCAGATCCTCTACACCTATCTGCATCTCGCCCCCGATCCGGACCAGACCGAGGGTCTGGTGAAGTCGGGCGTGACGGCGATTGCCTACGAGACCGTGACCGACGACCGCGGCGGGCTGCCTTTGCTGGCGCCAATGTCGGAAGTCGCAGGGCGGCTGGCGATCCAGGCCGGGGCCACCGCGCTGCAGAAGGCCAATGGCGGCCGCGGCGTGCTTCTGGGCGGCGTGCCCGGCGTGCTGCCGGGCAAGGTCGCCATTATCGGCGGCGGCGTCGTCGGCCTGCAGGCGGCCAAGATGGCGGTCGGCCTCGGCGCCGACGTCACCATCATCGACCGCTCGATCCCGCGCCTGCGCCAGCTCGACGACATTTTCAACGGCCGCATCCACACCCGCTATTCGACCGTCGAGGCGCTCGAGGAGGAGTGTTTTTCGGCCGACATCGTCGTCGGCGCGGTGCTGATCCCGGGCGCCGCGGCGCCGAAGCTGGTCACCCGCGAGATGCTGTCGGGCATGAAGAAGGGCGCGGTCCTGGTCGATGTCGCGATCGATCAGGGCGGCTGCTTCGAGACCTCGCATGCGACCACCCATGCCGAGCCGACCTACGAGGTCGACGGCATCATCCATTACTGCGTGGCCAACATGCCGGGCGCGGTTCCCGTCACCTCCGCCCATGCGCTCAACAACGCCACCTTGCACCACGGTCTTCAGCTTGCCGACAAGGGGTTGCGCGCGCTGGCCGACGACACCCATCTCAGAAACGGCCTCAACGTGCACCGCGGCAAGATCACCAATCGCGCGGTGGCCGAGGCCCTCGGCTACGAAATGGCCGAACCCAAAACCGTGCTCGCCGCCTGAGCCGACTCAAAAAATCCTCCCCACTGGCCCGCGGGTTTCGATCCCGCGGGTCTTCTTTTTGATCGGTCGGCGACAAGCCTGCGGCTCAGCCGCGTTCGACGCGCAACTGATAACATGTGTTGCTGGCCGAGCGCATGTGCAGATAGGCGATCTCGCGACGCTGCAACAACGCATGCGCCCGTGTGCATATGTCATGTGTCGGCACGACCGAACCCGACCCGTAGACGATGCGATCATCGAATCCGTAACCGCGCAGGATATAGGCGGGCGTCGCCTGGAACATCACCGGCATGACGTCGCTTTCCGTCGCCCGCTGGCAGTGTTCGGCATGCAGAAAGATCGGGCCCGTCTCGGCATAGGGCTGCAGGTCCGCAAACGGTCGGTACGCAAGGATCAGATAGGGTTCGCCCTCGTCGACATTTCTAAGACAATGGCGGCACGGCACTTTGGAACCGTCGGAAATATGCCGTTCGGGGACGTTTCCGTAAGCGTCGGTGCCCCCTGCCTGCAAGGCGCGGACCGCATCGGTAGGTAAGGCAACGAAACGAATGCGCATTGACGACCTCCTTGGAGCGGAGGCCATCCATAGAGCTGCCGGAAATGTCCCGCCACCCGTTTCACGCCGCACAAAAGCCCTTCACGTCCACGGCTCGACCGTCTCCTGCGACCAGGAGACCGGAACAAAACCCATCTTCTGATAAAGTTGCAGCGCGCGCGGACTGTCGAGCGTGTTGGTGTGGATGGTGACCTTGTCGGGATCGTGCGCCCAGGCGGCATCGATCGCGCCCGACAGGAAGAAGCGGGCCAGCCCCCTGCCCTGAAAATCCGGCATCAGCCCGAAATAGAGGATTTCGACCTCGCCGGCGAGACGCGACAGGTCGAGCTCGAAAAACCCGGCCGGGGCGCCGTCGACATAAAGCACCTCGATCTCGGTTGTCGCTCCGTGAACGGCCTGTGCGAGCGCGGCATCCGAACAGTTTCGGCGCAGCGACCAGTGATGCGGCCGGCCGACCTGCTCGTAGAGATAGCGGTAGAAATGCAGCGGGATGGAACCGACTCGCATCATGGCCAGCCGCGCCCCGAGCGGCATCGGCACCGGCTTGCCAGGAGGCGCGGTCATTTCCAGATGGGTGACGCGCGCCACAAGCGTGTTCGTCGTCCCAGCCATGGTCACGGTGCGCCGGTCTCGACCGGCGTGTCGTCGCGACCGCCCCACTCCGTCCAGGAGCCGTCGTAAAGCCGGGCGTCGGCATGGCCGAGGCTCTCCAGCGCCAGCACCAGCACGGCGGCCGTCACGCCCGATCCGCAGGAGGTGACCACCGGCTGCGACAGGTCGATGCCGGCCGCCTCGAAGGCCTGCCGCAAGGCGGCCGGCGGCAACAGCGCCCCGTTTTCGGCCACGGACGCGATCGGCACGTTGCGCGCGCCTGGCATGTGACCCGAACGCACGCCCTGGCGCGGCTCCGGCTCGCTGCCGGCAAAACGCCCCGGCGATCGCGCATCCGCGATCTGGCTCGTGCCCTGCTCCACGATCCGGCGCATCTCGTCCAGCGTGGCCACCCGGCCTTCGTCGAAATCGGTCTCGAACAGGCAGGAGGCGACCTTGGTCGGCTTCGCGGTCACGAACCGTCCCTCCGCTTTCCAGCGGTCGATCCCGCCTTCCAGAATGCGGACCGTCTTGGCGCCCATGACGCGGAACATCCACCAGGCGCGGGCCGAGGAAAACAGACCCGGTCCGTCATAGACCACGATCGTGTCGCTGGCCGAAATCCCCATCGAGGCGGCGAAGGTGGCAAAGGTCCGCGGCGACGGCAGTGCGTGCGGCAGGTTCGAATCGGGATCGACAACCAGGTCATGATCGAAAAACACAGCCCGGGGAATGTGGCCTGCCTCATATTCGGCGCGCGCGTCGCGGCCCTGCGCGGGCAGGTACCAGGAAGCGTCGACCACCGACAGGCCCGGATCATTTAGATGCTCGGCCAGCCAATCGGTCGTGACGAAGAAGGCGTCCTTGTCTGTCATCGCGATCACCCGCTCCCGAACCGCCATCGGCGGCGAAACACAACACTGCATTCCTGTCGCATTTTTGCCAACGCGCGAAAAGCCGCGAGCCAGTTGGACGGTCGCTTATTCGCGAAGCCGCCGGGAAGAACAACTCGCGCGGCCCGCGACGGTTCCGGCCGGACGGTCGTGGAACGTTGTGGACCGGCAGTCCGGCCTGACTATTGGATCAACAGTCAGGTCGGCAACGCGCCGAACCGGATGCGGAAGCGGCGGTTTTCGCGTCCCTTCTTCTCGATCTTGCCGATATGGATTTCGCCCACTTCCTGGGTTTCCGACACATGCGTGCCACCGCAGGGCTGGCTGTCGACCGACGCCTCGGCGCCGATGCACACCAGCCGGATACGGCCCGAACCCGCCGGCGGGCGCACGTTCTTGGATTTCACCAGGCCCGGATTGGCGGCCAATTCGTCCTCGCCGATCCATTGGGTGAAGATCGGATGATTGGCCGTAACCAGCGCCATCATCTCCGCCGTCAAGCCCTCCTTGGTCACGCTGGCGTCGGGCAGGTCGAAATCGACCCGCGATTCGTCCTCGCCGACCGCCGCACCGGTAATCGGATAGGGACACACCACGCTCAAGAGATGGCAGGCGGTATGCATGCGCATCAGCTTGTAGCGCCGCGCCCAGTCGATATGCAGCACCAGCGTCTCGCCGATCTCCGGCCGGGCGGCATCCGGGGCCGGCAGATGGACGACCTCGTCCTTGGTCTGGCCGGTGATCGTGCCCGCGATGGCGATCCGCGATCCGTCGGCGCGCTCGAAAAAGCCGGTATCGCCGGGCTGTCCGCCGGACGTCGCATAGAAATTCGTCCGGTCGAGAACCATTCCGCCGCGCTCGTTGATGCCCGTCACCGTGCCCTCGGCGGTCGACAGATAGGCATCCTCGCGAAACAGCGCCTGGGTCGCGGCATCCATTACGCCACCTCCTCGAACGGCACGCTTATGTCGCTGGTCTTTTCGATCCACTCGGGCACTGGCAGCGCCTTGCTGCGCAGAAACGCCGGATTGAACAGTTTCGATTGGTAGCGCGTACCGTAATCGCACAGCACCGTCACGATGGTGTGGCCGGGGCCGAGCTCGCGGGCCAGGCGCACCGCACCGGCAATATTGATGCCGGTCGAGCCGCCCATGCACAGGCCTTCTTCGCGCACGAGATCAAAAATGATCCCGAGCGCCTCGTCGTCGGCGATCCGATACGAAAAGTCGGGCGTGAACCCTTCCAGATTGGCGGTGATGCGCCCCTGGCCGATGCCCTCGGTGATCGAGGAGCCTTCCGATTTCAGCTCCCCTTCGGTGTAATAGGAATAAAGCGCAGCCCCCATCGGGTCGGCAAGCGCGATCTTGACGTCCTTGTTGTGCGCACGCAGCCCTTCGGCGATGCCGGCCAGCGTGCCGCCGCTGCCGACGGAAGCCACGAAACCGTCGACCTTGCCGACCGTCTGCTGCCAGATCTCGACCGCCGTGGTTTCGACATGGCCCTGGCGATTGGCGACATTGTCGAACTGGTTGGCCCAGATCGCGCCGTTGGGCTCGGTTTTGGCCAGTTGCTCGGCCAGCCGGGCAGACAGTTTCACATAGTTGTTCGGGTTCCGGTAGGGAACCGCCGGCACCTCGATCAATTCCGCGCCGAGGATGCGGATGGCGTCCTTCTTCTCCTGGCTCTGGGTTTCGGGAATGACGATCGCGGTGCGATAGCCGAGCGCGCGGGCCACCAGCGTCAGCCCGATGCCGGTATTGCCGGCCGTCCCTTCCACGATCAGCCCGCCCGGCCTCAGGAGCCCGCGCTTTTCGGCATCGCGCACGATGAACAGGCCGGCCCGGTCCTTGACCGACTGGCCCGGGTTCATGAATTCCGCCTTGCCGAGAATCTCGCAGCCGGTCTCCTCCGAAGCACGCTTCAGCCTGATCAGCGGCGTGTTTCCGATGGCGTCGATCACCGATCGGTCCATGATATTTTCCTTCGTCTGCCCAATGGCCGCGCGCCGGACCGGCCGGCGGCACCCTTCTATTTCAGGTCTAAGCAGGCGACGGGTGGCTTTCAAGTCGCGTTTTTTTGCCAAAACAGGCCAAACAGCGATTATTTTTGCGCCTTGCCGACACGACACCCGAACCGGCTTTCCGGTTGATCCGGTTGGAGCCGGCGTCCGTATGTGGCACAAGAACGTCGCCGAAAATCGGATCGAAGTCCGGTTTTCGCCCACGGCCAGCCTTCCGAGGTCACACCATGTCCGCCGTACAAACCGCCGATTCGCTGATCGCGAGCCATGTTGCCGGCACCTTGCCGCTGCCCGCGCACGTGCTCGTGGCCGCGCACCTGCAACTCAACAACGACAACCGCGCCTTCGCCGGCGAGTTGGAACGCCTCGGCGGGCTTGGCCTGTCGCAGGCCCGACCCGTCGCGCTGTCGGATCGCGACCGCCGGCTCGCCTCCGTCCTCGACGGCCCCGCACCGGCCGCCCCATCGCACCCGCAAGAGGCTCGAGACGGCCTGTTTCCGCCCGTGCTGCGCGACTTTGTCGGCTTCGACGTCGCCGATGTGCCCTGGCGCACAAAAATGCCCGGTTTTCGCGAGCACGATGTCGGTGAGATCGACGGCTGCCATGTCAGCCTGTTCTGGATCCGGCCCGGCCGCGCCATCCCCGCCCATACCCATGGCGGGCTGGAACTGACGCTGGTGCTGGACGGCGCCTTCAACGACGTCAACGGCCGCTACGCACGCGGCGACATATCGATCGCCGACGAGACGGTCGAGCACCGGCCGGTCGCCGAGAAGGACCGTCCTTGCATCGGCCTGGCCGTCACCGACGCGCCGCTGCGTCTGAGCGGTCCGCTCGGCCGCAGGCTGATCGACATTGTCGGCGGCTGACGACGCAGCCGGAATTCCTGCCCGCACCGACGAGGTTTCGATGTCTCTTTATCGCGCCGGACCAACGGATGGCGTCGCCTGGGTGACGGGCGCCAGCAGCGGCATCGGCCGCGCCCTGGCGCTCGAGCTCGCCCGCGACGGCTACACTGTCGCCGTCACCGCCCGGCGCACGGAGCGGCTTGAGGCGCTCGCGGTCGAGGCCGAGCCGCTCGCCGGCAGCATCCGGCCTTTCGCCTGCGACGTCACCGACGAGCACGCCATGGCGGCCACCGTGGCGGCGATCGAACGCGACTGCGGGCCGATCGCACTCGCCGTCTTCAACGCCGGCGACTATTTCCCCACCCGCGGCGAGGCTCTGGGCACGCGCGAATTCGTCGACACGTTCGGCGTCAACGTGTTGGGCACCGTGTTCGGCCTCGTGCCGGTCGTCGAGCGCATGAAGACCAGGGGCCGCGGCCATGTCGCCATCATCGGCTCCGCCTCCAGCTACGGCGGATTGCCGCGCGCCGCAGCCTACGGCGCGACCAAGGCCGCTCTCAACACCATGGCAGCCGGGCTGAAGTTCGACTTCGACCCGCTCAACATCCGCATCCAGGTCTTCAATCCGGGCTTCGTCGCGACCCCGCTCACCGAACAGAACCGTTTTGCGATGCCGGCTCTGATCAGCGTCGAGACCGCCATCGGGCGCATCCGCGACGGGCTGCGCACGGGCGGTTTCGAGGTCTCCTTCCCACGCCGCTTCACATGGGTGCTGAAACTGCTCGCGCTGCTGCCCTATCCCGCCTATTTCGCGCTCGTCCGGCGCGCCACCGGCTGGCACCGGCGACCCCGCAAAACCTAGAACCGCGCGCCGTGCGACCGCGAGCGATTGCGCGGCCCGCCAAGCCGGCCTATGGATCGGACGGCAAGGAAACGGAGGAGCACATGCGGCGGATGATCGGTATCGTCGTGGTTGCGATCGCCGCCGGAGCGGCAGCCTGGTTTCTGGGACCGCGCGTGGCGCGCGACACCACCGTCAGTTTCGACCCCGCCGCGATCGGCCAGGATGTCGAAGCCTGGCTCGCCGACAAGGAAGCCCGCGTGCCCAACCTGCGCCCCGGCGCGGAAAAGCAGGTCGTGTGGGCTTTTCCCGCCTCACGCGCCCGCACGCCGCTCGCCATCGTCTACGTGCACGGGTTTTCCGCCTCCAAGGACGAGATCAGGCCGGTGCCCGACCGCGTCGCCGCGACGCTGGGCGCAAATTTGTTCTTCACCCGCCTGACCGGTCACGGCCGCGATGGCCCGGCGATGGCCGAGGCCAGCGTCAAAGCCTGGGTCGACGACTATGCCGAGGCGCTGGCGGTCGGCCGGCGGCTGGGCGAGCGCGTGGTGGTCGTCGCGGTCTCGACCGGCGCCTCGATCGCCGCCTGGGCGGCGACCCGGCCGGACCTGGCCGAGGGCGTTGCCGGCTACGTGCTGATCTCACCCAATTTCGGCGTGCAGGCCGGCGGTGCCGGCTTCCTGGCCGGGCCCTGGGGCCTGCAGATCGCCAAGCTCGTCGCCGGCGACGAACGCGGGTTCGAGCCGCACAACGACGCGCATGGCCGCTTCTGGACCTCGCGCTATCCCACCGAGGCGCTGCTGCCGATGGCGGCGATGGTCGAAATCGCCGCGACGGCCCCCGTCGAGACCGCAACGGCCCCGGCGCTGTTCATATTGTCCGACCGCGACAAGGTCGTGCGCCCCGACATCACCCGGCAGATCGCCGGACGCTGGGGGACTGCGCACGAGCTGCGCACCGTCGAACAAAGCGACGACCCGTCCCATCACGTGATCGCCGGCGACGCGCTGTCGCCCGGCAACAACGACCGGGTCGTTGACTGGATCGTCGAGTGGGTGCGCGTGCACGCCGAGTAGAACCTCTCCGGGCGCAACGGAAGCCGGTTCGCCATTCAAAAAACACGTTAAAACAACAAGTCAGAGAACGGCCCTGGAGCCGCCGTCGGCCCACAAACCTCCGCTCATTTCTCAGCCGGGCCTCCCGGACGCGGCCAGGCGAGCCTGGTCAGGACTGCCGCCCCCCATCCCTGCCGCGTTCGTCCTCGACCGGGTCTTCCCCGTCGTCGTGCAGGATACGTTCGGCCGCGCCGTCGAGATCGTCATATTGTCCGCTCCTGAGCGACCACAGGAAGGCTGCGAGGCCGATCATGCCCAGAAAAAGCGCGACAGGGATCAGAATGGCAAGGTTGATCATGCCGTCTTGCCGCCGGCCGGCGCGGCAGCAACCGGGGCCCGCTCCGAAACAAACGCGTCGGCTTTCGCGGCGGCCTTGCCGCCCCGCAACCGCAGCGCATTGGCGATCACCAGCAGCGAGGACAACGACATCGCCGCCGCCGCGATCAGCGGGGTGACGAAGCCGGCGACGGCGATCGGCACCGCGATCACGTTATAGGCGATGGCGAGCCCGAAATTCTGCCGCACCAGCCGGTCGGCCCGGCGCGCGATCGCGATCGCGAACGGCACCGCCTGGAGGCTGTCGTGCAGAAAGACGAAATCGGCGGCATTGCGTCCGATATCGGCCGCCGTCGCCGGCGCCATCGACACATGGGCGGCCGCCAGCGCCGGCGCGTCGTTGAGGCCGTCGCCGACCATCAGCGCCTTGTGGCCGTCCTGCGCCAGGCGCGCCAGCCGTTCGGCCTTGTCTGCGGGCAGGACCCCGGCGCGCACGGTCGCAATTCCAAGCTCCGCGGCCACGGTGTTGGCGTTGGCGGCCGTGTCGCCGCTCAGCAGTTCGACGTCGAACCCTTGGTCCCGCAATGCTGCGAGCGCGGCACCGGCATCGGCGCGCAGCCGGTCGCGCATGCCAAACCGCGCCAGGATCACGCCGTCCCGCGTCAGCACCGGATCGCCGGCGTCCCCGGCCGCTCCCGCCTCGGCGCCCGCGCACGCCCAGTCCGCACGGCCCAGCCGGTAGCGGCTGCCGTCCGACCGGCCCTCGATGCCGCAGCCCGGCACTTCCTCGATATCGGTGAAAACCAGCGCGTTGCTGCGCGGGCTGTCGAAGGCCCGGGCCAGTGCGCGCGAGACGGGATGGCGCGAATGGGCGGCCAGCGCGGCGACATGCGCGGCGGTCGCCGCGTCGATGCGGTCGGCCTCGGCGATCGCCGGCCGGCCGACGGTCAGCGTGCCGGTCTTGTCGAACACGACCGTGTCGACTTCGGCGAGCCGCTCCATGCCCGAGCCGTCCTTGACCATCACGCCCCGTTCGAACAGCCGCCGCGCGGCGACGACCTGAACGATCGGCACGGCCAGGCCGAGCGCGCAGGGACAGGTAATGATCAAGACGGCGATGGCGATCGTGATCGCGCGGTGCCAGTCGCCCGTCGCCGCCATCCAGCCGACAAAGGTCGCGAACGCGGCGAGATGGACCAGCGGCGAATAAAGCGCGGAGGCGCGGTCGGCGATACGCCGGTAGCGCGCGCGCCCGCCCTCGGCCGCCTCCATCAGCCGCACCATTTCCGCTAGGAAGGACTCGCGCGCCGCCGCCGTCGCCTCGACCAGCAGCGAGCCGGTCAGATTGACCATGCCCGCCCGCACCGCGTCGCCGGCCGTCATCGGCTGCGGCGCGCCCTCGCCGGTCACCAGCGACACGTCGATGTCGGACCGCCCCTCCAGGATATGCCCGTCCACCGGCACCCGGTCGCCGGCCGCGATACGCAGCCGCATGCCGGGCTCGATCTCGTCGAGCGGCAGGAAGCGCGCCTGTCCGTCGGCGCCGATCACCGTCGCCCCGCCCGGCGCCATCCGCGCCAGCCCGCTGACGGCCACGCGCGCGCGTTCGCGCATGACGTGGTCGAGCGTGCGGCCGATCAAAAGGAAAAACAGCAGCGACACCGAGGCGTCGAAATAGGCGTGCTGGCCGTGGTTGATCGTCTCGTAGAGGCTAAGCCCATAGGCCATCGACACGCCGAGCGCGATCGGCACGTCCATGTTCATGCGCCCGTGCTTGAGCGCGCCCCAGGCCGATCGATAAAATATGCCGCCGGCGAAAAACAGTGCCGGCATCGCGATCAACGCCGACAGCCAGTGGAACAGATCGCGCGTCGCACCGTCCGCACCCGACCAGACCGAAACCGACAACAGCATGATGTTGCCGGCCGCGAACCCGGCGACGGCCAGGGCCCGCACCAGTTCCGACAGGGTCTTGTCCTTGCCGGCGGTGCCGTCGTCGCTCAGATGCGCGGCGTAGCCGAGGCGGTTGAGCGTGTCGACGATTGCCGGCTGTGCGTCGTCGCGCCAGCGCACCCGCACCCGTTTGGTCGACAGGTTGACGCGCGCCTCCTCCACGCCGTTGAGCCGGCCAAGCGCGGTTTCGATCGTGTGGATGCAGCCGCCGCAATGGATCGCCGGCACGGACAGGTCGCTCTGGCGCACGCCGTCGCCGAGATCGCGGCTGGCCAGACGCAACTCCTCCGGGCCGGGGCCGGCCGGCACGTCGTCGCGCGCTGCCCCCTCGACGCCCGGCGCGCAGCAGCTCATCTGATCCTGCCCCCGGTGACGCGAACCCGCTCGACCTGGCGATAGGGATCGGGCTGGCCGATATCGGCCAAAATCTCGACGATCCAGCCGCCATCGGCGATTTTGATCGTTTGGGCAAAGGCGCCCGTGCCGGCGCGGGCGAGCCGCAGCGTGAGGTCGCCCTGTTCGGAGACCGGCCGGCGGAAGATCATGCGTACGGCCTCGGCCGATACCGGGTCGCCGGATCGGTCGGTCAGCCGGTAGCTCACCGTGCCGTCCGCGATCGTCAACTCGCCGCGCCAGCCCAGCGCCTGCTGCGCGCGGGCGAGTGCCGCCTTTTCGTTGAACTGCTGGCTGGCCACATAGGAGTTCTTGACCACCAGGCCCGTCCAGCTCCGGTTCGCAAGCGTCGCCATGGTGAGGTTTACGGCAATGATGGTCCCGAAAAAGGCGAGCATGATGATGAGCATATGCCGGCCGGTGAATTCGCCCTTGGGGCGCGTGGGAGTCTTCATCATCTCGCCTCCGGCGCATTGAACGTCGCGGTGTAGGCGTCGCTTTCGAAACTCGCCTTGTCCTCGGCGATGAAGCGGAAACGCTGCGTCGTGCCGTCGATCAGGTCCTGCGGCTGGCGCACGAAGATTTTTAGCGTCCGCAGCCGGTCGGGTTCAACCGGAATCACCATCGACCGCCCTTCCGGCTGGTCGATGCCGTTGGCCGTCATCGTCGCGCCCGGCAGGCCATCGAGCGACAGGAACACCACGCGCGGCTCCGGAATCATGTTCAACAGCTTGACCGTATAGCCGTTGCGGATCGAACCGTCGGCGAGCGTGACGAATTGCGGATTGCGGTCGTGCAGCACGTTGACCTCGAGCCGGTCGCGCGAGAACAGGGCATAAAGCAGCACGACGCCGATCAGCGCCCACATGCCGAAATAGACGAAGGTGCGCGGACGAAAGAGCTGGCGCAGACGGAAATGGCGCACCTTGTCCGACAGGCCGCCGCTGTCGTCGCGCACCCGGCGCGGGTCGATCGGCGCGGTGCCGCCGACGGTCGCGAGCGCCATGTTGGCGTTGTATTCGTCCAGCGTGGCATAGGAGATCAGGCCGCGCTCCTTGCCGATCTTGTCCATGACGGCGTCGCAGGCATCGATGCACAGCGCACAGGTGATGCATTCCAGCTGCTGGCCGTCGCGGATGTCGATGCCCATCGGGCACACGGCCACGCAGGCGTTGCAGTCCACGCAGTCGCCGACCGTCTGGCCAGCCGCCGCGGCCTTCTTGGCGCCGCGCGTGCGCGGCTCGCCGCGCCAGTCATTATAGGTGACCGTGAGCGAGTTTTCGTCGAGCATGGCCGCCTGGATACGCGGCCACGGGCACATATAGGTGCACACCTGTTCGCGCATCAGCCCGCCGAACACATAGGTGGTGGCGGTCAGGATGGCGACGGTGATGTAGGCCACCGGCGCCGCCTCGCCGCGCGCGAAATCGATCAGAAGGCCGGGCGCGTCGGCGAAATAGAAAATCCATGCCCCGCCGGTCGCCACCGCGATGACCAGCCAGATCGCGTGTTTTGCGACCCGCTTGGCGATCTTGCCGGCGCTCCAGTCGGCCTTGTCGAGCTTCATGCGCGCATTGCGGTCGCCCTCCACCCAGCGTTCCACGACCAGAAACAGGTCGACCCAGACCGTTTGCGGACAGGTATATCCGCACCAGGCCCGGCCGACCGTGGAGGTGATAAGGAACAGGCCGACACCGGCCATCACCAGCAGACCGGCCACGAAGATGAATTCCTGCGGCCAGATCTCGATGAAGAAGAAGTAGAAGCGCCGATTGGCGAGATCGATCAGGACCGCCTGGTCCGGCGCGTGCGGTCCGCGGTCCCAGCGCAGCCACGGCGTCAGGTAATAGATGCCGAGGGTGACCAGCATCACCAGCCATTTGAAGCGCCGGAACTGTCCGCTGGCGCGTTTGGGAAAGATCTTCTTGCGCGCGGCGTAGAGCGGCTGGCGCACCTTGGCCGAATTGACAGCCTCCGCCTCGTGGCGTTCGACTTCGCTCGTATTCAGCATTCTCGTCTCCTGGGCAGACGTACCGCGACCACTCGGCACGGAACAGGGCGGGACTGCTCGGCCCGTGCCCGGCCGCGGCAAGCTCGAGATGCCCGATCCATATCGCCCCGGCCTTGATTCAGGTCAACAAGGCCGACTAAAGATAAAAAAGGGGCCCGGCGCGAAGCCGGACCCCCCTCGCCCGGACGGCCCCAGGACGAATAGGGAGGTTCCCGCCATGCCCTATTCGCCGCCGCCAAGCGAATGCACGTAGACGGCCAGTTCCTTGACCGTCACATCGCCAAGCCGCTCACCCCAGCCCGGCATCACGCCGTGCTTGGGTGCGCGCATCTGGCTGGCGATGTCTGCGACCGTCGATCCGTAGAGCCAGATCGCGTCCGTCAGGTCCGGCGCGCCGAGATCGGCCATGCCCTTGCCGTCGTCGCCATGGCATGCCGCGCAGTTTTCGGCATAGACCGTTTGGCCACGCTCGGCGGCCGCCGCATCGGCCGAGCCGCCCGACAGCGACACGACGTAATTGGCCGCATCCGTGATCTGCTCGCCCTCCAGGTAGTCGAAGGCCGGCATCTCGGAAAACCGCGTCTCGTCATCGCCGGCGAAGCGGATGCCGTGGGCGATCGTCTGGTAGATCTGCTCGATCGAGCCGCCCCACAGCCATTCGTCGTCGTTGAGGTTGGGATAACCGGCCGAGCCCTGTGCGCCCGAGCCGTGGCACTGCACGCAGTTGACCTTGAACGCGGCCGAACCGGCCGCCACGGCGAACTGGCGCAGCTGCTCGTCGGCGAGAACCTCCGCAACGTCCTTGCTGGCCACCGCCGCAACATAGTCGCCCTTGGCGGCCTCGGCCGCGTTGAGCTCGGTGCGCACGTCCTGGCGGCTCGAATAGCCCAGCACGCCCGTCGTCGCCGTCGAGATCAAAGGCCAGGCCGGATAGGCGATCGTGTAGCCGATCGACCACACGATGGTGGCGTAGAAGGTCCACACCCACCAGCGCGGCAGGGGATTGTTGAGCTCGCGGATGCCGTCCCACTCGTGACCGGTGGTTTCGACCCCGCTCACCTCGTCGATATGGTCCTTGCTCATGCCTCAGTCATCCTTCAACGGAATCTGCGCCGCACGCTCGGCCGCCTTGCGTCCTCCGGGACGGAAGACGAACAGCACGACGCCGATGAAAAAGATCATCAGGAACAAAAGCCCCCAGCTGTCGGCGAAGGCGCGCATGGTGTCGTAGTTGAAGAAGCGTTCCATCACCGGTATCCCGCAGCTTCGTCATAGGTGGAAAAGTCGACAAGCGTGCCGAGCATCTGCAGATAGGCGACGAGCGCGTCCATCTCCGTCAGCGCGGCCGGATTGCCGTCGAAATCGCCGAGCTTGGCCTTCGGATAGCGCGCCTCGACGCCCGACGTGTCGGCATTCGGGTCGGCCTGGGCGAGAAGGTCGGCCTTGGCCTCGGCGATCATCTCGTCGCTATAGGGAACGCCGACCCCGCGATTGGCCTCCAGGTGATAGGCGATCTCGTCGACCGGCAGCGGCGTTTCCTTCAGGAACGCGTAGCTCGGCATCACCGATTCCGGCACCACCGAGCGCGGCTCGATCAGATGCTGGACATGCCACTCGTTGGAATAGCGGTCGCCGACGCGGGCCAGATCCGGTCCCGTGCGCTTCGAACCCCATTGGAACGGGTGATCGTACATCGATTCCGCCGCCAGGCTGTAATGGCCGTAGCGCTCGACCTCGTCGCGGAACGGCCGGATCATCTGCGAGTGGCAGGTGTAGCAGCCCTCGCGGACATAGATGTTGCGCCCGGCCAGTTCGAGCGGCGAATAGGGCCGCATGCCCTCCACCTTCTCGATGGTGTTTTCCAGGTAGAACAGCGGTGCGATCTCGACGATCCCGCCGACCGTGACCACCAGGAACGACCCCACCAGAAGCAGCGTGGCGTTCTTTTCGATAATTTCGTGTTTGTCCATCAAACCCATCGTGCGGGCTCCCCTATTCGGCCGGCTGGAGGGCGGGTGCGGCCCCGCCGATCGGTGCTTCCTCGCGCTGATGGCCGAGGATCGTCATGGTGATGTTCCAAACCATCACCAGCGCGCCGGCGAGGTAGAGGGCGCCGCCCATGGCGCGGACCACGTAATACGGGAACATCGCGGCGACCGATTCGGCGAACGAATAGACCAGGAAACCTTGATCGTCGTATTCGCGCCACATCAGGCCCTGCTGGATGCCCGACACCCACATCACCGCCGCGTAGACGACGATGCCGAGCGTGGCCAGCCAGAAGTGCCAGGTCACCAGCCTGAGCGAATAGAGCCGCTCGCGGTACCACAGCTTCGGCACCATGTAGTAGACCGCCGCGAACGAGATCATGCCGACCCAGCCGAGCGCGCCGGAATGCACGTGGCCGATCGTCCAGTCGGTATAATGCGACAGCGAATTGACGGCCTTAATCGACATCATCGGGCCTTCGAAGGTCGACATGCCGTAAAAGGCGATCGCCAGCACCATCAGCCGCAGCACCGGATCGGTCCTCAGCTTGTCCCAGGCGCCGGACAGCGTCATCAGGCCGTTGATCATGCCGCCCCAGGAGGGCATCCACAGCATGATCGAGAACACCATGCCCAGCGTTTGCGCCCAGTCGGGTAGCGCGGTGTAATGGAGATGGTGCGGCCCCGCCCAGATATAGAGGAAGATCAGCGCCCAGAAATGGATGATCGACAGCCGGTAGGAATAGACCGGCCGGTTCACCTGCTTGGGCACGAAATAATACATCATCCCCAAAAAGCCCGCCGTCAGGAAGAAGCCGACGGCGTTGTGGCCGTACCACCATTGCGTCAGCGCGTCCTGCACGCCCGCGAAGGCCGAATAGCTCTTGCTGCCGAAAAACGAGACCGGGATCGCCAGATTGTTGACCACGTGCAGCATCGCGATCGTCACGATGAAGGACAGGTAGAACCAGTTGGCGACGTAGATATGCGGTTCCTTGCGCTTGAAGATGGTGCCGAGGAACACGACCAGATAGGCGACCCACACGATGGTCAGCCACAGGTCGACATACCATTCCGGCTCGGCATATTCGCGGCTTTGCGTGATGCCGAGCAGATAGCCGGTGGCGGCCATGACGATGAAGAGCTGATAGCCCCAGAACACGAACCAGGCGAGATCGCCGCCGAAAAGCCGGGCCCGGCATGTGCGCTGGACCACGTAGAACGAACTGGCGATCAGGGCGTTGCCGCCGAAGGCGAAGACCACCGCCGAAGTATGCAGGGGACGCAGCCGTCCGAAACTCAGCCAGGGCTCGATGTTCAGGTCGGGAAAGGCGAGCTGGAGGGCGACCACGACACCGACCAGAAAACCCGCGATCCCCCAAAACAGCGTCGCGATCGCGCCATAGCGGATCGGTCCGTCCATGTAGCCCGACCGCTCATCGACCGCCGGCCCCGCCGGCGAGAAGCTCGTATTGCGCAAAAGCACCACGGCCGACCCGAGCAGGACGAAAAACAGAACCCACATATGGGCGGCGAACTGCGCATCGCGCGCGAAAGCCGCTGCGACCAGGGCAAGAAAGGTCATAATGCCGATCCCTGCGATCGCTGTGCCGTGTCTCATTGCGTATCCCCTGACAATGGTCTCAAGCGGCGAATCCCCCCTCCGGGCGATCCGCTCCATGCGTCTTCACGCAGCAAGCGTCCCGATGCCTTGATCTGAGTCAAGGTCGATTGCACCGGCCGCGACCACTGTGCCCAACAGAATAAACAGAATGGACAACGATGCGGATCGTGGCGTCAGGCAGGATGGACCGGAGCTTTTCCTCGCCCCTCCCTCTCGATAGTGGCTTGCCGCCGGCTGTGTTGCTGCGGCGCGCGCACGGCTTCAAGCTCGACATGTGCCACGCGCTGGAACGAATCGCCGACAATCTGCCCGACAATATCGACCGCGTGGAATGCCTGCGGATCGCCAACATATTGGCGCCGTCCATCCGGCAGATTCACGTCTGCGAGGAAAACGACATCTTCACCGCCTATGCGGCGGCGCTGGCGGTATCGGCCGACGCCGACATGGAGACGCTGCGGCGCCTCAAGGCCGAACATGTCGAGGATCAGTGTTTCGCCGACGAGGTCACCGAAACCCTGCTCGGCATCGGACATGGCCGGGCGATCGACAATGCCGAGGCGGTCGGTTTCATGCTGCGCGGCTTTTTCGAAACCATGCGCCGCCACGTCGCCTTCGAGCGCGCGCACATCCTGCCGGTGCTCGACCGCTAGGCCATGGCAATGCGCCACAGGTCCGCGGTCGCGGACCGCTTCAGTCGCCGCTGCGCAGTTCGAGCCGTTCCAGGCTTTCCACGATCACGTGGCGGTTGTTTTCGATCGTGATCACGCCGTCCGCGCGCAGCTTGGTCAACTGCCGGCTGACGGTTTCGATCGTCAACCCCAGAAAATCGGCGATGTCGGCGCGCGTCAGCGGCAGGTCGAACGTGGTCTTTCCCCCCTCCGGCGACGCCGCCGGGTCGATGTTGCGGGCGATCAAGAGCAGAAAGCTCGCCACCTTCTCGCCGGCCGTCTTGCGCCCGAGCGTGACCATCCAGTCGCGCGCGTCGTCGAGTTCGCTCAGCGTCTGCTGCAGGAGCCGGTGTTCGAGCCCGGGCGATTCCTTCATCATCCGCTCGACCGCGGCCTTGGGAAAGCTGCACAAGGTCACGTCGGTGGTCGCTTCCGCGCCCAGCCTGCTTTCCACCTTGAAGGGGCGGCCGAGGAAGTCGGGCGCGAACTGCAGCCCGACGATCTGCTGGCGCCCGTCGGAAAGCCCCTTGGTGAGCTTGACCACGCCGGAAAGCACGTTGGAATAGGAATCGACCGCCTCCGCGTCGCCGACCAGCTCGGTTCCCGGCTCCACCTTGCGTTTCCACGACGCCTTCGAAAGGGCCTGCAACTGGTGCTGGTCGAGCGCCGCGCACACCCCGCCATGACGCGCCTCGCACGACTGGCACAGGACTGGAATATCGGAATTATGGATGTCTTTTCGCGTCGTCATGGCGCCGCCTCGAATGTGAACAGCATCTTATATAACACCGGCCCGACCGCAAATCCCGCGTCAGTTTGTCGTTTTCTCCGGCTTTGCTCGCGAATTTGATCAACATCAAAGCGCCGACGCAACCGGCTCGGCATGGCTGGTGCCGAGCCCAGGTCCTACGCACGATCGGAGACGGCCCCATGACAAAGGACATCATCGCGCGCGCCGGCGAGCAGGTGCCCCGTTATACCAGCTATCCGACCGCGCCGCATTTTCACGCCGGCATCGACGCGACGACCGCGGCGCAATGGGTCGCCGCCCTGCCGGCGGACGAGCCGGTCTCGCTCTATGTCCACATTCCCTATTGCGACCGGCTGTGCTGGTTCTGTGCCTGCAATACCAAACAGACCTTGCGCTACGGGCCCGTGCAAACCTATCTGCGCGCGCTCCACCAGGAAATCGCCACGGTCGGGCATCTGCTGCGACCGGACGTTGCGGTCAAGGCACTGCATTTGGGCGGCGGATCGCCGACCATGCTCAGGCCTGACGATCTCGTAGCGCTGGCAGGGCGGCTGCGCGCGGCCTTTCATTTCGAGCCCGATGCCGAGATCAGCGTCGAGATCGACCCCAACGACATGGACGACGCCCGCTTCGAAGCCCTGGCGAGGATCGGCATGAGCCGCGCCAGCATCGGCGTCCAGGATTTCGACCCCAAGGTGCAAAAGGCGATCAATCGCGAACAGAGCTTCGCGCTGACCAGCGCGGTGGTCGACAAGGCGCGCCGGCACGGCGCGCGCTCGGTCAATCTCGATCTGCTTTACGGCTTGCCGCACCAGACACTTGAAAGCCTGACGGAGACGATCGGCCAGGCGCTGTCGCTTGGGCCCGATCGCGTCGCGCTGTTCGGCTACGCCCACGTGCCGTGGTTCAAGAAGCACCAGACCATGATCGACGAGGCAGCACTTCCCGACGGCGCCGGGCGTCTGGCGCAGTTCCAGAAAGCCCGCGCCCTGATCGAGGCGGCCGGCTATCAGGCGATCGGCTTCGACCATTTCGCCTTGCCTGGCGACCCCCTGGCCGTGGCCGCGCGTGAGGGACGCCTGCACCGCAATTTCCAGGGCTACACGGAAGACGATTGCGCCACGCTGATCGGTCTCGGCCCGTCCTCGATCAGCCGGCTGCCGCAGGGCTATCTGCAAAACACGCCCGCCACCGCCCAGTATGAACGGCTGGTCGCCGGTGGAAAATTGGCTACCTGCCGCGGGATCGCCTTTTCGCAGGACGATCGCGCCCGCTCCTGGGTGATTGAAAGACTGATGTGCGATTTCGGCTTTTCCCCGCGTCGGGCCGAAGAATTGTTCGGCGCGCAGGGCCGCGAAATCGTCGTCGAAGCGGGCCAAATCGCCGGCGAAGGCGCCGATGCGATGCTGGAGCGGCGCGACGGCGATTTCGTCGTCCGGCCGGAGGCGCGGCCGCTGGTGCGTACTCTCGCCGCGCGTTTCGACCGCTATCTCGATGTCGGCGCCAAACGCCATTCGGCGGCCATTTAGACCCGCCCCGTCAAGCCGGGTCCGTCGACGCCTTCGCGGCCCGTATGGCTCAGGCCCGCGCCTCGATCATCGCCGCCTTGAGGCTTGCCACCAAAGACGAGACGGCGGCGGCCGGATCCGTGCCGCGCTGGCCGTCGGCGTCGAGCGTGGCAGCGACCGTGTTGACGATCGCCGTGCCCACAACCACCCCGTCTGCCTCCGCCGCGATCGCGGCGGCCTGTTCGGGCGACTTAACCCCGAAGCCGACGCAGACCGGCAGCGGCGTGTGTGCCTTGATGCGTCCGACCGCCTGGCCGACCCGGCTGGTATCGGGCAGAGCCGAACCGGTAATGCCGGTCATGGAGACGTAGTAGACGAAGCCGGACGTGTTCTGCAGCACGGTCGGCAGGCGCTTGTCGTCGGTGGTCGGGGTTGCGAGCCGGATGAAGTTGAGCCCCGCCTCCAGCGCCGGCACGCACAGCTCGTCATCCATTTCCGGCGGCAGGTCGACCACGATCAGCCCGTCAATGCCGGCCGCCTTCGCGTCCTTCAGGAAAGCCGCGACGCCATAGCTGTAGATCGGGTTGTAATAGCCCATCAAAACGATCGGCGTCTCGTCGTCGGCGGCGCGGAAATCCCTGGCCATGGCGAGTGTTTTCTTCAGCGTCTGGCCGCCCTTGAGCGCGCGCAGCCCTGCGGCCTGGATCGCCGGCCCGTCGGCCATCGGATCTGAAAACGGCATGCCGAGTTCGATGATGTCGGCGCCTGCCTGTGGCAGGGCCCGCATCACCGAAAGCGCGCTGTCATAGTCAGGGTCGCCTCCCATCATGTAGGTGACCAGGGCCGGACGGCCTTGCTCCTTCAGGGTCGCCATGCGGCGGTCGATACGCGTCGATTTCATGATGGTGTCGTTTCCTCTTCGATCCAGCGCGCGAACGCGGCGTCGACGCTGCCGCCGTCGTGGCGGATGATGGCCGGTGTGTCATAGGGGTGGCGTTCGGCGATGAAGGTTGCCAGGGCCTCGGCACGCGCCGTGCTCGTCTTGAACAGGACGGACACCTCGTTCTCCTCGGCGATTTCGCCCTGCCACCAATAGAGCGAACGCACACCCTCGAAAATGTTGGCGCAGGCGGCCAGTCGTGCCTCCAGCACGGCGCGCGCCATCGTGCGCGCATCATCGCCATTACCGAACGTGACGTGATACTCGACCACGACACGGCCTGGCGTGGCCGGTTCATTCGACATGTTCGCGCACCTCGATGGTAACGGCGAAGGCATAAAAGCCGTCGCGTTCGATCCGGCTTTTCGCCTCCTCGGCGTCGAAGGCGATGCGCGGGCGGTCGTCGTCGGCGATCGTGGTCATGAACGCCAGATTGCCGCTTTCGCGGATGCCCCGCGCGTTCTCGCCCGTATCGTCGGCGCGTATCGCGACATAATGGTGCCGGTTCTGCCTGGAGCGATAGATCTCGAACATGCCGATCCGCCTCCCGTGCGCTGGCTTGCCTTCACATATCCAGGCCGAGCATCTTGGCGACGGTGAAAATATCCTTGTCGCCGCGCCCGCACAGATTCATCACGATGATCGCCTCGCGATCCATCGTCGGCGCCCGCTTGACCACTTCGGCAAGCGCGTGCGCCGGCTCCAGTGCCGGAATGATGCCTTCGAGCCGGGTCAGGAGCTGGAAAGCCTCCAGCGCCTCGTCGTCCAGGATCGGCACGTAGTCCACGCGCCCGGCTTCCTTCAGCCACGAATGCTCGGGGCCGATGCCGGGATAGTCGAGCCCGGCCGAGATCGAATGGCCGTCTTTGATCTGGCCGTCGTCGTCCTGCAGCAAATAGGTCCGGTTGCCGTGCAGGACACCCGGCCGGCCCGCCGTCAGCGAGGCGCAATGGTCTTCCCCCGACAGCCCCCTGCCGCCGGCCTCCACGCCGACCATGCCGACATCGGGATCGTCGAGGAAGGGATGAAACAGACCGATCGCGTTCGATCCCCCGCCGACGGCGGCAACCAGCAGGTCGGGCAGACGTCCCTCGGCGGCCAGTATCTGCTCGCGCGTCTCGCGGCCGATCACCGACTGGAACTCGCGCACCAGCTCGGGATAGGGATGCGGTCCGGCGGCCGTGCCGATCAGGTAGTAGGTGTCCTCGACATTCGTCACCCAGTCGCGCAGCGCCTCGTTCATCGCGTCCTTGAGCGTGCCGTGCCCGGAGGTCACCGGCCGCACTTCCGCCCCGAGCAGCTTCATGCGGAACACGTTCGGCGCCTGCCGTTCGACATCGGTCGCGCCCATATAGACCACGCAGTCGAGCCCGAAGCGGGCCGCCACCGTCGCCGTCGCCACGCCGTGCTGCCCCGCGCCGGTCTCGGCGATGATGCGGGTCTTGCCCATGCGTTTGGCAAGCAGGATCTGGCCGAGGCAGTTGTTGATCTTGTGCGAGCCGGTGTGGTTGAGCTCGTCGCGCTTGAAATAGATTCTCGCCCCGCCGAGATGCTCCGTCAGCCGTTCGGCGAAATAGAGCGGGCTCGGCCGGCCGGTATAATGCCGGTTCAAATCGTCCAGCTCGGCCTGGAACTCGGCATCGGCGCGCGCACGCTGCCAATGATCCTGCAGGTCGAGGATCAGCGGCATCAGCGTCTCGGCGACGAACCGGCCGCCGAAAATGCCGAACATGCCGGCTTCGTCTGGTCCCGCGCGGAACGAATTCAAGGTGGGGGCGGCGCTGGTGGTCATTGGTCGGTGTCCTTGACGCGGCGAAGGGGCCTAAGCGGTCTGTATCCCTTTATCTGCGCATGGCATAAGGTGACAAGTCAAACACCCGCAACGCGGTCGTCTCGCCATTCCAGCCCCGAAAATGGCGCGTTTCGGGGATTCCATTGCCAGAAGGAGACAGACAACTTGTCCCTATCGTGCCGTGACCGAAAGCTGTCGGCTCCCCCCTCCCCGAACCGTGCCGGCACATATCCGGCCACGGACCGCGCGCGCCGGCCGGGGCGCGGCGTACGATGACCCGCACACCGCCGGTCTATCGACGCCTGGCCCAACGTCTCGCTGCCGAGCTGAGAACCGGCTTGTGGCGCCGCGGCGACGCCCTTCCGCCGGAAAACGAACTCGCCCGCGGGTATGGCGTCAGCCGGCGCACCGTGCGCCACGCGCTGGCGCTGATGCAAAGTGACGGGTTGATCGACAAGGGACAGGGCCGCAACGCCCGCTATTGCGCGCGCGTCATCGAAAGCCAGGGCCGCAATCTCGACGATTTCCCCACCGCCGCCCGCCAGGTCGGCATGACGCCGGCAACCCGTGTCCTGGGCGTTACTGGCCGCAGGTCTGGTCTTGCCGAAAGCCGCGCGCTCGCCTTGCCCGTTGGCACGACGGTGACCGAGATCGAACGGTTGCGGCTGCTCGACGGGCGCGCTGTCGTCCGCCAGTCCAGCGTGCTGCCGCAATGGGTGGCCGACACGCTGCCCGTCGACCGGCTGATGCGGGATTCGCTCTACGACCTGATCCGCCGCGCCACCGGCTCGACGCTCAGGATAGGCACCCAGCATTATTCGGCCGTCGCCGCCGCGCCCGGCCCGGCCTCCGATCTCGGCCTGGAGCCCGGCGCCAGCCTGTTGCGGCTGTGCCGGCTGGTCGTCGACGACAGGGGGCGACCGGTCGAATATTCCGACTCGCTGGTGCGCGACGGCTATTTCCGTTTCGACGACTGACATGCACCGACCGCTCAACCCGATAAAAATCAAGTTAACTCAGATAATTATACCAAAAAGCCGATTCACGTCGGCAAGCCCTTGAATCGCTACTCAAACAAAAACGACCGGCGCACGAGGCGCCGGCCGTTCGCTCCAACCGGTGGTTCCGGCTAGCCTTCGCAGTCCCACCAGAAGCGCGAGAAATCCGTGTCCCAACTCTGCATCGGCACCCAGGCATAACCCTGCAGGCAGCTATTGGCGGCAAACCGCTTCTTCTGGGTCAGCAGGTAGATGTCGGACTGCCGGTCATGCAGTTTCTGCTGGATTTCCTTGTAGATCGCGTTGCGGGCCTCGACATCGGTCTCGCCGCGCGACTTGTCGATCAGCGCGTCGATCTCGGGGTCCATCACCCATTCCATCGACGACCAGGTGCCCTTCGCCTTGGAATGATACTGGACGTAGAAGACGGAATCCGGCGAGGGATAGGTCGGCCCGTAGAAGACCTGGGTCGAAGCCGGGGTCGTGTCGACCGCCGAGGCCAGTTCGGTGATCCGGTTCCACGGCTCCGGCTGCAGCTCGACCTCGAAGCCGATGGTCTCGAGCGTCGACTTGAGCAGCAACCCGATCTCTTCCTCGAACGCGGTCTTGGCGACATAGGCGTGGGCGAGCTTGATCGGCGTGTCGCCGGCATATTTCGACTTGGCGACCTCTTCCTTGGCCTTTTCGAGGTTGAATTCCGGCGCCGGCAGGCTGTCGAGATGGGCGTCGGCGAACACCGGCGCCAGCGGCCCCTTCAACTCGCCGCCCGGATAGATCACCTCGCGGATCGTGGCGTAGTCGGTCGCATAGGCGATCGCACGGCGAATATGAACGTCGTCGGTCGGCGCCACCTGGTTGTTGAGCTTGATGTAGAAGCCGGTCGCCGTGTCGGCGGCGATGATCTTGTAATTGTCGAGCTTGTCGATCGCGTCATAGGTTTCGTTCGACTGGTACTGCGACGACATGCCGAGTTCGCCCTTGGTGGCGAGCGCCTTGACCGTCGCCTCGTCGCGGGTGATCACGAACCGCAACTCGTCGATCGGCTTCTGCTTCGGCCAGCCCATGTGGTAGTCGCCATAGCGCTCCATCACCATCTGCGCGCCCCGGGTCCAGTTCGCCAGGCTGTAGGGTCCCGCGCCGGCCGACGCGTCGGCCAGATAGGTCTCGCCCCATTCCCCGTCGCCCTTCTCCTTCACCAGGTCGGAATTGACCACCAGGATCAAAGGCGTGTTGGAGATGAACGGCGCGTAGACGCGGTTGAGCGTGATTTCGACCGTGCGGTCGTCGAGCGCCTTGACGGCGTCCGGCTCCACCAGGCCGGTAAACAGATAGGCCGGGCCCTCGTTGATCGCCAGCAGGCGCTGCATGGAATAGACCACGTCCTTGGCCTCGACCGGGCTGCCGTCCTGGAAGGTCGCGTCGGCCTTCAGCTTGAAGGTGTAGGTCTTGCTGTCGTCCGAAATCTCCCAGCTTTCGGCGAGCTGCGGCACCACCGCGCCCGTCGCGTCGACGGTGGTCAGCGCGTCGTAGAGATTCACGATCGCCATATATTCGGTGTAGTCGTTGACCTTGGCGGGATCGACCGTGCCGAAGATCTGCACCGCGTTGACGACCAGCGATATCTTGTCCTGGGCAAGGGCCGCCGGCGCCAGCGCGCTGGTGCCCAAGAGGGCTGCAAGTGCGACTGGAAGCATATGTTTCATGGCTTTCTCCTCTGGATTTATGGTTGCGGTTCTTGAACGTCAGGCGGCTTTGGTCAGCTTTTCCAGGGGGATGAAGTCCTGGTCGTAGCCGAAGTAACGCGGACCAACGAGCTCGAGCCCGGCCTTGGTGCGCCATTGCGGATCGCTCGGCATGCCGATGAACGACAGGGCAAGCCCGTAGCGAAGCTGCTCGGTGGTGATCGGCAGGCCGCCATCGGCGTCGAGGGCGCAGATCAAATCCGGCGTGGTGGCGAGCGCGGTCCCGTCGCCGTCGCGGGCAATCAGGAACTCGTTCTGGAACTCGACCGAGAAATTGCGGCCCTGATCGGCGTCGACCCCCTTCAGGATCGCCTTGCCGCGCGCGAACCCGCCGGTCGTGCGCCGCTCGATATCGACCACGCGGGCGGTAAAAAGGCGCCGCCCGTCGAGCCTTGCGATCAGCGCCTCGGCCGGATTGCGGTTCTGCGCCCGCTCGCCGGCGATCGTCTCGCCGACTTCCTTGATCAGCGAGAGCGTGTTGCGCAAGATCCCCTTCTTCATGCGCGCGCCCTGCATGGGATAGATCGCCACCAGCGCCGCGCCACCCATCTCCACCGTCTGGGCCCGCGCCAGCTTTTCCGTCCACTGGTTCGAGATCGTGTTGATGACGGAGGAATTGCCCTTTTCGTCGGCGATCACCATCGGCGTGGCCGCGACCCCGTGCATGGTGAAGCTCACCATCTGCAGTTCGGGAAAGGCGCGTCCCATGCCGTCGCCGTCGATCAGCGGCAGCCCGGTCGCGGCGGCGACCGCGAACGGAATGGTCGAGTTGAGCCCGCCCGCCTCGATGCAGATCAGCGCGTCGGCCTTGCGCCCGAGAAAGGTCTCGAGCTGGGCCAGCGCCTCGCGCGCCTCGTCGCCGCGCGGCAGTTTTTCCACCATCACCGTCGGCGCGCCCATCATCGCCACCGGCACGCACAAGGCGTCGTCGGCAACCTCCTCGGCATCGATCACACGCACCGGACCGTATTGTTCGATCGCCGCGCGCGCCATCAGCTTGCCGATATGCGGGTCGCCGCCGCCGCCGGTTCCCAAAAACGCGCCACCCAGCGCGATCGGCTCCATATCGTCGGCCGAAACCGTGAATGTCGTCATGTGGCGCTCCCTTGTGTCGGCTCGTCCGCTTGTATCGGCCGGTAGGCGATATCGTCGAAGCCGAAGCCCTTCGGGCCGACGACTTCCAGCGCCTCGGGCGTGCGCAGCAGCGGGTGGCAGGGCAAGGCCACCACCGCGACCCGCTGGCCGTAGCGCAGCATCTCGGTGGTGATGGCGTTGCCGGTGTCGATATCGAGAATGATGATCAGGTCGGGCACGGCGATCTCGACTACGCCGTCGCGCTTGAACACCAAATTCTCGTTCTGGATCAGCACCGCGGCCGTCTGGTCGTTACAGCCGTCGAAGCCTTCGATGATCGCCTCGCCGGTGACGAAGCCGCCCTTCAAGTGCCGCTTGAGATCCTTGATCTTGCCGGTGAAGCAGACCCGTCCGCTCTCCATCTCGCAGATCGCCGCGATCGGGTCGGCGTGGCGCTGACGCGCCTCGATCACCGCGCGGCCGAGCGCCACCGCCTTGGTATAGGAATCGGGGATGGAGAACTGCTTGACGAAGGCGCCGCTCATCGGCGCGCTGGCCAGCGTCGAAGCCCCGCCCTGCGAAATCACGCAGGCGCGCGCCATGCGCTCGTGCCATTTCTCCGAAATCGCATGGTCGAAGATGACGACGTTGCCGTGCGGGTCGCACATCACCGACGGCGTGGAACGGTGGCCGTAAATCGAATAGGTCGTCATCTGCATTTCGGGAAAGGCGCGCCCCATGCCGTCGCCGTCGACCACCGGCAGCCCGGCCAGCGAGGCGGTGATCAGCGGCTCCATCGCGTTCTGGCCGCCGATTTCCTCGCAGGCGATCGCGTCGGCCTTGAAACCGAGGCGCTCCTCCAGCGCGCGCACGCAGCGCAGCCCCTCGCGACCTTCCTTGATGCGCTCGAACGAAATCAGCGGCGCGCCGATGCCGCCCAGCGACACCACCTTGGCGTCGTCGGGCAGATCCTCCATCTTGATCACGCTGAGCGTGTGACCGGCGCGCAATGCCTGGCGCGCCCTGAGTTTGCCGATATAGGGATTGCCGCCGCCGCCGGTGCCCAGGATCGCCGAGCCGATCTCCAGCGCCTCGATGTCGGCTTCCGTCAACCTCCAGAGTTTGTCAGGCCGGGAGAGCATCGCCGCCTCCCATCTCGCCAACCACCTTGACGTGGATGCGCGTCGCGTTGCCCGGCAGATAGGCCAAGGGCACGTCCTCGCGCTCGATGACCTCGATCGTGGCGGCGTCGGCGCCGGCCCCGATCGCCTTTTCGGTGGCCTCCTCCTCCGCCTGTTTCAGGCAGCTTTCACGCGTCAGCCCGTTTTCCAGCGAATAGATGCGGTCAACCTCGCCGCTGATCTGCGCGATCGCGGCGCCGACGGCGTTGGCGACGGCGAAATGGTCAGGTCGCAGAACTTCGAGATCGCCGAGCCGGTTCGGCATCAGGATCGAGCCGCCGCCGACCGCGATCACCGGCAGCGGTTCGGGCGAGATCCGGCTGCGCTCCACCGCCGCCTCCAGCATCGCCGTCATGGCGACGCGGGCGCCTTGTGCGAGGTCGGCATCGACCGAAGCGATCCTGGACTTGTCGCCGATCTCGGCTTCGCCGAGGGCGACCGCGATGTCGGTCGCCGTCAGCGTGTCGCCGCCGAACACCAGCGCCTCGCGGGTCAGGCGGTAGCCGACCGATTGCGGCCCCACCGTCACCGCTCCGTCGGGGCCGCGCCGCACCAGCGACCCGCCGCCCAGGCCGATCGAAAACACGTCCGGCATGCGGAAATTGGTGCGCACACCGCCAATGTCGACCACGGTCGCCGCCTGGCGGGGAAAGCCGAGCTGCAGCGCACCGACATCGGTGGTCGTGCCGCCGATATCGACGACAATGCCGTTCTTGATGCCGGTCAAAAACGCCGCGCCGCGCATCGAATTGGTCGGTCCGGACGCGAAGGTCAGCACCGGGAAGCGCTTGACCATCGCCGCATCCATCAGCGTGCCGTCGTTCTGGGTGATGAAGAACGGACAGTGTAGACCGGTCGACTTCAGCGCCCCGGCGAAGGCGTCGACCGTGCGCGCGCTGAGCGCGAGCAGGCTGGCGTTCATGATCGCCGCGCTTTCGCGCTCCAGGAGCCCGATGCGACCGATATCCGACGACAGAACCACCTGCAGGTCGGGGCATTTTTTCAAAAGTCGATCCCTGGCGTCGAGTTCCATCTGCCGGTTGATCGGGCTGAAGACCGAGCTGATCGAGGCCGTGCTGATCTTCTTGGCCAGAATGTCGTCGGCGATGCGGTCGATCTCCTCGCCGTCGAGCGGTGCGATCTCGCGCCCGTCGAACTCGTAGCCGCCGCGCACCAGATAGCCGAGGTCGCCCGCCGCCTCGCGCAGATCCTGCGGCCAGTCGACCATCGGCGGCAGGCAGGCGGTCGCCGGCAGGCCGAGCCGGATCGCGGCGACCGGGCTGATATGTTTGCGTTCGATGACGGCATTGGTGAAGTGGGTGGTGCCGATCATCACATTGGCGATCTTGGCGCGATCGACGCCGGCCTTCGACAGCACGTTTTCCAGCGCTTCGAGCACGCCGGAGGTCACGTCCTCCGTGGTCGCCGCCTTCACGCCGGCAAGCACCTCGCGGTCATGCATGACCACGGCGTCGGTATTGGTTCCGCCTACATCGATCCCCAGACGATACACCGCATTTCTCCTTTCCTGGTTTGCCGGCGGCGCTCAGGCGACCGCATCGACAAGAAACCGCTTTCTCTCCTCCGCCGAGACGGAGGGTTTCATTTGTTCTTCCTCGTCGCCCATGACCGGGACGGCCGCGATCAGCGCGCGCGTATAGGCATGGGCCGGCTCGGCGAAGACCGCCTTCGGCTCGCCCTCCTCAACCAATTCGCCGCGCAGCATCACCGCGATGCGGCTGCAGAAATTGCGCATCAAAGACAGGTCGTGCGAGATGAACAGATAGGTCAGGCCCAGCTCGTCGCGCAGGCGTTGCAGAAGCGCGATGACGTTTTTCTGCACCGACACGTCGAGCGCCGAGGTCGGCTCGTCGAGCACGATGATCTTGGGATTGGCCGCGAGCGCCCGCGCGATCGCCACGCGCTGTTTCTGGCCGCCGGACAATTCGTGCGGATATTTCGACACATAGTGCGCCGGCAGGTCGACATGGCGCAGCAATTCGGCGATCCGCGCGTCGAAACGCGCCCGCTCGAGGCCGGCGAAGGTGAGCGGCACCGACAGCGTCTGCCCGACGGTGCGCTTCGGGTTCAGCGACGTGCCGGGGTTCTGGTAGACGATCTGGGTCAGGTGGCGGAAGGCGTCGCTGCGCCCCGTCCCGGCCATCGTCGCGCCGTCGACGGTGATGGCGCCGGCGCTGGGCGCGATCAGGCCCATGATCATGCGCGCGACCGTGGTCTTGCCGGAGCCGGATTCGCCGGCCAGCCCGAAAATTTCGCCCTTGCGGATCGCCAGATCGACGTCCTTGACGGCGACGTGCTCGCTGCCGCGGCCGATCAGGCGCCGCTCGGAGAACGTCTTCGACACGCCCTCGAGCGCGATGATCGTCTCGCCCTCGACGGCAGGCTGGTCGACCACTTTGGGCCCGTAGAGCGGCGGGATCGCGTCGACGAGCTCGCGCGTATAGGCCTCGCGCGGGCTGGTGAAGAGTTGGCGCAGAGGCCCGTGCTCGACGATTTCGCCGTGGCGCATGACATAGATGTCGTCCGCCATCTGCCGCACGACGCCGAGATTATGGGTGATCATCAACAACGACAGGCCGTTTTCGGAGACCAGCCGGTTGATCAGCTTCATGATCTCGTCCTGGGTGGTGACGTCGAGCGCGGTGCCCGGCTCGTCGGCGATCAGCAGCTTGGGCTGGTGCAACAGCGCCAGCGCGATCAGCACGCGCTGGCGCATGCCGCCCGACAATTGTGCCGGATAGGCCGAGAACACCCGCTCGGGATCGGAAAGCTGGACCTTGCGCAACACCTCATAGATGCGTTTCTGGCGCTCCGCCGGGCTGGACCGTTCGCCCAGGCGCATATCGGCGAAGCGCATCACGTCGTCGAGATGGCGTCCGATGCGGAAGACCGGATTGAAGGAGGAGAGCGGGTCCTGCATGATCACCGAAAAGGCCGTGCCTTTCATGCGGTCGCGCTCGGCTTCGGCAAGCTGCAGCACGTCGCGGCCCTCGAACAGGATCGAACCGCCTTCCACATGCGCGTTGCCCGGCAGCGTGCCGAGGATCGACTTGGCCGTCACCGACTTGCCGGACCCGGTCTCGCCGATCAGCGCGACCCGCCCGCCCTCGGGGATCGACAGCGAGACGTTCTTGAGAACGTGGGCGCGGTAACCGTAGGTGCGGAAGGCGACGTCGAGATCGCGGATGTCGAGAAGAGTGTCCATCCTCACGCCTCCACGTCGAACATGTCGCGCAGCCCGTCGCCGAGCAGATTGAAGCCGAGCGTGGCGTAGAAAATGGCGAAACCCGGCGCCAGCACCTCCCACCACATTTCCGGCAGGAACTGCCGCCCGTCGGCGACCATCGAGCCGAGATCGGGCGTCGGCGGCTTCACGCCGAGCCCGAGGAAGGACAAGGTCGCGCCGAACAGGATGACGAAGGCGGCGTCCAGCGTCGTCTTGACCGAGATCACCGAGATGCAGTTGGGCAGGATCTCGCGCGTCAAGATGTGCCAGTGGCTGGCGCCGGCGAGCCGGGCCGCCTCGATGAAATCCTCCGCCGCGATCGATTTCGACACCCGGTAGACGAGCCGCGCGTGCCAGGTCCACCACAACAGCGTGATCGCCAGCATGGCGTTGACCAGGTTGGGCTCCAAAACGTTGCCGATCGCCAGCGCCATGACCAGCGGTGGGATCGCCAGCATGACATTGGTGAAGCCGGTGATGATGCGTTCGGTCAGGCCGCTGAAATAGCCGGCGGCCAGCCCCAGCGCCGCCCCGACCGGCACCGCCACGCCGAGCACGCCGACGACCAGCAGCAGCGACACCCGGAAGCCGAACACGACCCGGCTCAAGATGTCGCGTCCGACCTTGTCGGTGCCCAGCAGATGGGCCAGGTCCGGTGCGGAATGACGATTGCGGAAATCGACCACCGCACCGACATGGTCCGGATAGGGCGCGATCAGCGGCGCGAAGATCGCGGCCAGGATGACGGTCGCCACCATGACCGCGCCGATCACCGCCGCCGGATTGCGGGTGAAGCGGTACCAGGCCATATAGCGGGTCGACAGCGCCTCGGGCTGCGGCATCGCGGGAACCGTCATCAGCGCGCCTCCTTGAAACGCAGGCGCGGGTCGATCATCAGCAACACCACGTCGATGATCAGGTTGGCGACGATGAAAAAGAACCCGGACACCAGCACCACGGCCATGACCGCGTTGAGGTCCTTTTGCAGGATCGCCTCCAGCCCGTAGGAGGCGAACCCGCCCCATGAGAACACCAGTTCCACGACGAAGGCGTTGCCGATCAGCGAGGCGAATTCCAGCCCCATGATGGTCAGCGGCGCGATCGAGGACAGTTTCAGCAAATAGCGGAAGATGATCACCCGGTCGGGCACGCCGAAGGATTTCAGCGTCAGCACATGGTCGCGGCGCTGGTGCTCGATCATCGCCGAGCGGGTGATGCGGGTGACCTGCCCGATACCGGCCATCGCCAGTGCCAGCGCCGGAAAAGCCAGATGCTGCAGCGCGCTGACGAAGACGTCGAAGCGGCCATGGGCAATGGAATCGATCAACAGCAGTCCGGTCGGCCCCTGCGGCACGGTCAGCGTGTAGTCGATGCGCCCCAGGATCGGCCAGCCGGGAAAGAAGTTCGCCGCCGCGAGCTGCAGAAGGATGGCGAACAGGAAGCTCGGCATCGTCACGCCGATGATCGAGAAGAAACGGCCGGTATTGTCGATCCAGCTGTTGCGGTAGCGCGCGGTGACGACGCCCAGCGGCACCGATATCACGATCATCAGGAACACCGTCACCAGCACGAGTTCCAGCGTCGCCGGCAGGAGTTCGAGGATTTCGGTCGCCACCGGCTTGCCGGAGATCAGCGAGCGGCCGAAATCGCCGCGCAGGGCACCGCCGACATAATTCACGAACTGGATCAGGACCGGATCGTCGAGCCCCATTTCCAGGCGCATCGCGTCGACCTGCTCCTGGGTGGCGCTGGGGCCGAGCGCGATGCGGGCCGGATCGCCCGGCACGACCCGCGCCAGCACGAAGATCATCAGCGACAGGACCAGCATGACGCCGGCGAAACCAAGCAGCCGCCGCAGCATGACATCGAGCAAATTGGTGTGCATGGGCCTCCGGTTCCGCCTCGTGGCGGCATTGGCTGCCGCGCTGTCATTGCCGGAAGTCTGTCGCGATCACCACGCGTCGATCAAGAGCAAGGCCGGATAGGTTTTGACAGAATAGGTATAGGTTTTTAGGAAGTTTGGTCGATTTTAGCCGGTCACGCGACCCAGCCGAGCGCCTTGGCGGTCGCGATCGCCTCGGCCCGGCGCCGGCAACCGATCTTGCGATAGATGTTGGACAGGTGGAATTTCACCGTCACTTCCGACAGGCCGAGCTGGCGGGCGACGAACTTGTTGGTGCCGCCCTCCACCACCAGCAGAAGCACTTTCATTTCCTTGCGCGTCAGCCCCGCCCGCTGCGGCCCGTCCGAGGCCGGCATGTCGAGCGCCTTGAGCCGGCGCACGGCCTGGCGGACATCGTTGGACACCAGTACGAAGGAGCCGATGCGCTTGTCGTCGAGAAGCGTCGGAACCAGATGCGGCTCTTCGGCCAGCGGCATGATCGTACCGAGCCGCGCGCACGCTTCCAGCGCCTTCAGCATGTCCGACCGGGCCGTGCTGATGTCGCGGTGACGCCGCGCCAGATACGCCGACCACACGCGCAGCGTCACGCGCTGGCGGTCGGTAAGATGGTCGTTGGTCAACAGGGCGCCGATCTGGTCGCGCAGCACCGGTCGGGTCGGCACCTCCCAGATCAGGTGGCGCAACCACGCCATCACCAGCGCGATTTCCTGCGGATCGACGAGCCGGATGAGATTTTCGACCGCCCCCTCGACCCAGGTACGGTTTGCCCGCGACTGCACGGCGGTCAGAAGGTCGGCGGCCTCCTGCCAGCGATTGCCGTTTTGCAGGATGGCGACCTCGCGCAGGGTGATGACGAGCCGGAACCGGTTCGAGCGCCATTCCTGCACGCGCCATTTGTCGAGGAACGCGCGCGCCGCCGCGCTCGACACGTGCCGGCTCAGCGCCTGGCCGCCGTAATTGATCGCCAGTTCGGCAACGGTCGGCCAGATCTCGCCATAGGCGAAGCGGTCGAACTCGTCGTTGAGAAAGCGCACCAGGGTGCGCACGTCGCCCTGCTCGTAGCGGATGACCGCCCTGACCAGCCCGAGCAAGCGCGCATCTGACGGCGTGTCGAACGGCACCCGCGCCAGCGTCTGCTCGGCATGGCGGGCATGGCCGTCGGCGGCGGTGAGCGCGCCGCGCAGCAGGCACAGGATCGCCTGGTAGAGATCGACATAAAAGCCGAGCAGATGGGCCTGCGCCTGCCGATAGTGGTGGCGCGCGCGCCGGGCGATCTCGTCGGCCGTCTCGTATTCGCGCCGGCGCACCGCGACTTCCAGCATGGCGTTGTAGAAGCTGCCGCGCTGCAGATGATCGTCGAGCGCCACCTCGCCGAGCGCGTCGAACACCCGCGCCCGCGTCGTGTCGGTGATGGCGACGTCCTCGTACATGGCCATAAGGAAGCGAAACAGCCTGAAATCGAGCGGAAAACGGTCGCGACCGTCCAGAACCACGTTGAGATTTTGCGCCTCGGGGCCGAAGCGGCGATTGATCAAATGCCGCGCGCGGCTGACATTGCCCGATTTGAGCGCATGCATGGTGTAGGCGAACACAAGCACGTTCTCGTTCTCGCGCCAGGCTTGAGGAAATCCGTCCAAGACCTCAAGACATGCGTCCAGCCCATGGAAATGCATGAAGAATTCCCGGCCGCCGGCATGGAACAGTCGCAGCGCCTCGTCGAAATCACCCTTTTTCTGCGCGGTCAGGATCGCGGCCACGGTGCCGTCGGCGCGCGCCAGCGGCCTGTCTGCCTGCCGGTCCCTGTCCGCCTGCTCCGGGGCCAGCGCGGCGCGGAACGCCGCGGCGAGCGCGACACTGCGAAAGGCCAGCCGGCCGCTGCCCGGCTCGACCGCCACCAGGGCGGGAAAGCGGTCGCACAGCTCCACCAGCCTACCCGCATCGATCCCATCGGCGACCAGGCCCTCCGGCGCGCGGGCCAGCGCCTCGAGCACCATCCGCAACGGATCGGGCAGCAATCCGAGCAGTTCGGCCGCGACCACCGCGCCGGCCTCGTCGGCCGGTCCGGGGCCGACAGCATCGGCACCCGGCGGCGTCACGGCTGGTTGATGCGTCTCATCCTGCGCGTCCATGCGCCTATTTGCCCCGAAAGCGTCTCGCCCGGGACAATGCCGTATTTTCGGCGTCGGTCAAATGCCGGCGTGCGGCCTACACGCTCAGCGCGCGATCTCGGCGATGCCGCCATGGGCCGCCGACCAGGCAAGCGGCGCCTTCAGAAAGCTCTCGACTTCGCCAAGCACATCTGGCGGGAACCGGCCCTCGTCCTTGCACACTTTCAAGACATCCCACCACGTCGCCAGATAATGCAGCCGCATCCCGGCCGCCTTCAGCCGCTCCGGCGCGTCGGGAAAAATATCGTAATAAAACACCGCGAACGTATCGGTGACGCGCGCGCCCGCCGCATTCAGCGCCTCGGCGAACTTGATCTTGCTGCCGCCATCCGTCGTCAGGTCCTCGACCAGAAGGATACGCCTGCCCTCGACCGGCGCCCCCTCGATCTGCGCGTCGCGGCCGAACCCCTTGGGTTTCTTGCGCACGTAGTGCATCGGCAGGCCGAGCGAGTCCGACAGCCAGGCCGCGAACGGAATGCCGGCCGTCTCGCCGCCGACCACGCCGTCGAACTGCTCGAAGCCGACATCGCGCAGGATCACCGACGCCGCGAAATCCGTCAGCGCGGCGCGAATGCGCGGATAGGAGATCAGCTTGCGGCAGTCGATATAGACCGGGCTCGCCAGCCCCGACGTGAACGTATAGGGCTCGTCCGCGCGGAAATGAACGGCCTCGATCTCGAGCAACATCCGCGCCACCGTGGTCGAGATCACCGCGCGGTCGGGAAACGTGTTGGAAAACATAGAGGCGTCCTCGGGCTGGTGGCGGTTCGTGCGACCGGTCGGGGCCTAGACGGCCTCGTCGGCCACGAACCAGTGAATCGGAAACATCGGGTCGAACACCGTCACCGGGCCCGCGCCCGTCTCGATGCGCGGCGGCAAGGCGATCGGGTCGGCAGCGCGTTTCAAAACCATGCGCTCCTCGTTCGCCGGCAAGCCGTAAAATGCCGGGCCGTTGAGCGAGGCGAAGGCCTCGAGCCGGTCGAGCGCCTCGTCCTCCTCGAACACATGCGCCAGGCACGCCATGGTGTTGATGGCCGAAAAGATGCCGGCGCAGCCGCAGGCGGTTTGCTTCGACGCATCGGTGTGGGGGGCGGAATCGGTTCCCAGGAAAAACCGCCCGTCGCCCGAGGTCGCCGCCGCGCGCAGCGCCAGCCGGTGGGTTTCGCGCTTGGCGACCGGAAGGCAGTAATAATGCGGGCGGATGCCGCCGGCCAGGATCGCATTGCGGTTGATGATCAGATGATGGGTGGTGATCGTGGCTGCAAGCCCGTCCGGGTTGGCCAGCACGTAGTCGACGCCGTTCTTGGTCGTCACATGCTCCATCACCACCCGCAGGCCCGGCACGCGCCGGCGCAGCGGCTCCAGCACGCGGTCGATGAACACCGCCTCGCGGTCGAAAATGTCGACATCGGCGTCGGTCACCTCGCCGTGAATGCAAAGCGGCATGCCGATCTCCGCCATCCGTTCCAGCACCGGCACGACCTTGTCGATATCGCGCACGCCGCTTTGCGAATTGGTCGTCGCCCCGGCGGGATAAAGCTTGACCGCGCGCACCACGCCGTCGGCGAAGCCGTGCGCGACGTCGTCGGCGTCGGTCGCCTCGGTCAGATAAAGCGTCATCAGCGGCTGGAACGTCGATCCCGGCGACAGCGCCATCTCGATGCGATTGCGATAGGCCGCGGCGTCGGCCGTGGTCACCACGGGCGGCACCAGGTTCGGCATGATGATCGCGCGCGAAAAATGCGCCGCCGTATAGGGCAGCACACCGGCCAGCATCGCGCCGTCGCGCAGATGCAGGTGCCAATCGTCGGGTCTGGTGATGGTGAGACTGTCCACGCCGTGTGTCCGATCCTTGCGGTGCTCCGCTTTCCCGGCGGGCCGCGCGACCACGCAGCCGGCCGGTTCGAAGCGATAGCAGCCCAATGCCACGAAGCCGCCGCCGAAAAAACCGGCAAATACCCGAAATCCGCAACTTTGTGCCCGTCAAGCCCGCCGACACCGCGCGCTCCGGCGTCCGGACGGTTCCGGCCACGCACCGCTCAAAGCGCGAGGGTCCAGTTCTGGCCGACCAGATCCTGGCCGAAGGAATGGTGGTTTTCCTCCTCGACCAGCACGAAACCCGCCGCCTCGTAGATGCGCCTAGCGCTGTCTAGCACGTCGTTGGTCCACAAGGTCAGCGCCTGATAGTTCTTGGCGCGCGCGAAACGGATCACCTCCTCGACCAGCCGTCGGCCGATGCCCAGCCCGCGCGCCGAGGGCTCGACGTAAAGCAGCCGCAGCTTGGCGGTCGTGTCCGACGCTTTCATGCAAAAGACCGAACCGACCACCGCGCCGTGCCGCTCGGCGACCCAGGCGCGCTCCCGGACCGGGTCGAACGTCTCCACGAAAGCCGAGACAATGCCGGCGATCAGCCCCTCGAACCGTTGATCCAGGCCGTAATCGTCGTGATAGAGGCGGGCCTGGCGATGGATGATAAAGCCGAGGTCGCCCGCTTCGGGCGCCCGAAGCAGATAGGGCGCGGCGGCGTCCTCGTCCGGTCCGAGCACGGCGCGCACCGTGCGCATCGCTTCGACCAGCCGCCGCCGTTCGCTTTCGGCAAACCGGCTGAGCAGCTTCGACACTTCGGCATCGGCGCCGCTTTCGAGCGGCGCGAACTCTTTCCGCCCCCGGCCCGTCAGCGCCAGCACGGACTGTCGCTGGTCGGTCTCGGATTTTTGCCGGACCAGCAAGCCGCGATCCTCGAGCTTTTTGAGGCAGCGGCTCAAATAGCCGGCATCGATTTCCAGGGCGCGCGCCAGAAGGCTCGCCGTCAGACCGTCGCGATGCGCCAGCTCGTAGAGGATGCGCGCCTCGGTCAGCGAAAAGGTCGAGTCCAGCAGGCCCTCGCTAAGCGCTCCGATTTGGCGCGTATAAAAGCGGTTGAAGGCACGCACGGCCGCGATCTGCGCGGATGCGACATCCTCTTGCTCTTGCTCGATCATGGCTGCCCCTTATTTGATGCTAAAATCAATAAAGTAATTGCCAAAGTCAATTATTTGATTTTTGACACGGCGCCTCTACCGTGCGGCTGCATCCGCCGGACGGCGGAACCGGCCACGGAAGGACATCATGACCCCGGATGAGCTCAAGCGCCTGATTGGCCTGCCGCGCGCGCGGCGCGCGCCCGACGTCTCGGTGGTCGAGCGGTCCGAGGCGAGCGACCATATCGTCGAGCGCCTGGCATTCGACTTTGGTGACGGCCGGCCGGTGCGCGGGCTGCTGACGCGCCCGGCAGGCGCCGGCGGGCCGCACCCGGCAGTGCTTTACTGCCATGCTCACGGCAACAAATACGCCATCGGCGCCTCGGAACTTCTCGTCGGCCGGCCGAGTCTCATCGGTCCCTATGGGCCGCTTATGGCCAAAGCGGGCTTCGTGGCCCTGTCGCTCGACATGCCGACCTTCGGCGAGCGGGCCGACGAGACCGAAAACGCCCTCGCCAAGGCCTTGCTGTGGCGCGGCGCCACGCTGATGGGGTTGATGCTTGCCGACCTGCTCGCCGGCTTCGATCACCTGGCCGCGCGCCCCGACGTCGACGCGACCCGCATCGCCACGTTCGGCCTGTCTATGGGCGCGACCCACGCCTATTTTCTGGCCGCCATCGAGCCGCGCGTGGCACGCGCGGCGCACCTATGCGCCTATGCCGACCTCGAAAGCCTGGTCGAGACCGGCGCCCACGACCTGCACGGTCACTACATGACGGTACCCGGCCTGCTTGCCGCCACCTCGACCGGGCGCATCGCCGGCATGGTCGCCCCGCGCCCGCAACTGATCTGCACCGGCGACCATGATCCGCTCACCCCGCCCGACGCCGTCGACACCGCCTACCGGCAGACACGCGCCGCCTATCGCGCCGCCGGCGCGGCCGGCGCGCTCGTGCGCCTGTCGCAGCCCGAGACCGGACATGAGGAAACCCCGCAAATGCGCCGCGCAGTGCTCGATTTCCTCTCCGCCATGCGCTGAGGGGCGCGCCCGCCCTACTCGGCCGGCGCGGCGATCTGCGGCTGCTCGGGCTCCGGCGCCAGTTCGCGCCGGGTGATCAGGGTGTAGAACATCGGCACGACGAACAGCGTGAACAGCGTGCCGACCAGGATGCCGGAAAAGATCACCAGCCCCATGGAATAGCGCGCAGCAGCACCCGCACCCTGCGCCGTGATCAGCGGCACGACGCCCAGCGCCATCGCCGCCGTCGTCATCAGGATCGGCCTGAGGCGCACCTTTGCCGAGGCGATGATCGCCGCGAACCGGTCGAGCCCGTGCTCGTGGCGCTGCTGATTGGCGAACTCGACCAGCAGGATTCCGTGCTTGGTGATCAGGCCGATCAGCGTGATCAGCCCGACCTGGGTATAGATGTTGAGCGTACCCAGGCCGAGATTGAGCGGCACGATTGCGCCGAAGATCGACAGGGGCACCGACATCATGATGATGAACGGATCGCGGAAACTCTCGAACTGCGCCGCAAGCACCAGATAGATGACGATCAGGGCGAGACCGAAGGCAAGCAGGATCGTGTTGCCCTGCTCGGCCTCGAGCCGCGACTGGCCCGAATAGTCGATGAAGAACCCGTTCGGCATCAGGCCCTCCGCGATTTCGACGATCGTCGACAGCCCGTCGCCCGTGGTGACGCCCGGCAAAGGCAGGGCCGAGATCGTGGCCGAGTTCAACTGGTTGAACTGCTCGATCGCCGAGGGAGCGGCATTGGTGTCGATCGACACGACCGCCGACAGGGGCACCATCTCGCCGGTGGCGCTGCGCACGAAGAATTCGCCGATGCGATGCGGATTGTCGCGATAGTCCTGCGGCACCTGGGTGATGATGTCGTAGCTGTTGGATTCACGGTCGAACTGGGCCACGGCCCCGCCACCGACCAGCAGGCTGAGCGTGGTGCCGATATCGCGGATCGGCAGGTTGAGCGCGGCTGCCCGGTCGCGGTCGATGGTCACGGTGACCTGCGGCGCGTCGAAGGCGAGCGAGTTCTGCACCACGATGAACCGTCCGCTCGCCTCGGCCTCGCGCTTGATCTGCTCGGCGACCTCGAACACCTGGCTCGATTCGCCGGTCGCCCGGATGACGACGGAGATCGGCAGACCGCCGCCCGAACCCGGCAGCGAGGGCGGTGCGAACACCAGGGCTTGCACGCCGGCGATTTCCGACAGTCTCGCGGTGATGTCGGCCTGGATTTCCGCTTGCGACCGCTCGCGCTCGGCCCAGTCCTTGAACGACCAGACCGCGATGGCGCTGTTGGTCTGCCCGCCCAGGCCGACGATGGAGAAATTGGCGTCCAGCTCCGGCAGGTCCTTGGTCAGTTCCCGCATCTGCTCGGTGTAAAGCTTGGTATAGTTGGTGGTCGCGTAGCGCGGCGCGTTGACGAGCGCGAACAGCGCGCCCGAATCCTCTTCCGGCGCCAGCTCGCTGGACGTCTTGGTAAACAGATAGCCGGTCAGGCCGAGCAGCACCGCCACGATCATGAAGGTGACGGCCCGGTAGTTCAGCGAACCGGCCACGAGCCGCTCGTAGACATTGGCCACTCGCTCGAACGTGCCGTCGACGATGCGCTGGAAACGGCTGTGATTGCCGGCCTTGAGCAGGCGCGCCGACATCATCGGCGTGATCGTCAGCGCGACGATGCCCGAAATGATGACAGCACCGGCGAGCGTGAACGCGAATTCGCGAAACAGCGAGCCGGTCAGGCCGCCGGTAAAGCCGAGCGGAGCGAACACGGCGGCAAGCGTGATCGTCATCGCCACGACCGGGCCGGTGATCTCGCGCATGCCGCGATAGGCCGCCTGAATCGGGCTCATGCCCTCCTCGATGTGGCGGTGGATGTTTTCCACCACCACGATCGCGTCGTCGACCACCAGGCCGATCGCCAGCACCATCGCAAGCAGCGACAGGAGGTTGATCGAATAGCCCAGCACCAAGAGCAGAAAACACACACCGATCAGCGACAGCGGGATGGTCACGATCGGCATCAGCACCGAGCGGAACGAGCCGAGGAAGAGCAGGATCACCAGGATGACGATCACCACCGCTTCGGCGATCGTCTTGAAAACCTCCTCGATCGAGGCGCTGATCGTCTCGGTGGCGTCATAGACCATGGTCGCCGTCATGCCCTCGGGCAGGCTCGCCTGGATTGCGGGCAGCTCCTTGAGCACGGCCGCCGACGTGTCGAGCGGATTGGCCGACGGGGTCGGGAAGATACCGACGAAGGTGCCCGGCTTGCCGTTGAAGCTCACCACCGTGTCGGTGCTTTCGGCCGCCAGTTCCACGTGCGCCACCTCGCCCAGCCGAACGACGTCGTCGCCCGACGCCCTCAGGGGCAATGCGGCGAACGCCTCCGGCGTCTGCAGTGTCGATTTCAGCGTGATCGAATGGGCGACATACTCGTTCTCGACCTTGCCGGGCGCCGACAGGAAGTTCGAGGCGTTGATGGCGTTGAGCATTTCGGCCGCGGTGATACCGCGCGCGGCGAGCCGCACCGGATCGACCCAGACCCGCATCGAATACTCCGCCGCCCCCAGGATCTGCGCCTCGGCCACGCCCTCGACCGTCGACAGGCGCGGCCGGATGACCCGGTCGAGATATTCGGTCAGCTGTTCGGCGGACATGTTGGGGTTCTGCATCGCCAGATACATGATCGCGAATTGCTGGCCCGTGCCCTTGACGATGGTCGGATCGCGCGCATCCGTCGGCAGGTTGCCGCGCACCTCCTGCACCTTCGACATCACCTCCGTCAGCGCGACGTCGGGGTCCGCGCCCAATTCCATCTGCACCGTCACCACGCTCGCCGACGGCCGGCTTTGCGAGGTGACGTAGTCGACATTCTCCGTCGTCGACACGGCCGCGGCGATCGGCGCGGTGATGAAGCCCTGGATCAGTTCGGCGCTGGCGCCGGGATAGATGGTGGTAACGGTGATCACCGTCTCCTCGACCTGCGGATATTGCCGCACGGTGAGGTTCATCATGCCCTGGAAGCCGAGCAGCAGGATCAGGAAGCCGACCACCGTCGACAGGACGGGGCGGCGAATGAAGATGTCGGAAAAATTCATTGCGCGGCCGCCTCCCCGGAGCGGGCCGCCGCCGGCTCGACGCTGTTGTCGACCGCGACCGGGCCGTTATTGGTCAGCCGGTTCTGTCCGGCGGTGACGACCTCGTCGCCCGCCGATACGCCCGAGACGATCTCGATCACGCCGCCGGCCCGGCGCCCGGTCTTGACGAAGACCTGCCGCGCGATCAGGGCCGGCCCGTCATCGGCGCCATCGCCGTCGGAAGCCTCGGCCGCATCCTCGGCCGGCGCGACCACGAACAGATAGTCGCCGTAAAGGCTGGTGATGAGCGCCGTCTGCGGCACCACCAGAACGTCGCCCTCGGCCGGCAGTTCCACCCGCACCTGGACGAACTGGCCGGGGCTCAGCCGCCCGCCGGCGTCGGTGATTTCGGCGCGCAGCGCGACCAGCCGCGTCTGCGGGTCGACGCGCGGCTCGATGCCGGTGACTTTTCCGGAAAAGTCGAGACTGTCCTCGGACAGGCCGTAGCGGACGGGCAGGCCGATCTCCAAAAGCGGCAGATTCTGCTCCGGCACGCTGAAATCGGCGCGCAACGTGTCCAGGTCCTGCAGCGTCGCCACCGTGTTGCCGGGCGCGATATATTGGCCCTTTTCCACCCGCGGAATGCCGATCGTGCCCGAAAACGGCGCCATGAGCTCCTTCTGGGCAAGCACGGCCTCGAGCTTGGCGACCTGCGAGGCCGAGGCCGTCGCCGCCGCCTGCGCGCTTTCCACCGCCGTCTCCGACCCCACGCCGCGCTTCAACAATTCCTGCGCGCGCGTCAAAACCTGTTTGTCGAGCTGCGCCTTGGCGCGCGCGGCTTCCAGGTCGGCGCGCTGCACATTGTTGTCGAGCACGACCAGGGTCTGTCCCTCTTCGACGCGATCGTTGGCCTCGAACCGGACATCCTGGACGATGCCCGTCGTCTCGACCGTCAGATCGACGCCGCGCGCTGCCCCGACCGTGCCGATCGCCTGGATCCGCGGCGTCCAGGTCAGCGATTCGACCTTTGCCGTCGACACCGTCACCGCCGGCCGCGGCCGATTGGCGAAGAACTGGCTGATCGCCTGGTCCCTGAACATGTTGAAACCGACGAGACCGCCCGCAACCAGCGCGACGAGAACCAGGGCGATAAGGAAGCGTTTGACCATGCGGGGCGGGCTCCGGCAGTTAGGGTCTGGGTATGCTACTCGCTGACGAGACATCCGGCGAGGGCAAAGCCGTTTCGGGCGCTTGCGCGTCGGAGCGCTTAACTGTACCGTCTGGTCGGTAAAGTCAACAGCGATGGGTACGGTTTCGATGGCGCCAAGACGCCCTTCCTCGCGTGCGAAAATACTGAAGGCGGCCGCCGATGTCGCCCGCGAGGCAGGCATCGGCCATTTCTCGCTCGACGCGGTCGCCGCGCGCGCCGGCCTGTCGAAGGGCGGCTTGCTCTACAATTTCCCCTCCAAGTCGAAATTGCTGGAAGCGCTGGTCGAGGAGCATTTGATCGAGGTCGAGGCCGAATTGAGCGACCACGCCGCGCGCCGCGCCGGCAGCCCCAATGCGCTCGCGACCGCGTTTCTGGCCCTCGCCCGCGATCAGGATCGCCCGCAGGATCAACCGCCGTCCGGCCTACTGGCCGCCCTGGCGGAAGATCCGGGTTTCCTCGAGCCGGTGCTGCGCTTCCATCGTCATACGCTCACGCGCATGACCGCCACGGCAAGCGATCCGCATATGGTGCTGGTCGCCTTCCTGGCCGTCGAAGGGCTGCGGCTGACGCGCCTGCTCGGCCTCGACGTGCTCGACGCCTCGGAGCGCGCCAGCGCCTACGCCAAGCTCGAATCGCTGCTGGCTGCCACCACGCCGGCCTGACATCCGCGCCAGGCTTTGCGGTTTTTCGATGGGTTCGGCGCGGCCGCCAGGGTCGGCCGCCGCCCGCCCGGGGCGATCCCGGCAGAGGGCCGACCATGCCCCGGACGCGCCGGGAAAGCCGCCTCAAAGCGTCGTCCAGGCGCCGTCCCGCTGCGAAGATTTCACACAGGCCTCCACGAAGGCGACGCCTTCCACCCCGTCCTCCACGCTCGGATAGAGGACGGCGCCATCGACCGAGCCGCCCGCACCCCGCGCGGCGCGGATCGCCCGGGCCGCCTCGGCATAGATATTGGCAAACCCTTCGAGATAGCCTTCAGGATGCCCCGGCGGCACGCGCGAAAGCCGTCCCGCCGCCTCGCCCGCGCCCGCGCCGTTGCGCGTGATCAGCCGCTTCGGCGCGCCGAACGGCGTGAACCACAAATGGTTCGGGTGCTCCTGCTCCCACTCCAGCCCGCCTTTGGTGCCGTAGACCCGCAGCTTCAGCGCGTTCTCGTTGCCGGGCGCGACCTGGCTCGCCCACAGCATGCCTTTCGCCCCGCCCTTGAAGCGCAGCATCACATGCGCGTTGTCGTCGAGCGGCCGGCCGTCGACGAACGCCGTCAGATCGGCGGCCAGGCTGTCGAGGTCGAGCCCGGTCACGAAGCGGGCAAGATTGAAGGCATGCGTCCCGATATCGCCGGTCGCGCCGCCGACGCCCGAGCGCGCGGGGTCGGTGCGCCACGAGGCCTGTTTCTGGCCGGTGCCCTCCAGCTTCTCGGTCAGCCAGTCCTGCGGATATTCGACCTGGACCACGCGCAGGTCGCCAAGGTCGCCCCCGGCCACCATCGCGCGCGCCTGCCGCACCATCGGGTAACCGGTATAATTATGCGTCAGCACGAACACTTTGCCGGTTTGCTTCACCAGCGCGGCGAGTTTTTTCGCGTCCTCGAGATTGGCGGTCATCGGCTTGTCGCAGATGACGTGAATGCCCGCCTCCAGAAACACCTTGGCGGCCGGATAGTGCATGTGGTTGGGGGTGACGATCGCCACCGCCTCGATGCCGTCGGCCCGCGCCGCCTCCGCCTTCGCCATCTCCTCGAAAGAGCCGTAGCCGCGTTCGGGATCGATCCCGAGCTCGGCCGCCGAGGCGCGCGCGCGCTCGGGATCGGAGGAGAGCGCGCCCGCCACCAGCGCGAACTCGCCGTCGAGCCGGCCCGCGATGCGGTGCACCGCGCCGATGAAGGCGCCCTGCCCGCCGCCGACCATGCCGTAGCGGATCGGTCCGTCGCCCGCCTGTGCCTTTGATGCGCCGACCATGACGGCCCTCCCTATTCGATCCCCATCATCTTCTTCAGCGCCGCCTTGTCGACCTCGCCGCCGGCGAAATCGTCGAAGGCCCGCTCGGTCACCCGGATGATGTGCTGCTCGATGAACGGCGCCCCCTCGGCCGCCCCGTCCTCGGGATGCTTCAGGCAGCACTCCCATTCCAGCACCGCCCAGGAGGCGTAATCATATTGCGCAAGCTTGGAGAAGATGCCGGCGAAATCGACCTGGCCGTCGCCCAGCGAACGGAACCGCCCGGCCCGCTCGACCCAGCCCTGATAACCCGAATAGACACCCTGGCGCCCGGTCGGATTGAACTCGGCATCCTTCACGTGGAAGGCCCTGATATGCTCGTGATAGATGTCGATGAAGGCGAGATAGTCGAGCTGCTGCAGTAGGAAATGCGACGGATCGTAGTTGATGGCGCAGCGCTTGTGGCCGCCGACTGCGTCCAAAAACATCTCGAAGGTCGCGCCGTCGAACACGTCCTCGCCCGGATGGATCTCGTAGCCGAGATAAACGCCGTTTTCTTCGTAGGCGTCGAGGATCGGTTTCCAGCGCCGGCCGAGTTCCGCGAACGCCTCTTCGATCAGCCCGGCCGGGCGTTGCGGCCAAGGATAGAGATAGGGAAAGGCGAGTGCGCCGGTAAACGACACCGACACGTCGAGACCGAGATTGCGCGAGGCCTTGGCCGCCATCGTCACCTGGTCGACGGCCCATTTCTGGCGCGCTTTAGGGTTGTTGTGCACGTCGGCCGGCGCGAACGCGTCGAACGCGCTGTCATAGGCTGGATGCACGGCGACGAGCTGGCCCTGCAAATGCGTCGAAAGCTCCGTCACCTCGACGCCGGCTTCCGCGCAGACGCCCTTGACCTCGTCGCAATAATCCTTCGAGCTTGCCGCCTTCTTGAGATCGAACAGACGTCCGTCCCAGGTCGGGATCTGAACGCCTTTGTAGCCAAGGCCGGCGGCCCATTTGGCGATCGCCGGCAGCGAATTGAACGGCGCGTCGTCGCCGGCGAACTGCGCGAGAAAAATCGCCGGGCCCTTCATTGTCGTCGGCATGGTCTCCTCCCTCTTGGGCTTGCCTGGTCGGCGTGGTCGTACCGGGACCGCACCCGAAGCGGGCAGCATCGCCATGCTCCCCGCACCGTTTGGCGCGCCCTCCTCCCGGGGGGAGCAAGTGTCCAGTCGCGCCGTGTCCGGGAGACCCGCGATCGCGACTGGACATTACCCCGCTCGCATTTTTGGTATTACCAAATTTTCCGTCAGGGTCAAGCCATGCGCCACAAGGCGATTTTGCTCCACAAGGCGCATAATCTTTTTTTTAATCCATGTTTTTCATAGATTTAGACCAAAAATCAGACTCACTGCCGCACATGCTTGCGACCGGTTTGGAAATCCGCTAGAAAAACACCAACGCCAGACTGGTCCAACCAGTTTGCCAGTCAGGCCGTTTCGAGGGAGGAGAGCGTGTGCCCGTGGCGGCGGCGCTCGCAAGCGATTTTGGAGAAGGACGGACCATGCACCTTTCGACGCACAACTGGATGCGCGCCGAGCCGCTCGAGCGCACGCTCGCCCGGATCAAGAAGTTCGGCTACGAATCGATCGAGATTTCCGGTGAACCCACCCAGTACGACACCAAGGAGACGCGCGCCCTGCTCAAGGAGCATGGCATCCGCTGCTGGGGTGCGGTGACGCTGACGCTCGGCGAACGCAATCTCGCCGCCAAGGACCCCGCCCAGCGCGCCGCCTCGGTCGACTACGTCAAGAGCGTGATCACCATGGTCAACGAGCTTGAGGGCGAAATGATCACCCTAGTGCCCTGCACCGTCGGCAAGGTGGTCCCCGACGCCACGGAGGAAGAGGAGTGGCAATGGGTGGTCGAATCGACCAAGGAGTGTTTCGAACATGCGCAGAAGAAGGGGGTTCGCGTCGCCGTCGAGCCGCTGAACCGGTTCGAGACCTATCTGTTCAACCGCTGCGCCCAGGCCTTGGCGCTCGCCGACGCGGTCAGCCCCGAATGCGGGGTCTGCCTCGACGCCTTCCATCTCAACATCGAGGAAGCCGACATCTATGACGCGATCAGGCTTGCCGGCGACCGGCTGTTCGACTTCCACGTCGCCGACAACAACCGTTTCGCGGCCGGGCTCGGCCATCTCGACTGGGCCAAGATCGTCGCCACGCTGAAGGAGATCGGCTATGACGGCGCACTGACCAACGAGTTCGTTGCGCCCGTCGACCGGACGCCGGCGGCGATCTATCCCGACATGGTCGACCGCAATCCGAGCGACATCCCGCCCGAACAGCTCAAATTCATCCAGGATCACGGATCGAGCGTGCTGACGGAGGCATTTTATGCCGACCAGATGCGCATCACGGCGGAAACCATCCTGCCCCTGATCCGCTAGGATCGGGACGGATTCGGCCGTTCCCGCCGCGGCTGCGGGAACGGCACGGGGAACAAGATGCGTATAGCGCGTATTGAAGCTTGGTGGGTGCGCGTTCCCATCGAAAGGAAAAACCAGCATCGAAGCGATTTCGGACAGATCGCGACATTCGATGCCGCCATCGTTCGGGTGGAAACCGAGTGCGGGATCGTCGGCTGGGGCGAAGGCAAGAACGCCGCCGGCAGCGCCGGCGAATATGCCGCCCTGGTCCATTTGATCAACCGCGAGGTCGCGCCGGCGCTGATCGGCCGCGACCCGCGCGAGCCGGGCGTGATCTGGGAAACGCTTTATAACGGCGTGCGTCACCAGACCGCCGCGCGCGCCGGCCACGCCATGCCGCAACTGGCCCGGCGCGGCCACACGCTGGCCGCCATCAGCGCCATCGACATCGCGCTGTGGGACATTTTGGGCAAGCATCTGGGCGCGCCGGTTTGGCGGCTTCTGGGCGGACGCAAGGCCGACAGGCTGCCCGCCTATGCATCGGGCGGCTGGGCCGGCGTCGACACGATCGGCGAGCAGCTTTCGTCCTATATCGAAAAAGGCGGATTCCGCGCGGTAAAGATGCGCGTCGGCGCGATCGACGGCCCGCCGCACGTCTCGGCCGCGCGCGTGCGCGCCGCCCGTGAAGCGCTCGGCCCCGGCGTCGACATCATGGTCGACGCACACGGCACCTTCAATGTCGGCGACGCCAAGCGTTTCGCCGCCCTGGTCGCGGATCAGGACGTCGCCTGGTTCGAGGAACCGGTGATCGCCGACGACAAGCCCGGCATGGCCGAGATACGCGCGGCCTGCTCGATCCCGATCGCCGCCGGCGAGAGCGAGGCGACGCGGTTCGCCTTTCGCGATCTCGCGGTCCTGCGCGCCGCGGACATCTTCCAACCCGATCTCGGCTTTTGCGGCGGCATCAGCGAGGGATGGAAGATCGCCGCGATCGCCTCCAGCTTCAATTTGCGTCTCGCCCCGCATCTGTGGGCCGGCGCACCGTGCTTCTTCGCCGGCCTGCATCTATGTGCCGCATCCCCGGCAAGCTTCATCATCGAATATTCGCTTGGCGCCAATCCGATGATACACGACCTCGTCGAGGAGACGATTTCCGTGCAAGACGGCATGATCGATGTTCCGGACCGACCCGGTCTCGGTTTTACCATCTCGGAGGACTATGTGAGAAAATACGCGGTGGACTGAATGGAATGACTGAAAAAAGCCTGCTCGCCGACCTGGCCGCCTACCTGTTTGCCCATACCGACAAGCAGAGCGCGCGCACGCCCTCCGAGCGTGAGCTCGCCGAGCACTTTTGCGTCAGCCGCGGCCAGATCCGCGAGGCGCTCGCCATTCTCGAAGCCATGCAGATCGTGGAGCGGCGCGCCAAATCCGGCATCTACCTGACCCAGAGCCGGGCGAGCGTGGAAGCGCTGGCGCTGTTTGCGCGCGCCGGGCTGCCGCTCGACCCGGTGCAGATCTACGAGGCGGTGGAACTGCGCAAGATCCACGAGATCAAGGCCTCCGAACTCGCCTGCGAGCGTGCCACGGAAGAAAACTATCAGGCGCTGCGCGCCGTGCTCGACCGCTCCGAAAAGCGGCTGGCGGCGGGCGAATCGCTCAACAAGGAAGATCGCGACTTCCATCTCGAGATCGTCCGCGCGACCAAGAACAGCGTGTTTTACCGTGTGTGCAGCGTCTATTACGTGATGGGCGAAGCCAGGCTGCCGGTCTATTTCAGCGATCCCGAGCGGGGCCGGAAATCCCATGCCGAGCATCTGCAGATCTTCGATGCGCTGGTGCGCCGCGACGGCAATCTGGCCCAGGCGCTGATGAGCGCGCATCTTCAGGGCGCGGAAAGCTACTGGAAGGGCTTGATCGAGCGCGGCACGACGGTGGACGGTTCGGGACCGGCCAACCCCGATCCGCAGCTTGAGAATGTCTGACAAAACCCCGCTCGTCCTGTCCACCCACCCGCTTCACCCGCAGGCCGAGGCCAAGCTGGAGGGGCAGGCCCGGCTGGCGGTCGCCTCCGCGCTCGACGCCGAGACGCTCGTCCGCGAGGCCGAGGCGGCCGAAATCGTCATCGTGCGCACGCCGCTGCCGGCGCACCTGTTCGAACGGGCAACCAGGCTGCGCGCGGCGGTGCGCCACGGTGCCGGGCTCGACATGATCCCGGTCGAGGCGGCGACGGCCGCCGGCGTACTGGTCGCCAACGTGCCGGGCGTCAACGCCCGCACCGTGGCCGAACATGTGCTGTTTGCCGCCATGGCGCTGTTGCGCCGCTTCCGCCTGGTCGACCGCGACCTGCGCACCAAGGGCTGGCTCGCCGGTCGCGCCCATGCCGTTGTCACCAACGAGCTTTCCGGCCGCACGATCGGCATTGTCGGCATGGGCAATATCGGCCGCACCGTCGGCGAGATCGCCACCCGGGGCTTCGGCCTCGACGTGATCGCCAACAGCCGCAATCCGCGCTCCGTTCCCGACACCATTCCCTATCGCGAAATCGACGCGCTGGTGGCCGAAAGCGATATTGTGGTGCTGTGCTGTCCGCTGACGGACGAAACGCGCGGGCTGATCGACGCCCGGCGCCTTGCGCGCATGAAGCGCGAGACCATCCTCGTCAACGTCGCGCGCGGACCGGTGATCAACGAGGCCGCGCTGGTGGAGGCGCTGCGAAACGACCGGATCGGCGGTGCGGCGCTCGACGTCTTCGACACCCAGCCCCTGCCCGCCGACCATCCGCTCCTGGCGCTCGACAACGTGGTGCTGACGCCGCACATGGCCGGCATCACCGAGGAAAGCATGGCCCGCATGGGCCTTGGCGCGGTGGAGGAGAGCCTGCGCATCCTGGCCGGCGAGCTGCCGGTCAATTTCTGCAACCCGGACGCCGAGCCGCGCTACCGGGCCCGCTTTCCGCGCGCGTGAGACGCACCTTTTCGCCGGCCGCCGGCAACGAGCTCCGCAGCCCGCCGCGGCGCGCGAAGTCCTACGAGGCGTGGCGCAGGCTGAGACCGGAGACCCGGTCGAATAAGTGGACTTTCTCGGGGTCCCAGGCAAACCGCACCTGCTCGTCATAGGCGACCTTGGTCTGGGCCGAGACCGTCGCCCTGAGCACCGACGCGCCGGCATGCAGGGTCAGTATCTTTTCCACGCCATGGTCCTCGATGTCGTGGATCGTGGCTTGGCCCGGCGCACCGGCGTCGAGCCGCACATCCTCGGGGCGAATGCCGAAGGTCAGGTCGCGGCCGGCGACCGAGCCGTTGAGCGTGCCGGCGAGCGGCAGCGTCTGGCCGGCCCGCGACAGCGCCGCGCCGCCATCCTCCACCTTGCCGTCGAGCAGGTTCATGGGCGGCGAGCCGACCGCGCGGGCGACGAACGTGTTGCGCGGGCGGGAATAGATTTCCTGCGGCGTGCCGATCTGGACCAGGCGTCCCTCGTTGAGCACGCCGATCTTGTCGCCCATCGACATCGCCTCGACCTGATCATGGGTGACGAACAGGAAGGTCGCGCCGAGATTCATCTGCAGGTTCTTCAACTGCGTGCGCAGCGCCTCGCGCAGCTTGGCGTCGAGCGCCGACAGCGGTTCGTCCATCAAGAAAACGCGCGGCTCGCGCACGATGGCGCGCCCGATCGACACGCGCTGCATCTCGCCGCCGGACAGGCGGTCCGTCTTGCGCTCGAGCAGGTGTTCGATCCGCAAAACCTTGGCGACTCGCGCCACTTTTTCGTCGATTTCGGCGCGCGGCGTGGCGCGAATCTTCGATTTCAGCGGAAATTCGAGATTTTCGCGCACGGTATAGCGCGGATAAAGCGAATATTGCTGCAAAACCAGCGCGACATCGCGCTCGGCCGGGCCCCAATCGTTCACCCGTTCGCCGTCGATGAGCACCTCGCCCGTCGTCGGCGCCTCGAGGCCGGCGATCACGCGCAGCGTGGTCGTCTTGCCGGCGCCGGTTTCGCCGAGCAGCACGAAAAATTCGCCGTCGGCAATCCCCACGTCGAGATTCTTCAGCGCCGTGTGGCTGCCGAATTTCTTGCTGATGTTCTTGAGCTGGATATGGGCCATGCGTGTTATCCGTCCTGGCGTGCGGCGGCGCTGGCGGGCGCGGCGGAAAGGCGGCGGCGCGCCCTCACAGCTGCACGCCCAGCGAGTTGCCCGAGGCGGCGTCGAAGAAATGCGCCTGGGCCGGGTCGATACGGGCAAAGACCTGCCGGCCCGGGCCGCCGACGAAGCCGCTGCGGGTGCGGGCGCGCAAATAGTCGTCGCCGACTTGGAGATCGACGATGTCGTGCGACCCCAACGGCTCGATCAGATGCGCCTCCAGCGGCAGGTAACCTTCGCGCGGCTCGAGCGAAACGTCGATCCCCTCCGGCCGGATGCCCAGCTTGAGGCCGTCCGCGCCGGCCCGCGCCGATTGAAGATGCGACAACAGCGTGCCGGGAAAGGCGAAACCCTTTTGCGAGCCCGGCGGCACCACTTCCGCACTGCCATCGGCGTCCGCAACCCGGATGTCGGTGACGTTCATCACCGGGCTGCCGACGAATTGCGCGACGAACAGGTTGGCCGGCCGGGAATAGACCTCCTGCGGGCTGCCGACCTGCTGCAGAATGCCCTCGTGCATGATCACGATCCGGTCGGCGAGCGCCATCGCCTCGATCTGGTCGTGGGTGACGTAGATGGTGGTCGAGCCCTGCTCCAGGTGCAGCCGCTTGATCTCGGCGCGCATCTCCTCGCGCAGCTTGGCGTCGAGCGCGCCGATCGGTTCGTCCATCAGGATCGCCTTCGGCCGGCGCACCAGCGCGCGCCCGATCGCCACGCGCTGCATGTCGCCGCCCGACAGCGCCGAGGGCCGTTTCGACAGCAGTTCGGTGATGCGCAGCACCTTGGCCACGCTTTGGACCTCGCGCTCGATCCCGGCGCGGTCATGGCCCATCGCCCGCAGCGGAAAGGCGATGTTTTCGAACACCGTCATATGCGGATAGAGCGAGAACGACTGGAACACGAAGGCGATGTCGCGATGCGCCGCCTTGATGTCCTGCACGACCTTGCCGTCGATCAGGATATCGCCTTCGTCGATTGTCTCCAGCCCGGCGATGGCGCGCAGCGTCGTCGTCTTGCCGCAGCCCGACTGGCCCAGAAGCACGATGAATTCGCCGCTCTCGATGTCGAGGTTCAAGTCCTTGATGACCTGCACCTCGCCAAAGAATTTCTGCACCCCGCGAAGTTCGATCTGGGTCATGCCTTGCCCTCGCGATGGTCGGAAACATCGAATACCCGCTCGGCATCCGCCTCCTCGGCGTCCGCCTCGCCGGGGCCGATATGGGTCGTGATGATGAAGCCGATCAGCCCGACGATGATGATGGTCAGCCCGTAGCGGTGTAGAAACAGGCTCCAGGGCTGGCACAAGGCCACCATGCCCAGGATCATCACCGTCTGCGAGGCCGGCTGCAAAAATTTCTGGTTGATCTCGCGAAATCTCATTTGCGGATCGCTCCGAAGGACATGCCGCGCAGCAGGTGATTGCGAAGCAGGAAGGTAAAGATGGCGACCGGCAGCAGGAACAGCACCGTGCCGGCCGCGATCACGGTCCAGTCCGGCAGGCCCGAGCCGATCTGGCTGGGGATGAAGGGGGGTGCGGTCTGCGCCCGGCGATTGGTCATGATCAGCGCGAAGGCATATTCGTTCCAGGCGATGATGAAACAGAACACCGCCGTGGCCGCGATGCCGGTGGCCGCCTCCGGCAGCACCACCTTGAAGAAGGCCTGCAGCCGCGTATAGCCGTCGACCAGCGCCGCCTCCTCGTATTCGCGTGGGATCTCGTCGATGAACCCTTTCATCAGCCAGACCGAAAACGACAGATTGAAGGCGGTATAGAGGATGATCAGCCCGACATGGGTGTCGGTCAGCCCGAACACCCGGTACATCAGGAACATCGGGATCGCGACGACCACCGGCGGCAGCATGCGCGTCGACAGGATGAAGAACAGCCAGTCCTGTTCGCCCGCCACCTTGAAGCGGGAAAACCCGTATGCCGTCAGCGTGCCCATGCCGACCGCAAGCACGGTGGAGGACACGGCGATAATCAGCGAATTCATGAAGCGGTCCGGATAGGCCGACCAGCGCACCTCGCCGGTTCCCGAGCGCACCACCTTTTCGCCGCCGTCGAACACCAGTTGCTCCCACCAGGGGGCCGCGGCGTATTGCTCCTCGCTCGGCGCCTCGCGCAGTTGCGAGCGCCGCAGGAAGAGTTTCACGAACGGCGACACTTCCGGCTCGAACATCACCGTGGGCGGCACGGTGGTGGCCAGGTTGCGCGGCTTGAACGCCGTCGCCGTGATCCAGTAGATCGGGGCCAGGAAGATCAGCGTCACCAGAAGGACGCTGACGATCGCCAGGCGATTGAGCGTGCGTTCGGCCGGGGTGCGGACTGCAGCCATTCTAGCGCTCCTTCACCTTGTTCAGATATTTGACGTAGATATTGGTGATCGCCACCACCACGATGAGCATGATGTAGGCGAGCGCGCAGGAGCGCCCCGTCTGCCATTCCTGGAACGCCATCTTGTAGAGCCGGATCGACAGCACCTCCGTCGTCGGCTGGCTGGTCAGGATGTAGGCGAGGTCGAAGGTCTTGAACGCTTCCATGGTGCGAAAGATGATCGCGATCATCAGGATCGGCGCCACCAGCGGCAGGGTGATGCGAAAGAAGGTGTAGAGCGACCCGGCCCGGTCGATCGCCGCCGCCTCGTAAAGATGCTTCGGCACCGCCGACAGCCCGGCCAGCGACAACAGCATGACGAAGGGCGACCACATCCAGATATCGGTAATCGCCACGGCATAGAGCGCCATGTCGGGATTGGCGAGCCACTCGAACGTGCCGAGCCCGAGCGCGTAGTTGATGATGCCGAAGGACGGGTCGTAAAGCAGCTTCCAGAACAGGCCGACCACGGCCATCGACAGCATCATCGGCAAAAGCAGCAGCGTGGTGATCAGGCCCTTATAGGGGATGTCGCGGTTGAGCAGCAGCGCCACGCCGAAGCCGACGACCACCTGGCCGGCGACCGAGACGATGACGTATTTGGCGGTGATGACGAAATTGTTCCAGATGAACGGGTCGTTCAACAGCTCGCGATAATTCTGCAGGCCGATGAAATTGGCCGGCGCATTGGTCGAGGCGCGGAAATCGGTGAAGGAATAATAGAGCGAATACAGCAGCGGAAAGATGTTGAAGACGATCAGGAACAGGATCGTCGGAATGATGAACAGATTGCGGATCGAAAGATCGCTCAGCCCGCGCTTGGCCGCATGCGATTGCGGGTCCAGCCTGGTTATGACGTCGGTCGTCAAGACGCTCCTCCCCTGAGAGCTTGATCACAGCGGGCCGGCGCGGTCGCCGGCGAAACAGGACGTTTCGCCGCGATCTACGGTCTGGCCCCATTGACCATGAAACGATTGCCTTCATGGCGTCCGTTTGCGAGGCACGCCCGGTCGCACCGGACCCCGCGATCCTCGAAAGCGGACCTTGATGGGCGGCGGAAGGGGCCAAGGCCCCTTCCGCCTTGTCGGCTATTGGAGCCGGTCGTATTTCTTGAAGGTCTCGGTCCAGTCCACCGCCAGCGCGTCGAGCGCTTCCTTGGCGGTGCCTTCGCCGCCAACGATATAGGGGTAGATGCGCTGGTTGATCTGCTGCAGCAGCTCGGCGAATTCCGGCACCGCCCAGAAGTCCTTCACCTTGAACATCGTCTGGTAGAAGGCCTCGTTATAGGGCGTGGCGTTGCGGAACTCCTCCGATTCCAGCGTCTTGGCGTGGCAGGTATAGCCACCCAGTTCCGCCCAGCGCTTCTGCACGTCGTCGCGGATGAACCACTCCAGGAACTTCATCGCCTCTTCCTTGTTCTGGGAATAGGACACGATGGAGATCCCCTGCCCGCCAAGCGCGGCGAACTGGTCGCCGTCCGGCCCGGCCGGATTGGCGAAGAAGCCGGTATTCTTGGCGTGCGGATTGGTAGCCTCGTTCAGCAGCGCCGGGAAGAAGGCGAAATAGTTCATGCTCATCGCCGCCAGACCCTCGGTGATGGCCTGGTTGTTTTCCACGAAGAAGGTCTTCGCCCAGCCCGGAGGCGTGAACTGGTAGAGCTCCTTGTAGGCTTCCAGCGCGGCGACGGCCTTGTCGGAATTGATGTAGCCTTCAACCTCGTAGGTCTCGTAATTGCCGAGTTCCCCGCCGAAGCTGAAGATGGCGTTTTCCACGCCCATCACCAGTGCGTCGTAGGAATTGTCGGTATAGATCGCCACGCCGTAGCGCTTTTCGTCGGGGCGATGGAAGAACTCGGCGATGTCGCGAAGCTGCTTCCAGTCCTTCGGCGGCGCGAGATCGTAGCCGTATTTGGCCTTGAACGCCTCCATCTCCTTGGGATCCTCGAACCAGTCCGTACGATAGGACCAGCCGACAGCGTCGCCTTCGAGCGGGATCGCCCAGTATTTGCCGCTGTTGCCGGGATATTCGGCATAATACTTCACCGTCGCCGGGGCCATCACCTCGCCGAGATTGTGCTCTTTGAAGAAGTCGGTCAGGTCGACATAGTGGCCGCCGGTCGAGCCCGCGCCGAGCCATTGTGAATCGCCCACGACCAGATCGTAGGCATCGCCGCGCGCATTGAACTCGGTGAAGGCCTTGGTCTGGAAGTCAGACCATGGCGTCGTCTCGACCGTGACCCGAACGCCGGTCTCGGCCTCGTATTCGTTGACCAGTTCCTGCAGATAGTTGGCCGGATCCCACTCCGCCCAGAATATGGTCAGTTCCTGCGCCAGCGCCGACGTGCCGCTGGCAAGCGTCAGGCCTATGCCGGCGACAATGCCGGCGATTTTTCTTCGCATGATCTTGCTCCTCCCTGTTGCGCCGTCTCAAGCGTCGCTGCCGTCGCGGACCCATTGCGTCATGCCCGGCTGCGGCGTCGCCCTTTGCCGGCAACCTCCACATGCCGGCATAGTCGCCAACGATCCGCCAGCAGCCAAAGCGCTGCGGCGGGCGTTGCTCCTTAAAACTGGTAGTACCAATTGACGGGGGCGGTCAAGCTTCTTTTTCCCCTTTTCGGCACGGCTCTAAACCGTTTTGAAAATCAGCGCCTTATAACGCCTCTATACTGGCCATTCATCACAGTGTTGCCGCTGCTTCCCGCTGCAACGCGGACCGAAACGCCGAAAACACCCATCTTTGGTAAGACCAGTTATGACATGTCAGCCGACTCCGCCGCCTTTATGTCGCCCGCTGTCGCCGCGCGCAGCAGCGCCTCGGCCGTCCAGGCCACGATACGGGCCGTCTCGTCGGCGTCGCAGCCGCAGATATCCTTGAGCACCACGAAGGCCTCGACGCCGAAAACCAGCGACAGCGCCTTGGCGAGGCGGTCGAACTCGGCTTCGGGCAGTGCGCCCGCCAGCGGGCTCAGCGCGTCGCGCAGCAAGGCAACCCTGTGGCCGCGGCGAAAACGGGTCTCGTCGTCCGGCTGGCCGGCCTGCGACGGCTCGCGCTGGTCGAGCGCGAGTTTCAGCGCGGCCCGGAACGTGGCCTCGAACTCGTCCATGCGCGGCCATGACGACGCAAACAGGTCGCGGACGCGCTCGACGGGATCGCTCGCCTCGCAACGCCAGTCGAGGATCGGACCGAGCGCCCGGTCGACCACCGTGCCGACCAGGGCGGCCTGGCTGGGAAAATACCGATAGGCGGTGGCGCGCGAAACTTCCGCCTCCTCCGCCACCTCGGCGACGGAGGGGACGATGCCGGCCTGCATCATCCGCACCGCGGTTTCGATCATCAGCCGCCGCGTCCTCGCCCGCGGACCTTTTTCCGGTTCGGCGGCAGGATTCGCGGCTTGATTTGAGATATTCATGTCACTACGATACTCGTGTCTCAAAATTTAGGCAACCGGCACGTCATCCGTGCGCAACGATCACGGCCAAACAGTCATGAAGCGGGTTTACGTCGTCGGCACGGCCGACACCAAGGGTGCCGAACTGGCCTATCTCGCCGCGCGGATCGCGGACTGCGGTGCGGCCGTGACCGTGGTGGATATCGGAACCGGCGCCGCGGCCGATGGATCGGCCTTCGCAGGCGCCGATTTCGTGCCTGCCTCCGAGGTGGCCGCCCATGGCGGCGGCGCGACGCGGCAGGCGCTGGCCGCGGCGGACCGCGGCAGTGCCGTTGCCGCCATGACGGACGCGTTTTGCGCCTTCGTGACCACCCGCACCGACATGGCCGGCATGATCGGCATCGGCGGCGGCGGCGGCACGGTGATGGTGACGGCGGGCATGCGCGCGCTGCCGATCGGCCTGCCCAAGCTCATGGTCTCCACGCTGGCCTCGGGCGACGTGGCGCCCTATGTCGACGTGTCCGACATCATCATGATGCCGTCGATCACCGACATGGCCGGCCTCAACCGCATCAGCCGCGTCATCCTCGACAACGCCGCCAGGGCGATTGCCGCGATGGCCACGCAGCCGGCAGCACCCGCGGACGACCGGCCCGCGGTCGGGCTGACCATGTTCGGCGTTACCACCGCCTGTGTGACCGCCGTCGTCGAGGCGCTGAAATCGACACACGATTGCCTGGTCTTCCATGCCACCGGCACCGGCGGGCGCACGATGGAAACGCTTGCGGCCTCCGGCATGCTGGAAGGCATGCTCGACGTCACCACCACGGAGATCTGCGACCTGTTGGTCGGCGGGGTGCTGCCGGCCCGCGACGACCGGCTCGACGTGGTGGCGAAAACCGGACTGCCTTATGTCGGCTCGCTCGGCGCGCTCGACATGGTCAATTTCTGGGCGCCCGACACCGTGCCGGCCGCGTTCGAAGGCCGCACCTTCTACGAACACAACCCCAACGTCACGCTGATGCGCACCACAAAGGACGAATGCCGGCGCATCGGCGCCTGGATCGGCGACAAGCTCAATGCCTGTCGGGGCCCTGTCCGCATCCTGATCCCGGAAAAGGGCGTCTCCGCGCTCGACATCGAGGGCGGCCCGTTCTTCGATCCGAACGCCGACGCGGTTTTGTTCGACACGCTCGAAGACACCGTCGAATGGACGCAGGACCGCCGGCTGCAGCGCCTGCCGCTGCATATCAACGACCCCGCCTTCGCCGCCGCGCTCGCCGAAGCCTATCGCGAAATCACCGCCAAGAAGGGCAAATGATGCCAGCCATTCCCCGCCGCCAGATTCTTCAACGCCTGCACGACATGGTCGACCGCCACATTCCCATCGTCGGCGGCGGCGCCGGCACCGGCCTGTCGGCCAAGGGCGAGGAGGACGGCGGCATCGACCTGATCATCATCTACAATTCCGGCCGCTACCGCATGGCCGGGCGCGGCTCGGCGGCCGGGCTGCTCGCCTACGGCAACGCCAACGAGATCGTCAAGGAGATGGCGGTCGAGGTGCTGCCGGTGGTCAAGAAGACCCCGGTTCTGGCCGGCGTCAACGGCACCGATCCTTTCGTGCTGATGCCGCAGTTTCTGGCCGAACTGCGCGCGATGGGCTTTTCCGGAGTGCAGAATTTCCCCACTGTCGGCCTGTTCGACGGCATCATGCGGCAGAGTTTCGAGGAAACCGGCATGGGGTACGGGCTTGAGGTCGACATGATCGCCCAGGCGGCCGCGCTCGACCTCCTGACCACGCCCTACGTGTTCAATCCCGACGAGGCCGACGCCATGACCAGAGCCGGCGCCGACATCATCGTTGCTCATATGGGCGTGACCACCGGCGGCTCGATCGGCGCGACCTCGGCCAAGTCGCTCGACGCCTGCGTGGCCGAGATCGACGCCATCGCCGCGGCCGCGCGCGCCGTGCGCGACGACGTCATCGTGCTGTGCCACGGCGGCCCGATCGCCATGCCGGAAGACGCCCAGTACGTGCTCGGCAAAACCCAGTCCTGTCACGGGTTCTACGGTGCCAGTTCGATGGAGCGGCTGCCGGTTGAAACCGCGCTGGCCGAGCAGACGCGCCGGTTCAAGGCAATCGCGTTCGACCGCTGAGGCGGCACGCCGGGAGGAAGACGATGATCAAGGTCCGCACCTCAACCGTCATCGACGCGCCGATCGACGCCGTTTGGGCGCTGGCGTCCGATTTCAACGGCCTGCCCGCCTGGCACCCGGCCGCCGCCGAGAGCCATATCGAAGAGGGCAAGGCCAACAACGAAATCGGCTGCGTGCGCAATTTCGCCCTCAAGGACGGCTCCGGACGCGTGCGCGAAACGCTGCTCGCCGCCTCCTCGATCGACCACACGATCACCTACGACATGGTGGGCGGCCCCCTGCCCTTTGTCGACTATGTCTCCGTGCTCCGCTTCGAATCGGTGACCGACGGCGATCGTACCTTTGCCGTGTGGACGGCCGAGTTCCGCGCGGGCGACGGCCAGACGGACAAATGGGGTCCCTTCGTGCGCGACGACGTGTTTCTCGGCGGCCTCAAGGCGCTCGAACGGGCGGTGAAGGCGCGGCAGGGCTGACACCGGCTGCGCCGGCACAATACTGGACATAAAAATTCAGGTATTTTCGGCTTTGGCCTAGCGTCCGATTTGGAATCCTTCTAAACAAGACGGTACAAGCCGTGTGTCAGCGGCTTTGCCGAAGAGGACGACCATGAGGCTAACCCGTCAGACCAACTACGCCGTGCGCATCCTGATGTATTGCGCGGCCAATGACGGCCAGCTCAGCCGCATCCCCGAGATCGCCGCCGCCTATTCGGTGTCGGAACTGTTTCTGTTCAAGATCCTGCAGCCGCTGGTCGAACACAAGCTCGTCACCACGGTGCGGGGCCGCAAGGGCGGCGTCAAGCTCGCCAGGCCGGCCGAGGAGATCACCTTGTTCGACGTCGTGCGCGTCACCGAGGAAAGCTTCGCCATGGCCGAGTGTTTCGAAAACGACACGGCCGACTGTCCGCTGATCGAGTCCTGCGCCCTCAACAGCGCCCTGCGCGAGGCGCTCGGCGCGTTTTTCGAGGTTCTGGGCCGTCACAGCATCGCCGACCTGGTCAATGACAGCCCCGCCATGCAGGTGCGGCTCGGCATCGCCCTGCCCGAGCCCCGCGCCGCCGTCAACTGACCGACCTTCGCCTGCGCTGACCGAAAACGGGTCGACGCGCCCGGCCGGCCGGTAAGGCGCGACCGGCCGCACCGGCACCAAGCCGAAAAGCAGTCACAGCGAGGCGGCGTGCGGCAGGATGTAAGGCTGCCCGGCCTGCGGCGGCACGCCGACCCGCAAGGCGCATTCGAACACGCGCGACATCAAGCCGTCGCTCAGCACCTCCTGCGGCGTGCCCGTTGCCGCGACGCGCCCGCGATGCATGACGACGATCCGGTCGGCGAACATCGCGGCCAGGTTGAGGTCGTGCAGGATGGCGATCACCCCGCCGCCGCGTGTCGCAAAATCGCGCGCGATGCGCATGATGACGAGCTGGTGCTTGATGTCGAGGCTGGACACCGGCTCGTCGAGAAACAGAAAGCGCGGCCGCCCCTCCAGCACCGGCGCCCAGACCTGGCACAACACGCGCGCGAGCTGGACGCGCTGCTGCTCGCCGCCCGAAAGCTCCTGGTAAAAACGGCCGGCGAACCCGTCGAGGTCGACCCTGGCCAGCGCCCGTTCCGGCAGACGCTGCGCCTCGCCGGCGAGCGCGCCGGATCGGCCGCCCGACAGTCCCAGCCCCACCACCTCGCGCACGGTGAAGGGAAACGACAGCGCCGTCGCCTGCGGCAGCACGGCCCGCATGCCGGCGAGCTGGTGGGGTTTCAGGCCCGCCAGGTCGATCCCATTGATGGCGATCTCGCCCTCATAGGCGAGATCGGCCGACAGCGCCCGCAACAAGGTGGTCTTGCCCGATCCGTTCGGACCGACGATCGCCACCAGCGTGCCCGCCGAGGCCTCGAGATCGGCGCCGGAAACGATTCGCTTGCGGCCGATCGAAACCGAAACTTTGCGTGCCTTGATCATCGCCCACCGTCCATGGATTCGCGTTTTACAGGTCGAGGAGCCCGCGCCGGCGCAACAGGATCCACAAAAAGAACGGCGCGCCGACGGCCGCCGTCACGATCCCGATCGGCAGTTCGGCCGGCGCGACGATGGTGCGGCTGACGGCGTCGGCCACAAGCAGCAGGCTCGCGCCCAACAGTGCGGAGGCCGGCAGCAGGTAGCGATTGTCCGGCCCGATCAGAAGCCTGAGCAGATGCGGCACCACGATGCCGACGAAACCGATCCCGCCGGAAACGGCGACAGACGCGCCCACCGCGGCGGCCACGCCGACGATCGAGACGTTTTTCAGCCGCTGCACGGGCACGCCCAGATGATGGGCCGTCGCTTCGCCGAGCGCCAATGCGTTGAGCCCGCGCGCGACGAAGGGCGTGGCGGCCAGCGCCAGCACGATCACCGGGCCGGCTGCGGCGATCTTGGCCCAGGTCGCCCCGGCGAGCGATCCCAGGGTCCAGAAGGTGAGATCGCGCAATTGCCGGTCGTCGGCCATGAAGATCAGCACGCCGGTAAACGCCATCGCCAGGGCGCCGAGCGCGATGCCCGCCAACAGCATGGTCGCGACCGAGGTCCGGCCGCTGCGCGTCGAGATGCGGTAGAGCGACAACGTCACCACCAGCCCGCCGGCAAACGCGGCCGCCGGCAGCGCGTAGAGGCCGAACACCGCCACCAGCGGCGCCAGCGCCGAGCCTCCCAGAACGATCACCGACACCGCGCCCAGGCTCGCCCCGGCGGACACGCCGACCAGGCCCGGATCGGCCAGCGGGTTGCGGAACAGGCCCTGCATCACCGCGCCCGAGACGGCGAGCGCGGCCCCGATCAAAAGCCCCAGGATCGTGCGCGGCAGGCGAATGTCGTAAACGATCACCTGGTCGCGCAGCGACATTGTGGCTTCGCCGCCGCCGGCGCGCGCGACAAGATCGGCGGCCACGCCCCAGATCGAGGCATCCGAGGCGCCATAACCCAGGCTGGCGACCACGGTCGCGGCCAGGAGAACGCTCAGCACGCCAAGCGCAAGCCGCGCGCGCGACGAACGGTCGCCCGCGCCGTGTTCTTCCTGCACGCCCGCGGGCATGGCGACGGTCGGCTGAGACATCGCCATCCCGTCAGTTTGAGACACGATCGCCGTAAAGGCGCTGGGCCAGATCGCGCGCGGCCGCGGCGGTGCGCGGTCCGAAGCCGAGCAGATAAAGCCCGTCCATGCGCACAAGCTGCCGGTTGCTCCCCGCCGGCGTCTGGGCGATCGCCGGATGCGCGAACAGCTCCTGTTCCGAAATCTCGAGATCGTCGCCGCGCGCCATCATCAAGACGACATCGGGCTGCGCCTCGATCACAGCCTCGTCGGTCAGTTGCTTGTAACCCTCGAAGCCCGAGACCGCGTTTTCGGCACCGGCGAGCGCGACGATGCCGCTTGCGGCCGTATCGGCGCCGGCGGCGAGGATCTTGCCGCCCTGCAGGCTGAGCACGAACAGCACCCGCCGGCGCGGCGCGATGTCGGCGGTCAATTGCCGTGCGGATTCCAGTTCGCCGCCCACCTTGTCGGCCAAGGCCGCGGCCTTGTCCTCGACGCCGAGCGCCGCGCCGATGCTGCGGATTTTGGCCAAAATCCCCTCGCCGTCGAAACGCTCGGGCACCATCACCATCGGCACACGCGCTTTTTCGAGCACCTCGATCGCCTCGGGCGGGCCGCTGCCCTCAAGGGCCAGGATCGCGTCGGGATCGACCGACAGCACCCCTTCGGGCGACAGGCGCCGCATATAACCGACATCGGGAAGGCTGGTGGCCGCCGGCGGATATTGCCCGGTCGAATCGCGCGCCACCAGCCGGCCCTGCTCGCCGAGCTCGTAAATGATTTCCGTGACCGAACCGCCGATCGACACCAGCCGCTCGGCCCCGGCCAGCGCGGCGGTTTCGGAAGCCTGCGCCCGCCCGCCGGGGGGCGGCGCGACCAGCGGGGCCAGGGTCAGCGCGGCGGTCAGCAGGCAGGCGCCGGCACGCAACAGGCTGCGGCGCGAAATCCGGATTGTCATGGGCTTCTCCTCACGCGGCGGTGGACTGGGCATGGACGGGAAGCCCGGCGACCAGCGAGCGCCATTCGCCGCGCTCCTCGGTCCCTTCCTCGCGCTGGCCGAAAAACTGGATGATTAGGCTTCCCGCGGCGTCATAGGCCTCGATCGAGGTGACGTGACCGTCCTTGGTCGGCTTTTTCACCGCCCAAACATCGCAGATGCGGTCGGTGCGCAAATGCAGATGAAAGCCCGGGTCCATGACGTTGAGCCACGGTCCCATCTGCTTCAGCGTCCGGATCGGCCCGGAATGGATCTGGATGCAGCCGCGGCTGCCGACGAAACACATGATCGGCAGCGCGGTGCGCGCCGCCTCGTGCATCATCGCCGCCACGGCCTCATTGCCGAGCCGACAGGCGAAGTCCCGACCGACCAGTTCGACGGCGCGCCGGCGGGTCAGCTTCATGTCGCGCAGAATGCCGACGAATTGATGCACGTCGCGCATGTCCGCCCAGCGCGTGCGCAGCGCATCCGTATCGACCGGATCGGAAGCCGGCTCGGCTGCACCGGCGGCGGGCTGCGGCTCGACCGCGACCGTGTCGCTCTGATCGGCGGACGAAAGGGTCGCAACCAACGCCTCGTAGGCGTTGACGTCGGAGGCCGCACGCAGATGGATCTTGTGCACGGCGTCGCCGTGAGCGTCGAAGAATTGCAGGCTGCGCCGCACCTCGGATCCGTCGCGCTTTTCGACTGCGAAACCGTGGACGAAATGGCGCGGAAACAGCCGCAGATCGATCTCCTTGCCCAAGAGCATAGCCGCATGCTTGCCGGGCACCGGCTTGTCGTAGGGACCGATCTTTTCGTGCACCGCGCTTTGGTTGCGCGTCAGCGCCATAACCTCGCCGAGCGCGCCGAGACCGGCCAGAAGCCTGTCGAGATCGGCATCGATACGGCGTGCGCCGTGGCCGCAATGGGCCGCGATCAGTTCGGCTTCGGTGATCGCCAACTGCTCGGCCAGATCGCGCTCGCGCAGCTTGGGGTTGTCGATCCGCATCCGCCGGATATCGGCCGGGGCCGTTTTCGTGCCGTCGTTCATCGTCGTGCTGGAGTTCATGGCCCGCCCCTATTTGTTGAGAATGAGTTTGCCCTGGCGGGTGATCTTCAACCGGTAGAGGGCGTCGCCGTGTTCGATGGCGATTTCCTGCGCGCCGCCGAACAGAGCCTCGCTGGTGACGATGCGCGGGTGCGGTTTTTGCCTGCCGGTGTCGGGCCCCGATCGAAGGGCGGCGCGGGGCCCGTGCCCGGGTGGATCGATATCTGCGCGATCGGTGTTCACGTCACAAAGCCTCCATGCGCGCCGGGCTTGCCGAAGAGCTGGCTGGGCGTCGTGAAACGGTCGATTGATTTCTTGACACCTTTAGTCAGGTTAATTACGAAGCGCAATACCGGAGTTTGAAATTCAGGTTTAAAACCCGGCAAGAACAATCACATGCGAGCAAGCCCCGGCCAGCCAGCATCTCAGCCTATGGAATCAGGAGTTGGGCGATGGGGCTCGTGTCTCGTAACGTAGTTTGTCTTTTGGGGAGTGCCGCCATCGTCGCGATCGCGACGGCCGGCGCCACGCATGCGCAGGATGGCGCGCAAACCAACGACGCCGACAAGAAAGGCCGTGTGACGCTGCTGCAGCGTCTCGTGCTCGGCGCCGGCGTCGAAAAAGTCGCCATCGACACGCCGCAATCCGTCAGTGTCGTCGAACAGGAAGACATCGACCAGGAGCAGGCGGCGACCGTCGGCGATGTCCTGAAGCGCATCCCCGGCGTCAACACGTCCGGCTCCGATCGCGCGTTCGGCCAGACCTTCAACATTCGCGGGATCGGCGCGCCCGAATCGGCCGGCGAGGAGGGCCGCATCATCGTCACCGTCGATGGCGCGACCAAATTCTACGAACAGTACCGCATGGGCGGGTTCTTCTCGGATCCCGAGCTCTACAAGAAGGTCGAGGTGCTGCGCGGACCGGCCTCCTCGACGCTCTACGGCTCGGGGGCGCTTGGCGGCGTGATCAATTTCGTCACCAAGGACGCCTCCGACTTCATCGCCGACGGCGATACCGGCGCGCTGCGCCTGAAGGGCGGTTTCAATTCCAACCGCAATGGCTGGCTCGGCTCGGTGGTGTTTGCCCAGCGCATGAGCCCCGATGCGGAATTTCTGCTGTCGGGCAATTTCCGCCGCGCCGATCCCTATGTCACCGGTAACGGCACCGAAATCCGCAGCTCCGACTTTTCCGCCTGGTCGGGTCTTGCCAAGGGCACGTTCAATGTCGGCGAGGAAGGCCGGCTCAGGCTCTCCTACCAGCAGTGGGATTCGGATGCCGACGATCAGGATTATGCCCAGGTCGGCACCGAATCGCTGTTCGGCACGGTCGATCGCCATGTCGTCGACCGTACCGGTGTCGTCTCCTACGAAAACCCGTTCAGCGACAATGACTGGCTCGATGTGAAGGTTTCGGCCTCCTATTCCGACACCAGGGTCGACCAGACCGACGCGACCGGCAACCCGAGATTCGGGCTGACCTGCGCAACCAGCCTTTTGTTCTGCGACACCGAATACGGCTACCGGACCTGGCAGTTCAATGTGCAAAACACCAGCGAGTGGCGCGGCGAGAACTGGGAAAACTTTTTGACCTATGGCTGGCAGACCGCCTACCAGGTCCGCACCGCCGAGCCGATCACGCTGGCCGGCACGCCGGGCGGCATCAACTTCCATCCCGAGGGCACCGACCTGAAGACGGGCGTGTTCGTGCAGAACGAATTCGTCTGGGACGAGCGGCTGACGATCATTCCCGGCCTGCGTCTGGACTGGCACCGTCTGTCGCCGGGCACGAGCACCGGGCTGACCGCCTCCGATACCGACACCGCGGTCTCGCCCAAGATCGCCGCCCATTACCGCTTCAACGACCATGTCGCCGTGTTCGGCTCGATCGCCCATACCGAACGTTTCGCCACGCTCGACGAGGTGTTTTCCACCGGCGGCTCGCGCAATTCCTTCCTGCCAAGCCTCGACCTGAACAAGGAAGCCTCCAACAATTACGAGATCGGCTTTGCCCTGTCGGGGTACGACATCTTCCAGCCGGGCGATGGCGTGCAGTTGAAGACGACCGGCTTCTACAACGACATCTCCGATCTGATCAGCCTCAACCCGGCGCTGCGGCCGGGGCCGAACGCCCTGCCCGGCTACGTCAATATCGACAAGGCGCGCATCTACGGTTTCGAGGTCGAGCTCGCCTACGAATCGGACTTCGTGTTCGCCAACGCCGGCTATTCGCACGTCGTCGGCAAGGACCGCACGACCGGCGCCTATCTGACAACGGTCGCCCCGCACGAGCTGGCCTTCACGCTCGGCGGCAAGCTGCCGCAGCACGATCTCAGGTTCGGCTGGAAGGCGCGCGTGGTCGCCGCGCCGCAGGACCCCGCCCTGCGCGCCTCGCAGGCGACCTGGACCGGCACCTCGACACGCTTTGCCGACAGCTTCGACGTGCACGACGTTTTCGTGAGCTGGACGCCCCAGGACGGCCAATTCGCCGGCTGGGAAGCCCAGTTCGGTGTCGACAATCTTTTCGACACCGAGTTTAAGGAGTTTCTGCACAACGACGCAGCCAAGGGCCGCACATTCAAACTTTCCCTCAGCAAGCAGTTCGGATGGTGACGATGAGAAGATGGGTGACGACCGCAAGCCGTATTCTGACCGCGATCCTTGCGCTGTCGCCCGTCGCGGGCGGCCCGGCCCTCGCTCAAACGAGCGCGCCGGGCCCCTCGCTCGCACTCGAGCTCAACGCGATCGAGCCCGGCGACGGCGGCTGCCGTTTCACCTTCGTGATCGCCAACCGGCTCGGCGCCGCCCTCGACAAGGCGGCGTTCGAGATCGTGCTGTTCGACAAGGCCGGGCTGGTCGACCGGCTGGTGACACTCGACTTCAAGGCCCTGCCGCAAGGCAAGACCAAGGTCAGGCAGTTCGACCTGCCGGGCGTCGACTGCGAAGGCATCGGCCGCGTCCTCGTCAACGATGCCACCCAGTGTGACGGCGCCGGGCTCGACGCGACCGCCTGCCTTCGGACCCTCGAACCGGCGACCAGGACCGCGGTCGAATTCGGAGTGTGATGCGATGAGACCCGACATTTTCAATGACGTGCGCGCCTTTCTCGAGCTCGGCGGCCCGGTTGTCGCCATCCTGCTCGTCCTGTCGGTGTTCGCGCTGGCGCTGATCCTGATCAAGCTTGCCCAGTTCTGGCGCGAGCGGGTCGGGTCCGGCGCAAAGGCCAATCGCGCCCTTTATCTGTGGGTTCACGGCAGCGTCGGTGACGCCCGCCAGATGGCCGAGGCGGATCCCTCGCCGGTTGGCGGCGCCCTGGCGACCGCGATGCGGCTTTCGGCCAACCGCGCCGCCTCCAAGGCGGTGATCGAGGACGAGATCGGCCGCGTGGCGGTGACACGGCTGCACGCGTTGCAGCGCGGATTGCGCGCGCTCGACGCCATCGCCCAGATCGCGCCGCTGCTCGGCCTGTTCGGCACGGTGCTGGGCATGATCGAGGCCTTCCGGCAGTTGCAGGGCGCCGGCAGCGCCGTCGACCCCTCTCTCCTGGCCGGCGGCATCTGGGTCGCGCTCTTGACCACCGCCGCCGGGCTTGCCGTGGCGATGCCGGTTTCGCTGGTGCTGACCTGGTTCGAGACCCGGATCGAAAACGAGCGCGTGGCGATCGAGACCGTCACCACCGCCTTCCTGTCGCAGCAGGCGCTCGGCGCGACCGGCGCGCGACTGGACCAGGATACGCCCGAAGCCGCCCAGCCGGCCGCAATGGAACAAAGCCATGCGCATTGAGATCGCCCGCCGTCCCCGGCGTCCGGTCTCCGTGACGTCGCTGATCGACGTCATCTTCCTGCTGCTGCTGTTTTTCATGCTGACCTCCACCTTCGCCAAATTCTCCGAGGTCGAGATCACCGGCGGCCGCGCCGGGGCAACCGCCGCCGGCGCCCCCCCGGACATCATCGTGCTTCTGTCGGACACGGACTGGCGCGTGAACGGACGGCCTCTCACCGAAGCCGGCGCGCTTGTGGAAATCGGTCGCCTGGAACAGGCCGGCGCCAAAACCGCCGTGCTTCTGGTACGCGGCGCGATCACGTCGCAGGCCATGGTCGGCGCCATCGAGGCGATCCGCCGCGACACCGGCCTGTCGCTTTCCGTGGCCCGCTAACCGCCATGAAGCTGCCGCGCCCACGCCCTCGTCCCCGGCACGAATCGACGATCACCCTGATCAACATCGTCTTTTTGATGCTGATCTTCTTCCTGATCGCCGGCACGCTGACCCCGCCGATGGAGCGGGACGTCGCGCTGATCACCACGTCGCAGTCGGACCGCGCCGAACCGCCGCGCGCGTTGTTCGTGACCAGCGACGGCGCGCTGCTGGCCGCCGGCATGCCGGTCACCGCAGCCTCCTATGTCGAGCGGTTGCGTGCCGCCTCCGACGCGGACGGAGCCATGCCGCTCGTCAAGGTCGCGGCCGACCGCGCCCTGCCGGCACGGGAGCTGATCGACATCGTCGCCGCACTCCGCGACGCCGGCGCAGGCCGCATCGTCCTCGTCACCGAGCGGGAGACGCCATGAGACCCGCCCTAAAATGGTCGATCGCCGTCCTTGCCTCCGGCCTGGTGCATGCCGGGGCGGCCGCCTATCTGCTCGCCGAGCGGCCAGAGCAAGTGGAAATCGCCGGTTCGGCGGCGACGGAAATCGCGCTTTTGGGTTCGTTCGAGGACGTCTTCGCCGCCGGCGAGCCGGTGCCCGACAGCGCGATTGTCGAGCCCGTCGACACGCCGGACGAAGCCGTCCAGCCCCGCCCGGCGCCCGAGACGGAAATTCGCGAAACTCCCGCCGAAGCGGTCGAACCGGTCCAAGCGGAGCCCCGGCCGGCCGAAGTCACCGAACCCCTCGCGCCGCAAACGCCGCAGCCCGCGCAGGTGCTGGTGCCGGCCGACCCGGTCGCACCGGTCGAGCGCCCCGCCGAGGCAGAGCCCGTCGAAGCGACCGCGACCGCGCCCGAGCCGGCGGCGGAGACCGAGCCGGTCGAGACCGCGCGCGCCCAGATTACCCCGGTTGAGACGGCCGAGGCGCTGGCGCCGGTCGAGGAGATCGTCATTCCAGACGACGTGCCCCTGCCGACCGCGCGCCCGCAACCGCCAAAAATCCGGCAGGCCATGGTGCGGCCGGAAAAGCCGCGCGCCAGGGAGGCCCCGCGCAAAAAGGCCGAAACCCCGCCCAAACAGCGCAAGAAAACCCAGGCCGCCGGCCAGGGCGGCCGGGCCGAGCAGAGCACGCGGCGCGGCGAGGCCACCGGCAACGAGCGCGGCCGCGCGGCCGCGCAGGGCACCGGCAGCCGCAAGCAGGGCGCGGCCGGCAACGCCGCCGTCTCCAACTATCCCGGCAAGGTGGCGCGCAAGCTGCGCCGGGCCCTGCGCGGCGTGTCGCGCGCCGCCCGGCGCGACGCGCGGCGCGACGTCCATGTCCATTTCGTCGTCACCCGCAACGGCGCTCTCGGCTCGGTGCGCATCACCCAGAGCTCCGGCTCGGCCACATTGGACAAGGCCGCCCTCGCCTCGGTGCGGCGCGCGGCCCCGTTCCCGCCAATACCGGCCGCCGCCGGCCGCTCGAGCTGGAAATTTTCCGTGCCGCTCGGCCTGGCACGCTGACGCCCAACCGCGAAAGGACCGTCATGACCGGCATGCTCGCCTTCGACCGCCTCGCGGCCCAGCGCAATGGCGACGGGCTGGACCCGCGCCTGCGCGCCTTGCTTGGGGACCAGTTCGAACGCCGGCGGGCCGGCATCGTCGATCTCAACAAAACGCGCTCTGCCGATCTTTGCCAGGCCGGTCCGAACCCGTCCCGCAACCGGCCGGCCCGGCTGCCGCCCGGCGTGGTATCCTTTCCCGAACCGGACACCGGCCGCTGCGCGCACACGCCAAACCCCATCTTCAAAGCCTGAAAGGACAGCGCCATGTATATCGCCATGAACCGTTTCAAGGTCAAAGCCGGGTCCGAAGCCGATTTCGAACAAGTCTGGAAAGGCCGCGAGTCCAGCCTGTCGGAGATGGACGGCTTCAAATCCTTCCACCTTCTGCGCGGGCCACACAATGAGGACGAAGGCTATACGCTGTTTGCCTCCCACACGGTCTGGGCCAGCCAGGACGACTTCCTCGCCTGGACCAGATCGCAGCAATTCCGCGACGCCCACAAGAACGCCGGGTCCAACAAGCCGCTTTATCTCGGCCATCCCCAGTTCGAGGGGTTCTCGGTCGTCGAGGGCGCATAAAGAATGCCGGATCATCCCGACCGGCTCGAGGCGCTTCCGGTCCTGCCTTCGCTCGACCTCGACGAGACGCAGCGTTTCTATGGCGGCGAACTCGGCTTCACCGCGACCGTTTACCGGGAACACGACTATCTCATCCTGCGCCGCGACGAGGTCGAGCTGCATTTCTGGCTGACCGACGACCGCAGCCTGTGTGAGCGAAGCTCGGTCTATATTCGCGGCGGCGCCATCGGGCGCTGGCATGCCGACTATCGCCGCCGCGGTGCCAAAAACCTGTCGGACCTCGCCGTGCGGGCGTGGAACATGGAAGAGTTTTACATCCACGATCCGCACGGCAATCTGCTGCGTTTCGGCCGCGTTCCCCAGGCTGCGGCCGACTGAAGCGTTTCCAGGCGAAGTGGATACCGGTTCGCCGTTGGGAAACGCTTCAAAAACAATAATTTGGAGCCGATCTGCGATTCCGTGAAAAGCAGATCGGCTCAAACGCGGACCCGGTCCGCTCCGCGCTCACACGGCGGCGAGCAGGCTCGCATTGCCGCCGGCCGCGGTCGTGTCGACGCACACCGCCCGCTCATGCGCATAGGCCGCCGGATCGATCACCTCCACCAGCACCGGCACGATCGGCCCGGTGCGCTGCGCAAGCTCTGTCCTGACTGCCCGCAGCGCCTCGTCCGCAGCCGCGAAGGCGACCACGTCGACGGCGATCTCCGACAGCACCGCCGGTGCCACCACGCCGTCGAGCGCGTTGACCGGCAGCCCCTTGGACAGAAGCGGCTGCAAGGCCTGCGTAGCCCCCGGCGCGACCGCCACGACCGCGTTGCCGGCGGCCAGCGCCTGCACGGTCTGGGCCAGGAGCATGTCGGGCTCCGGCCCCAGGCACAGCACCCGCCCGCGCGGCGGCAGCATCAAGGTGTTCGCCTCGCCGGTCGGCCCGGGCAGGTCGTAGGGTCCGAGATCGAGGCTGGCGGCGGCCGCCACCGCTTCGGCGCCCTTGCCGCGCAGATGCTTTCTCAGGATGGCGATGCGGTCGCCGCGTCCGGCCCAGCCATGCTTCACCGGGTCGACGAAATGTTCCGCGATCATGGTGGCGTTGACCGGCTCGCCCGCCGCCGGCTCCGGACGGTCTGCGCCGGTCTTGCGGAAACGGCGCAGATAATGCGGCCCGCCCGCCTTCGGCCCGGTGCCCGACAATCCCTCGCCACCGAACGGCTGCGCGCCGACGACGGCGCCGATCTGGTTGCGGTTGACGTAGAGATTGCCGGCATGCACGCCGTCGACGAAACGCTGCACGCGCTCCTCGATGCGCGTATGCAGGCCGAAGGTCAGCCCGTAGCCCTTCAGGTTGACCGCCGCGATCACCCGGTCGATCTCGTCGGCCCCGAAAGTCGCCACGTGCAGCACGGGTCCGAAAATCTCGCGCTCCAATTCGCCAATCCCCGACACGCGCACGATGTGCGGGGCCACGAACCGGCCCTCGGCCGGCACCGGCAGCTTGAGCGCGACCTTGCCCTTGGCCTCCATCTCGGCGCAATAGGCGCTGATCGTCGTCTGCGCCTCGTCGTCGATCACCGGACCGACATCGCAGGCGATGTCGCGCGGATCGCCGACCACCAGCGCCTCGGCCGCCCCGCGCAGCATCTCCATCATCTTCTTTTCGACGTCCTTTTGCACGTAAAGCACGCGCAGCGCCGAGCAGCGCTGGCCGGCGCTCTGGAACGACGAGGCGAGAATGTCGCGCACAGCCTGTTCGGGCAGAGCGGTCGAGTCCACCACCATGGCGTTGAGCCCGCCGGTTTCGGCGATCAGCATCGCGTCCGGCGGCGCCGTCTCGGCGAGCTGGCGCTCGATCAGCCGTGCGACCTCGGTCGAACCGGTAAAACAGACCCCCGCGATCTCGGGCCGGGCCACCAGCGGCGCGCCCACCGACGGGCCGTCACCCGGCAAAAGCTGCAGGATTGCGGCGGGAATGCCGGCCTCGTGCAGGAGCGCCACCGCCCTGGCGGCAATCAGCGGCGTCTGCTCGGCCGGCTTGGCGATCACCGCATTGCCGGTGACGAGCGCTGCCGCGATCTGGCCGGTGAAGATGGCGAGCGGAAAGTTCCACGGCGAGATGCAGGCGATCACCCCGCGCGCCTGGCCGTTGGGCTCCGCCTTCGCCGCCTCGGCCGCATAGTAGCGCAGGAAATCGACCGCCTCGCGCAGTTCCGCCACGCCGTCGGCCAGCGTCTTGCCGGCCTCGCGGTTGCACAGCGCGAAAAACTCCGCGGCATTGTCCTCGTAAAGATCGGCGGCTTTGGCAAGCATCGCCGCGCGCGTCGCGACCGGCAGCCTGGTCCAATCCGGCTGCGCGGCGGCCGCGACCCGGACCGCGTCCTTGACGATGTCCGCCGTCGCCTCCTCCACCGTGCCGACCGTGTCGTCGGGCCGGGCCGGATTGACGATCGCCCGTTTCGCGCCCGCGCCGGCGGCCGGCGTGATCGGTTTTGCCGTCCACACGAAACCGGCATCGAACGGCTTACGGGCCGCCTCGATCTCGGCGAATGCGACCGGGTCTGTCAGGTCCCATCCCCTGGCATTGCGCCGTCCGCCGCCATAAATCTCGGCCGGCATTGGGATTGCCGGATTGTGGGCGCGGCCCTGGCCGGCGATCACGGCGAACGGATCGCGCGCGATCTCCTCCGCGCTCACCTCCTCGTCGACGATCTGGTGCACGAACGAGGAATTGGCCCCGTTTTCGAGCAACCGGCGCACGAGATAGGCCAGAAGGTCGGAATGCGCGCCGACCGGCGCATAGATGCGGCAGCGCGTGCCTTCGCGCTTGCGCACCGCCTCGTGCAGCGCCTCGCCCATGCCGTGTAAGCGCTGGAACTCGAAGCTGCTTCTGTCGTCGGCGATCGCCAGGATCGCGGCCACGGTGTGGGCGTTGTGGGTGGCGAATTGCGGATAGATGCGGTCGGTCATGGCGAGCAGCTTGCGCGCGCAGGCGATGTAGGACACGTCGGTGTTCACCTTGCGGGTGAACACCGGATAGCCGGCAAGCCCAAGCACCTGGGCGCGCTTGATCTCGGTATCCCAATAGGCGCCCTTGACGAGCCGCACCATGATCCTGCGGTCGAGCTTTTCGGCGAGCGCGTGCAGCCAGTCGATGGTGAAGGCCGCGCGCGGCCCGTAGGCCTGCACGACCACGCCGAACCCGTCCCAGCCGGCGAGTTCCGGGTCGGCCAGCACCTGTTCGATCACGTCGAGCGACAGGTCGAGCCGGTCGGCCTCCTCCGCGTCGATATTGAGCCCCATGCGGGCATCGCGCGCGGCATAGGCAAGCGCGCTAAGACGCTCGACCATCACCGGCAGCATGCGCTCGCGCTGGGCGAATTCGTAACGCGGATGCAATGCCGAGAGCTTGACCGAAATGCCGGGATTGCGGCGAATATCGTCGCCCGAAGCATGCGCGGCCAGAGCCGCGATCGCATCGGCATAGGCGCGATGATAACGCTTGGCGTCGGTTTCCGTACGCGCCGCCTCGCCTAGCATGTCGTAGGAATAGAGATAGGCTTTCTGCGTGTAGGCGCGGCCGCGCTTGACCGCTTCGGCGATGGTGCGGCCAAGCACGAACTGCTCGCCCATCTCGCGCATCGCCGCCGACACCGCGGTGCGGATCACCGGTTCGCCGAGCCGGCGCACCATCCCGCGCAGGGTGCGTTCGATGCCGCCCTCGCCTTCCTCCAGAACCCGTCCGGTCAGCATCAGCGCCCAGGTCGAGGCGTTGACGAAGATCGAGCTCGATTCGCCCGAATGCGCCGACCAGTCGTGCGGCGCGATCTTGTCGCGGATCAGATCGTCGACGGTCTCGGCGTCGGGCACCCTGAGCAGCGCCTCCGCCAGGCACATCAGCGCCACGCCCTCCTTGGTCGAAAGCCCGTATTCGGACAAGAACACTTCCATCATCTGCGGATCGGACGAACCGCGTACGGCCCGTACCAGATCGGCCGCCCGCGCCGAGATCGCCTCACGCTCGTCGGCCTGCAATCCGGCCAGCGCGACCAGGCGCGCGAGCGCGGCATCCTCGTCGGGCAGATAATTGGCGCGGATCAGCGCCCGATGCTTTGAAAGTGCGGACATCGTCATGGACCTCCTCTCGTCACAATAGGCTTGCCTGCCGCGGAGCGGTCAAGCCGGGCCATCGGTGACGGTCATACCATTGAACCGGGCCTGGCAACGCCTGAATTTCTGGTCATTTCAGATCGAACGAGCTATTTCTTCATATCAATATAATTCGATAAGACGGCAAGAGTAGACCATGACAGATCGTTTGGACCGCATCGACCGCAACATCGTCGCGGCGCTGGCGCGCCAGGGCCGGCTGTCCATGGCCGAACTCGCCGCCAAGGTCGGCCTGTCCAAGACGCCGGTGCAGGCGCGGGTCCGGCGGCTGGAGGCCGACGGTTACATTCGCGGCTACGCGGCGATCGTCGATCGCGAACGCATGGGCGAAGGCCACATCGCCTTCGTCCAGGTCAAGCTCTCCGACACCCGTTCGGCCGCGCTCGACGCCTTCAACCGCGCCGTACTCGGCGTGCCCGAGATCGAGCAGTGCCACATGATCGCGGCGAGCTTCGACTATCTGCTGAAGGTGCGTACCAGGGACATCGCCGCCTATCGCCGCGTGCTCGGCGAAAAGATCTCCGCCCTGCCCCATGTGGCACAGACCTCGACCTATGTGGCGATGGAAACCGTCAAGGACCGCTGACGGAGACGTTCAAAACCGAAGGCCTAGTTCAGCGTCTTCAGAAACGCCACCAGCGCCGCCTTGCCGCGCTCGGTCAGCCGCACCGGCCGCAGCTCGCTTGTGCCGGCCGGCGATGTCGGCGCGTTCGCGTAGTGCTCGACCACCGCCTCCAGTGTTGCGATCTGCCCGGCATGCATGTAGGGCGCGCGCAGCGCCACGCCCCGCAGCGACGGCGTCTTGACCGCCCGTTCCAGCTCGGGACCGTCGCGCAGCATGAAACGCAGCTCCGCACAGTCGCCTTCGGCTGCGTCGCTGAAATCGCCCTGGCAGTTGAACGGGTCGGCCAGAAGCCGCGCAATCGCACCCGCGCGCTCGCGGCCTGCCGGCGCCTGCGGATCGTCGGCAACGCCGGTATTGTGGAAATGGTCGTCGGTGAAGCGCGGTCCGTTGTGGCATTCCAGACAGTTGGCGCTGCCGACGAACAGTCGGAGCCCTTCCCGTTCGAGATCGCTGAAGGCGGCATCGCCTTCGGGCGGCTCGCCGCGCGCGAGCGCGGCCGCATAGCGGTCGAAGCGCGTCTTGACCGGCGGGATCGTGCGTTCGAAGGCCGCGATCGCCTTGCCGACATTGGCGAAAGCGCCGTTGACGGCCCGTCGCGCCGTCTCGTCCAGCCCGGCCCAGGCCGCCCGCTCTGCCGCGGTGCCGAACGGGCCGGCCGCGGCCGGCAGAACCGCAAGCGCCGGCAGCGGCCCGAACGCCGCCTCGTAGCCGGCGCGATGATGGCGCGCGACCAACCGGACGACGCCGGTGCGCGTCAGCCCGTGCTCGAGCGGGTTTTCCAGCGGCTCGAGCGCCTGGCTCCACAGCGAATCCTTGCGCCCGTCCCAGAAGAAGAACAGGTTCCACGCCAAGCCGGCGAGCGGCATGGTGCGGCGCGGGCCGGTGCCGAGCGCCTGGGCGCGCGGCAGGTCGTCCTGGAACTGACGCTGCGGATCGTGGCAGGTGGCGCAGGCGACGGCGCCGTTGGCGCTCAGCCGCGTGTCGAAAAACAGCGCCTCGCCGAGGGCGGCCGAGCCCGGATCGTCGGCCACCTTGTTGGAAACGGATGGCGGCACCGCGCCGAGGGCGGCCAGCGACAGCGAGGCGACGGCCTCGCGCTCGGCCAGGGTCAGCCCGCCCTCGCCGCAGCCGCCGAGCAGCACCGGCGCGGCGGCGACAAGGACGCGGGCAAGTGTGTTCAGGCTGGCCATGGTCTCGCGGTCACAGTCTTATGTTGAAGCGGACCGTATCCTCGCCGGGTTCGGCCCGGACGGTGAAATCCAGCACCCACCAGCCGCCCATGTTGAACCGCACCCCGTCGACCCGGTAGCGCCCATCGCCGAGATAGGCGGTCATCTCAGGGCTGGTCGGCAGGCCGTGGCCGTGATCGGGCATGCCGCCGCCGACCTCGATCTGCGCGTCCTCGACAGGCGTTCCGTCCGGCACGGTCAGCGTCAACACCCAGCCATGCAGCTCGCCGGTCTCGACGGGTTCGGCCTCGGGCGCGATCGCGACGACGTAAAGGCCGTTCACGGTCGGTTTCGAACGCGCCAGATCGAGCGTCTCCGAGCCCGTCCCGCCGGGATCGTAGAAATAGATCACGCCGAGGGCCAGCGCGGCCGCGGCAACGAGGGCGACAAGGAATCTGCTCATGTCTCCTTTTCGAACCAAATCGCCCCGAACACAACCGCTGCGCGGCGTCCGGGCGGCAGTACGCACCACCGCACTCTCGCAACGACCCAATCCGACAATCGACAGCAGAGCGTCGACCCGTGTAGGAGCAAGGTCCAGGATCGGAGAAAGACGGAATGCGGGCAGGACATATCGCGGCGGTTGGGGAATGCATGCTGGAACTCGCCGGCGCTGAGGACGGATTGTGGCGCATGAGCCATGCCGGCGACACGTTCAACACGCTATGGGCGCTCCGCGCGCTGACCGACACCGCGCAGGCATGTGACTACGTGTCGGCCTTCGGCGACGATCCGTTCTCGGCCGCCCAGATCGCCTTCATGCGCGAAAACGGCATCGGCGTCGCCGCGAGCCCGAAAATCGCCGGTGCCCGCCCCGGCCTTTACGCCATCACGCTCGATGGCGCCGAACGCTCCTTTACCTACTGGCGCTCCGACGCCGCCGCCCGCCGGCTCGCGGACGACGCAGGCCCGTTGGCGAAAAGCCTTCAAAACCGGTCCCTTATCTATTTTTCCGGAATCACTTTGGCAATTCTCGAGGCACCCGCCCGCCGGCGACTGCTCGACGCGCTCGCCACAGCGCGCGCCGCCGGCGCGACGGTCGCCTTCGATCCCAATTACCGGCCGCGCCTGTGGCCGACGGCCGCCGCCGCCAAGGCCGCGATCGGCGAGGCGCTGGCGCTCACCGACATCGCCCTGCCGACCTTTCCCGACGAAAACGCGCTGTTCGCCGACCCAAAGCCGCAGGCGACCGCCGACCGGCTGGCCAAGGCCGGCATCGACGAAATCGTCATCAAGGACGGCGCCGATCCCGCGCTGGTTGTCTGCAATGGCCGCGCCGAACCGATTGCCGCCGTCGCGGTGGAAAACCCGGTCGACACCACCGGCGCCGGCGATTCCTTCAATGGCGGCTATCTGGCCGCGCGGCTTTCCGGCCATCCGCCGCACGCGGCGGCGCGGCGCGCCCACCAGGTCGCGGCGGCCGTGGTCCAGGTGCGCGGCGCGCTGGCGCCGTTTTCGATCCTGCGGGCGGCGTTCGAGCCTATCTGAAACGGTATTCCGTCACCTGGCGGTAGCGGTCGCCGGGCCACAGCACGGCCTGCGGAAAATAGGGCCGGTTCGGCGAGTCCGGCCAGACCTGCGGTTCGAGGCAGAAACCGGCATGCGCACGGTAGCGGCGCCCGCCGAGCCCTGCGGCCTGCGGCGCGAGCTTGTGGCCGGCGTAAAACTGGATGCCGGGCTCGGTGGTCCACACCTCCATCTCCACGCCCGAATGCGCGCTCTGCACCCAGGCCGCCTGGCGCAGGGGCCCGCGCGCGGCCGCCAGGCAGAAATTGTGGTCGTAGGCGAGTTGAGCGTTGTGTTCGTCGGCATGGCGGATCGGCCGCGGCAGCAAAAAGTCGAACGCCGTGCCTTCCACCGGCGCCACCACTCCGGTCGGGATCATCTCCGCGTCGACGGGCAGGTAGGCCGAGGCCGCGATCATCGCCCGATGATCCAGAATATCGCCGCTGCCGCCATCGTCGAGGTTGAAATAGGAGTGATGGGCGAGATTGCACAGCGTCGGCGCCTCCGCGGTCGCGCTCAGTTCCACCGACAGCGTGCCTGGAAGCTTCAGCCGGTAGGTGCACGACAATTCGAGGTCGCCCGGAAACCCCATCGTGCCGTCGGTGTCCTTGAGCGACAGCGCGACGAAATCCGCGCCGTGGGCGGCGAGTTGCCAGACCCGCTTGCCGATCCCTGCCGACCCGCCGTGCAGCGTGTGCTTGCCCAGAAAATTGCGGTCGGTCTCGAAGCGCTGGCCTTCGATGGTGAAATGTCCGTCGCGGATGCGGTTGGCGTAGCGTCCGGCGATCGCGCCGAAATAGGGCGAGTGCGCCGGATAATCGGCAAAATTTTCGAAGCCCAGCACCAGCGGCGCGTCATGGCCCGACAAACGCAGATCCTGGACGACGGCGCCCCATGTCAGGATGTTGGCCCGCAGGCCGCCGCCGGAAATGGCGAGACGGTGCACCGCCTCGCCCGCCTCGGTCGTGCCGAACATTTCCGGGCCTGCCATGTCCAGCTCCGTCGATGGCCGTCTTCGGTGGATCGCCGGCCCCGCGGGGCCGGCGGCTGCGTCGCATCAAAGGCCGAGGCCGCCGATGCAGACATATTTGGTGTCGAGATAGTCGTCGATGCCCTGATGGCCGCCCTCGCGCCCGAGGCCGGACTCCTTCACCCCGCCGAACGGCACCTCGACCGTGGTGATCAGGCCCTCATTGACGCCGACCATGCCGTATTTCAGCGCCTCGGTGACCCGGAAGGCGCGGCCGAGATCGCCGGAATAGAAATAGCAGGCCAGGCCGAATTCGGTGTCGTTGGCCATGGCGACCGCCTCGTCCTCGGTCTCGAAGCGGAACACCGGCGCGACCGGACCGAAAATCTCCTCCTTCATCACCCGCATGGCCGCGGTGGCGCCGGAGATCACCGTCGGCTCGAAGAACGAGCCGCCGAGATCGTGGCGCTTGCCGCCGGTGACGACCGTGCCGCCCTTCGCGGTCGCGTCAGCGATCAGCTCCTCGACCTTCTCGACCGCCTTCACGTCGATCAGCGGTCCCTGCTGGGTACCGTCGTCGAGCCCGGCGCCGACCTTCAGCTTCTGCGAGGCGGCGGCGAGCTTTTCGACGAAGGCGTCATAGACGCCGGCCTGGACGAAAAACCGGTTGGTGCACACGCAGGTCTGGCCGGAATTGCGGTATTTGGCCACCATCGCTCCCTCGACGGCGCGGTCGATATCGGCATCGTCGAAAACCAGGAACGGCGCGTTGCCGCCGAGTTCCATCGACACCTTCTTCACCGTCGAGGCCGATTTCTCGATCAGCATCTTGCCGATCTCGGTCGAGCCGGTGAAGGTGATCTTGCGCACCAGCGGATTGGAGCACAATTCGTCGCCGATCTCGCTCGCCGATCCGGTGACGATGTTGACGACCCCCTTCGGGAACCCCGCCTCCTCGCACAGCGCGCCCCAGGCAAGTCCCGAATAGGGCGTCTGCGAGGCAGGCTTGACCACCGCCGTGCAGCCGGCGGCAAGCGCCGGGCCGATCTTGCGGGCCAGCATCGAGGAGGGAAAATTCCACGGCGTGATCGCCGCGACCACCCCGACCGGCTCCTTGGTGACCAGCAGGCGACGGTCCGCCCACGGGCTCGGCACCACGTCGCCATAGGTGCGCCGCCCCTCCTCCGCGAACCACAGAATATAGGCGGCCGAGATCGCCACCTCGCCCTTGGCCTCGGCAAGCGACTTGCCCTGCTCCATCGTCAGGAGCTCGGCCAGGGCATCCTGGTTTTCCAGGATGAGGTCGTGCAGCCGGCGCAGCAATTTGGACCGTTCGTTGGCCGAGGTCTTCTTCCACGGCTGGAAGGCCTTTTCGGCGGCCTCGATGGCGCGCCGGGTTTCGGCCGTGCCCGATTTCGGCACCGTGCCGATCGTCAGCCCGTTGGCCGGGTTGGTCACGTCCAGCGTCGCGCCCGAATCGGCCTGAACCCACTCGCCATCGATCAGGTTGGCCTGACGCATGTAGTGGCTGGTCTTCTGCAACATAAATCGCCTCCGTGCCGCGCTACCTGGCGGCAATGGTTTCAATATCCTGAATAAGCGCCGAATCGAGCGGAATGCCGTCGCGCCGCAAACGGTGTCGGATTTCGTGCCGTCTTTGCCCCGGCACTCTCGCTCCATCCGTTTCGCCGACAATTTGCGACATTTCGGCAAAGCGGGCAACCGCGTCGACGGTACCGAGGGCTGCTGGATCAATCGCAATCAGAAGCTGGCCGGTCCCGGGCGGGGCGCCTTCGGCATCGAAGAACGAGGTTTGCTCGTAGGCGAAATTGGCGCCGGTCAGCCCCGCCGCCAGCAGCTCGACCATCAACGCCAGCGCGGTGCCCTTGGCATCGCCGAGCGGCACCATCGTGCCGGCAAGCGCGGCCTCGGCGTCGGTGGTCGGGTTGCCGGCGCTGTCGAGCGCCCAGCCCTCGGCAATCGGCTCGCCCTTCTGCCGGGCGGCCATGATCTTGCCGCGGGCGACCTTGGACAGCGACACGTCGACCACCACCGGCGCGCCGCCCTCCACCGGACAGGCAAAGGCGATCGGATCGGTGCCGTAGAGCGCGCGCCGTCCGCCCCAGGGCGCCATCGCCGCCGGCGCGTTGGCAAAAAACAGCGCCACCAGCCCCCGTTCGGCCAATGCCTCCACCGTCAGTCCGGCCACCCCGGCATGGTGCGAGCGCCTTATGCCGGCAAGTGCCACCCCCTGGGCCGGCGCGATCTCGGTGAGCCGGCCGACGGCGAGTTCGAGCGCGGGATAGGCAAAGCCGTGCGCGGCGTCGATCTGGACGGCGCCCGGCCGTGTCAGGGTCGCAGTCGCGGCGGCGAAGCCGTCGACCTTGCCGGCCCGCGCCTGGGCGGCATAGGCCGGCACCCGGCGCAAGCCGTGACCGCCCTGCCCGGCCAGTTCAGCGCCGACCAGGGCGCGCGCCACCGCCTCGGCATTATTGGCCGCCGTGCGCGAGGCCGTCAGCGCCGCCACGCACAGGCGATGCGCGTCCTCGGCCGACAAAAGACGTTCGCTCATCACCGTGCCCCCAAATGCGCCAGCACCGCGTCGGCGATCACCGCCGAGACGCGGCCGTTCGATTCCACCGTCACCCCGGCAATGTGCGGCGTCAGGATCAGATTGGGCAGGTCGACGAATTTCCTTCCGGCTTCCGCCGTCAGCGGCTCGGCCTCGAACACGTCGAGCGCGGCCCCGCCGATCCTCCCCGCAAGCAAGGCGGCGGCAAGGGCGTCTTCGTCGACGACCCCGCCGCGCGCGGCATTGACGAGGATCGCATCGCGCTTCATGCGCGCGAGCTCGGCCGCGCCGATCATATGCCGGGTCGCCGCCGTCAACGGTACGTGCAGACTGACGACATCGGCCGCCGCGAGCAGCGCGTCGAGCGCCATCGGCCGCGTCGTTTCCCAAGCCGGATCGGCCGCGTCGAGCAGCGGGTCGTGCGCGGCAACGGCCATCCCGAGCGCGCGCGCCCGGGCGGCGACCTCGCGCGCGATCGCGCCGTAGCCGATCAGGCCGATCGTCCTGCCCGACAATTCGCGTCCGATCAGCGTCTGGCGCGGCCAGGCGCCGGCGGCCACTGCGCCGGTTGCCGCATAGGCGCCGCGCAACAGCGCCATCGCCGTGGTGATCACATATTCGGCCACCGACAGATCGTTGGCGCCGGTCGCCGGAACCACGGCGATGGCGCGCGCCTCGCAGGCGGCCAGGTCGATATTGTCGAGGCCGACGCCGAGCCTGCCGACCATCTCCAGACGCGCCGCCGCCGCCAACAGCGCGCCGCGCACCTGGGTGCGGTTGCGCACCACGAGCACCCGCGCTTCGGCAAGGGCGGCGGCCAGGGCGTCGGGCCGGTCGACGAGCGTGGCATCGTAGAGCGTGTCGTGGCGCTGACCCAGGCGCTCGACGGCGGTCTCGTCCATGAATTCGGCGATCACGATTTCAGGCATGGGCAATGCGGCTTCCCGTTTGAACGCCGCCCGGCATCACGCGGGCGACCGATACTATCAAGTCGCCGCCGCCAGCCCATAATCGGCACGAGCGGCGGCGAAAGCATGACCCGCGACGGGATCGTCGCGACATTGCGGACAATCGAGCCCGATCCGCATTGCAGACAATGGGGTCCGGTCTGCGCGCGCGCTCGAAACGACAATGCGCCGCCAAAGCCGGCGAGTGGATCGCAGACCCGATCTCGCCACTCGAGCGCTCAGGCGCTCCGGTAGAGCTTGGTCATGACGAATTCGCGATGGCCGAGCGCCTCGGCGGCGGTGCTGCGCCCGCTGGCGGTACGCATGATCATGTCGATCAGCGCGTCGCCCGCATCGTCGATCGTCATTTCCCGGCGCAAGATGCCGGAAACGTCGAGGTCGACATGCTCGCCCATGGTGCGCACGGTGCGCGGATTGGCGGTGATCTTGATCACCGGCACGATCGGATTGCCGATCACATTGCCCTGGCCGGTGGGAAAGGTGTGCACCACGTAGCCGCCGGCCGCCATCAGCGTCACGCATTCGGCCGCCGCCGACGAACTGTCCATGAAATAGAGCCCCTTGCCGGCGTTGGGCGCTTCGGCCGGCTCCAGGATGTCGATGAATTTCGACGTGCGGCCGATCTTTTCCAGATTGCCGAGCGCCTTTTCCTCGATCGTCGTCAGCCCGCCCTCGATATTGCCCTTCGTCGGCTGGCTCTCCGACAGATCGTCGGTCTGGTGGGCGAAGATAACGTCGTCCTGATAGGCCTTCCACATCGCGTACCAGCGTTCGCCGACCTCGGGGCTGACGGCGCGCTGCTTGCAGATATGCTCGGCGCCGGTGATCTCGGAGGTCTCGCCGAAACAGCCGTAAATGCCTTCCGGCAGCAGCTTGTCGTACATGTTGCCGACCGTCGGGCACGAGCCGAGTCCGGTGGTGGTGTCGCTCTCGCCGCATTTGGTGGACACCCAAAGCTCGCCAACCGCGCAGTCCTCGCGCTGCAGCTCGGTGGCGTAGTGGACGAATTCCTTCGCCTTGCGCGAGGCGTCCATGATCGTCCTCAAGTCGCCGTTCTGCTCGATCGAGAACCCGGCCACCGGCTTGCCGGTTTCCGCGATTCCGTCGACGATCTTTTGTGTCCAGCCCGGCTCGATGCCGATCACGATGCAGGCCGCCACGTTGGGATTGGCGCCGGTGCCGATCATGGTGCGGAAATGCAGGTCCAGGTCGGCGCCGAACTGCAGCCTGCCATAGGCGTGCGGCAGCGCCAGAGTACCCTTGATGTTGTTGGCCACCGCCTCGCAGGCGGCGTTGGAAATATCGTCCACCGGCAGGATAACGACATGGTTCCTGACTCCGACGCGGCCATTGTCGCGCCGGTAGCCCTTGAAGGTCAGGTTGGAGTATTTCGAGGCCATCTTCGCTTTTCCCGTGCCATTTCGTGCGATGCGGAAAACCCGTTCCCGCGTCGGCGCCTACCAGCGCTTGGTCTTCAGATTGTGGACATGCACATGTCCGCCGCGCGCCACGTCGGCGACGAAGCGTCCGATATCCTCGCCATATTTGATCGCGGTATCGCCGTCGGCGATGTCGCGAAGCGCCACCTTGTGGCCGATCGGAACGTCGTTTCTGGCCTCGATCTCGAAGCTGGAATCGTCCTCGGTGACGACGGCCAGCATGCGGGTGCCCGCCGTCAGCCCCTCGACCACGACGACGCCGACATTGTCCTTCCGGTCATGCACGAGCAGGTGTGGAATGGTCATGAAATCCCGTCAGCTCCCATTTGGAATGCTCAAGTCTTATATAAGACATAAGATATAAAATTCTGGCAATGTCAATTCCGACCGGCTAGAAAATCGGGGCCCGATGCGGGGATTCGGTCATGAACGAGAACGCGCCAGCCACGACATTCGCCTACAAGCCGCTCTACATGCAGGTGAAGGATCAACTCGTCCGGCGCCTGATCGACGGCGAGTGGCAGCCGGGTCAATTGATCCCTTCCGAGATGGAACTGGCGCGCCAGGTCGGCGTCAGCCAGGGCACGATCCGCAAGGCGCTCGACGCGATGACGGCCGAGAACCTGCTGATCCGGCGCCAGGGTCGCGGCACCTTCGTCGCCAGCCCGGAGGAAAGCCGCATCCTGTTCCAGTTCTTCCGGCTGGTGCCGGACGACGGCGAGACCTCGTTTCCGCAATCGCGCATTCTCAGGCGCGACCGGGCCCGCGCCAGCAGGCAAGACGCCCAGGCGCTCGGCCTGCAGGCCGGCGAAACCGTGTGGCTGATCGAGCGGCTGCGTTCGATCCGCGACAGACCGCTTTTGGTGGAAACGATCCGCCTGCCCGCCGCCCGGTTTGCCGGTTTCGACGAGATCGCCGGCCTGCCCAACAATGTTTACGGGCTCTATTCGCAGCGCTGGGGCGTCACGATCGCCCATGCCAGCGAGAGACTGAAAGCGGTCGCGGCGCGCGAGCCCGATGCCGGCCGGCTCGGCTGCCTGGCCGGCACACCGCTGCTTGAGATCACGCGAATAGCCTTCGACCTGGAAAACAAGCCGGTCGAGCTGCGGGTCTCGCGCTGCCTGACCGAAACGGCCCATTACGCCGCCGAACTGCGCTGAGCCTCGGCCCGCCTCAACCGAACACGGCTTGCAGCACCAGCAGCCACAGCGAGGTCGTGACCGCCGCGCAGCTCGTGGCGATCATCATCGCATTCGTCGAGATCGCCTGGCCGGTGCCGAACTGGACGGCGATCAGATAGGCGTTGACGCCGGTCGGCAGCGCCGCGGTGATGACGGCGACCTGGGCGGCCAGCGGCGGCAGGCCGAGCGCCAGCGCCAAGGCCAGGGTCGCCGCCGGCATCACGATGAGCTTGAGCCCGGCAAGGGCGACGCCGGCGCGCAGATTGCCGGCAATGCCGTAGCGGCGCAGACCGAGGCCGATCGAAAACAGCGCCAGCGGCCCGGCAATGCCGGCCAGCGCGTCGACGAAGCGCAGGCCGAGGCCGGGCAGTTGCAGGCCAGTGAAGCGGAAGGCGAGCCCGGCCAGAATGCCGATGATCAGCGGATTGCGCAAAAGCTTGCCGAAAAAATCCGAGACCAGCGCCACCGGGCGCGGCGCGCCGTCGCGGCTGCCGTCGAGAATCGCGAAGACGACGATCGAGGCCGCCATCATCACCACCAGATGCACCGACACGATCAGCGCAAGGATCTCGAAACCGGCCTGGCCGAACACGCCGAGCACCAGCGGAATGCCGAGCAGAACTGTGTTGGAGAATGAGGCCGACACGCCGCCGACCACGCCAGCGCGCGCGTCGCGCCCGAACACGCGCGTGGTGACGAACTGGCCGAGCGCCCAGGCGATCGCCACCGAGGTGAAATAGGTGATCCACAAGGACCAGGACGCCGCGCCGTGAAAATCGGCGCTTTGCATGGTCTTGAACAACAAAAGCGGCACCGCGACCGAGACTGCGAATTCGGCCAGCGCGTCGCCGGCCTCCGCCTTCAGATAGCCGCTCACGCCGGCGAGATAGCCGAGCGCGATCAGACCGAAAATGAACAACACGGCTTCGACTTCGGCAGACATGCCCCGCCTGATAGGCAAGTCGGCGGCCGCCGGCAAGGCAGGTCGCCCGCCGACCCGGCCTCAAAGCGCGATCGCCGAGCCCGTCCTGGCGCTTTCCTCCGCCGCCTGGCCGATCATCACCGCGCGCATGCCGTCGTCGAGCGTCACCTCGGGCGTTCCGCCTTGGCGCACCATGTCGAGAAATTTGCGGTGCTGGAAGAAGGTCGAGCCGTGATGGTCGCCCGCCGCCAGGATCGCGGGATCGACATGGATTTCCTCGCGCACGGGCTGTTTGGTGGCGCGCGGCGAAACGACCAGTTCTGACAGTCGCTCGCGCCCGTCGGGCGAAAACCGGGCCGGCCCGGGCACGAACGCCTCGATCGAGGCCAGGTCCCCGGTCGCGGCGATCTGCTCTTGCCAATAGGCACCCTCTGCGAACATGCACAGATCGAGCATGGCGCGCACGCCGTTGTCGAAATCGACGACGACGAAGGCGTTGTCGAGAATATCGGCCGGCCGGCCGCCATAGGTTTCTCCGACAAAATTGACGTCCATGGCGCCCGAGGCGTAGACGCGCCTGGCCTCCGCACCCGCCATAAACCGCATAAGATCGAAGAAATGGCAGCATTTTTCGACCAAAGTGCCGCCGGTACGCACGGAAAACCGGTTCCAATCGTCGATTTTCTGCAGAAACGGAAAGCGATGCTCGCGAATCGCGATCATTTTGAGCCGCCCCGCCTCGCCGGCCCGCACCTTGTCGATCAGCCGCTCGACCGGCGGCATGTAGCGATATTCCATCGCCACCCAGGCCGGCGCGGCCGCCTTTTCGGCAAGCCGCAATATCGCCCGGCAATCGTCGAGCGTGGCGCAAAGCGGCTTTTCCACCAGCACCGGCTTGCCCGCCGCCAGCACGTCGGCGAGCACCGCGGCATGGGTGTCGTTGGGGCTGGCGATCACCACGCAGTCGAAGCCGCCGGCCGACAGCAGGTCGCGATGATCCCGGTACTGCGCCAGCCCGGCGCGGCCGCCCGCCGCCGCTTGGGCCAGGCTGTCGACATTCGGATCGGCGAGCGCGGCGATCTCCGCGCCCTCGAGCAAAGCGATGTTGCGCATATGCTCGCGGCCCATCATGCCCGTGCCGATGACGGCGTAGCGCAGTGTGCCGGCGCGCATGTCAGAGGTCGAGGACGGGGATGCCGAGGGTTTCGGCGGCGGCTCCAAGAGCATCGCGATGGTCTCCATAGGCGAGCGCGAGGTGATGCTCGAGCGCCGCGCCCATGACGCGATCGAGCAGTTCTGCCGCCGGCGTGTCGAAGCGCACCACGCCCGACGTGCCGGTAAACGCCATCGGCCGCTTGAGCATCTCGCCGCCGCCGATCACCGCCACCGTTCGCCCCCGCGCCTGGCTGATTCGCAAAAAGGTGATCCGGCCCGGCTTGAGCGGAAACTGGTAGAGCAGCGGCATCCTGCGGTTGGTGTGGATGGTCGCCTGCGGTGCGAATTCGGGATCGGCCATCGACAGCGGCGCCTGGCCGCAATGCCACACAACGCCGCTATTGTCGGCGGCGTCGAGATCGACCAAATCGGTCAAGAAGGCAGGCGCGCCGGCGACCCGTTGCAAAAGCAGGCTCGACAAAGCGCCATAGACGTCGGCCTCGCAGGCGCACGGAACGCGCGCCTCGCCCAGCATCGCCACCGGCCCGCACACCGCCCCGCCATACTCGGTGAAGGTTTCCGGCCAGCAGCGGATCGCAAACGCGTCATAGCCGTTTTCGGCGCGCAACCCGTCGAGCGCGACCTTGAGCCGATAGGAGCGGTCGAGCTGGTCCTGATCGACCGCCTCCAGCCCCTCAAGCACCGTTTCGGCCTGGGCCGCGACGCTCTCGACGGCATTCCTGTCGGCCGCCACGGCGCCGGCAAAAAGCCGCTCAAGCTCCAGCGCCTCGACATGCACGCCCGCCAGGGCGGCGATCTTCGCCTCGTCATAGGCGCAGGTATCGAACCCGTCGGGATGCTTGCCAATCCGGCCGATGCGCGTCCCGCGCAGGCTGAGGGCGGCCTGCCGCCCGCGCGGATCGCCGCCTGTCGCCGGCCGCACCGGCACCGGCCGCGCAATGCGCTCGCCCGCAAGCAGCCCGGCCAGATCGCGGTCGATCTCTGTCGCATGCGGATCGGCATAGAGATAACCGAAGGGACGCTGCGCCAGGCCGAGCGCGTGGGCGGCCAGGTTGAGCCCGCAAAACGCGTTCAGCCTCAGCCGTCCGCCGAGACGCGGCTCCGGCACCGCCCAGATCGAGAACGGGCCGGAAAAAGCTTGCGCCGCCTCCGCCACCATGCCGGCATCGGTGAAGGTGACCTGCAGCACGAGTACCTGGTCGGGCTTGCTCGTCCGCAGTTCCGCGATCGCGGCGCGCGCCGCACCGGCGTCGAGCAGCAGCGACCGGGGGCCCGTCAGCTCGGCGCCGGTGCGCTCGAGCGCGGCCAGCATCGCCGCCAGTCTTTCTTCGGCGAACGGCACGTCGAAGGTCGGCCGCGCGAAGGGCAGGATCGCGATCTTGCCTTTGCCGGGCGCTTTGGCTTTGCTTCCCATCCCTTATCCCTATATCCAGTGTTCGGCGGTCCGACAGGAAGGCGCATGATCCGGATACTCATCACCCTCGCACTGATTTCCCTCACCTTGCCGGCCCAGGCGACCGAAGCCGGCTGGGCGCTGCTGCGCGGTGGCGGCCATGTCGTGCTGATGCGCCATGCCTATGCGCTGGGCACGGTCGAGCCGCCCAATTTCGACATCGAGAAATGCGGCACCCAGCGCAACCTGTCCGAACGCGGCCGCCACCAGGCCCGGCGCATCGGTTCGCTGATCGCCGCGCGCGGCGCGCCGGTGGAGCGCGTCCTGTCGAGCCGGCTTTGCCGCGCCCTGGAGACGGCGCGCCTCGCCTTCGGCGCCGGCGCGGTGGAAGCCTTCGCCCCGCTCGACCCGCCCGGCGAGGACGAGACCGCCAACGCCGAAGCCCTGGCCGCGACGATCGAGGCGGTGCATGGATATTCCGGTTCCGGCAACATGGTCATGGTTGCCGACCTTCCCGCCATCAAGGCGCTGACCGGGCACAAGACGCGCGAGGGCGAGGCGCTGATCGTCGCGCCCGACGAGAACGGCCTGGTGGTGCTCGGCCGCATCGTCTTCAACTGACGGAAACCGGATCGTCACACCATCTCTCCGTAACCGTTCCGGAAACTGGAATCGGCGGGGCAGAACCGCGCCCCGGCCGCGCCATAGGCCGGATGAAGGGTCCAGGGTTTCGCCTCCGCATCGGTCAACGCGTTCAAACTACGCATATAGGCCGCCGCGTCGGTTTCCAGCGCGCCGCGCATGCGCCCCCAGTCGGGGAAATGCGAAAACGCCTCCAGCCAGATCGCCCGGCCAGCGAGATATCCCGACGCGCCGGCACGAAAGGCGTGGGTCAGGATATTGCGAAACGCCTCCTTGCCCGCCCCCGCCGACAGCATCACCCACGGCCGCCCCGCAAGCCGGCCCATCTCGTCGAACAGGGTTTGCACGGCGGCAGCCCCTTCGCCGTCGACACCCGGCACGTCGTCGGCATTGACCGGGCTTTCGAGCTTGAACAGGTCGACCCCATAGTCGGCTCCGGCGAAGGTTTCGACCGATTTCAGCACATCGTCGGCCTTCTTGCCCTTGAGCTCGACATAGTCGCGCGTCTGATGCGCATCGGCCGCCAGCGGGTAGACCAGAAGCTCGAAAACGAACGGGATATCAAAGCGCTGGCAGGCTTCCCCGATTCGTTTTGTGAAGTCGCGCTGCTGCGCACACACGGCAGCGCCGGCGTCCGGCCGGTACCAGGCCAAAACCTTGACCGCATCGGCGCCCATGCGCTTGATCTTGCCCACGGACCAGTTGTCGATCTCCTGCGACACCCGCCCCTGCCCGGTCTCGCGGAAAACGGAATCCTCGAGGGTGACCACCAGCCCCTTTTGCGGCGACAGGAAGCGAAGGCCGCGCGGAACGGCATAATGCGGGTCGAGCAGCATCGCCGAGGATTCGGCCTGCAGGGTTTCGATCAGCAGCGCCTTGAAGCCGGCGACGTCGTCGTAGGGCGCCTCGTCGAGGCCGTAATGCGCCGCGATCGGCGCCTTGATCGGCGGTCGCTGATCGACCGCCGTCATCTTGAAACGGCCGCCGGCATCGGCCAGCCGGCGCATGCCCCACAATTTTCCCGGCGAAAGCTCGATCATGCCACTGCCCTCAAAAACCTGTCCGTCTCGGTGCGGTCCGGCGTTGCCTTGCGGCCGCCGAAACCGGTGCACTTGATCGCCGCCACCGCGTTGGCGAAGCGGATCGCGTCCGCTTCGGCCTGGCCTTCGCCGAGCGCCAGCGCAAAGGCGCCGTGCCAGACGTCGCCGGCGCCGAGCGTGTCGACGATATCGACCGCGAAGGCGGGCACCTGTCCGCCCGACGCGTCGTCGAGAAAAACCACGCCCTTGGCGCCGTTGGTGTAGCAGACCCAGGCGCCGGTTTCCGCGCGCGCCGCCGCCAGGGCCCGGTCGAGATCGTCCACGCCGGCGAAATCGCGCAATCCCTGCGCCGAAAAGGCGATGTGGGATGCCTGCTCCAGCGCCTGCTCGGCGTCTCGCACCGGCGCCTCCGCGTCCAGAATGCCGGGCACGCCGAGGCGGCGCGCCGCCTTCATGGCGCTGGCAGCCCCCTGCGGCCAGCGCGTGTCGGCCAGGATCGCATCGACATCGTGCGGAATCTCCGCGTCCAGCCAGCCGGCATCGAAGCTGAGCGCCATATCGCGAAAATTGACGATCTGGCGCTCGCCGGCCGCATCGACGAACACCGAGGAAAACGACGAACGGCCCTTTTCCAGCCGGCGCACCCGGGCGCAATCGACCCCCTCCGCCTCGAGGTCCTCGACGATCATGGCGCCGATCGGATCCCGCCCGACACGGGCGCACAGCAGCGCCTCGCCGCCCAGCCGCGCGACGGCCACCGCCGCGTTGGCCGCGCAGCCGCCGCCGACAATCGCCGCATCGCGGGCGCGGTATTTTTCGGCCCTTCGCGGCATCTCGTCGACCGACATCACGATGTCGACCACGGCGACGCCGGCAAGCAGTATTTTCGTCATGGCGACCGGCTCTCAGGAGTCACGCGGCTGATATTCTGGCCAACCTATCAAGTCTTATATAAGATACAAGAATAAGCTTGCAAAAAAAGCCGCGCGGCCGGCGTCCCGCCTGGGCCGCGCCGGCGACCCTTTGACGCCACCCGAGGCCATAAGCGCGCCCGCAGCCCCCGTCACGCCTCGCGACGGGCAATTCGCCCTTTCCCTGAGGGCAAAAACGGACTAGACACCGCGACCGACCATTTCGAGAATTCCTAAGGAAAAAACCGTGCCCTCCACGTTCGACAGAGTTGCCGACATTATCGCGGAGACCAGCGAGATCGACCGCGACACCATCACCGCCGAGAGCCACACGATCGACGATCTCGGCATCGACAGCCTCGACTTCCTCGACATCGTGTTCGCGATCGACAAGGAATTCGGCATCAAGATCCCGCTCGAGAAGTGGACGCAGGAGGTCAATGACGGCAAGGTTCCCACCGAGGAATATTTCGTCATGAAGAACCTGTGCGCCAAGATCGACGCGCTGGTCGCGGCCAAGGCCTGACCGGCCGTCACGCGCGCGCAAACACGTGACAAGAGACGCGACAGCGGCATGAGCGACCAGGACGTCGTCATCACCGGCATCGGCATCGTCTCCTGCCTGGGCGTGGGCAGGCAGGCGCACTGGGATGCGCTGACCGCCGACAGCCCGGCGCCGGTCGTCGATGCCGAGCGTTTCAGCCCCTACAGCGTCCATCCGCTGCCCGAAATCGACTGGAGCGCGCAGATTCCGCGGCGCGGCGACCAGCGCCAGATGGAGACGTGGCAGCGGCTGGGCACCTACGCGGCCGGCCTCGCACTCGACGACGCCGCCCTCAAGGGCGACGAGGCCCTGTGCGCGACGATGGACATGATCGTGGCCGCCGGCGGCGGCGAGCGCGACCTGGCCGTCGACACCGCGATCCTGGACGCGTCTCTGACGCGCGACGATCAAGACGTTCTGTTGAACGAGAAGCTGACGACGGAGCTACGTCCGACACTGTTTCTGGCCCAGCTTTCCAATCTCCTGGCCGGCAACATCTCGATCGTGCACAAGGTCACCGGCTCCTCGCGCACCTTCATGGGCGAGGAAGGCGCCGGCATTTCGGCGCTGGAGACGGCCGTCGCCCGCATCCGCTCCGGCCAGTCGAGCCATCTCCTGGTCGGCGCCGCCTTCCAGAGCGAGCATCCCGACTATCTGTTGAGCTACGAGTTGGACGGTCTTTTGCACCGGCACGGCTGGACGCCGGTATGGGCGCGCGGCGACCAGGGCGGCATCATCACCGGGTCGGGTGCGGCCTTCCTGGTGCTGGAAACGCGCGCGCACGCTCAACAACGCGGCCGCAAGGCCTATGCCAGGATCGGCCAGATCGTCTCGGAAGGAAGCCGCCGCACGCCGGAAAGCTTCTGCGACAGGATCGACGCTCTCGTGGAGACCGCGTCGAACGGCATCACCCCGGCTTTCGCAGTCTCTGGCGCGTCCGGCCTCGCAATGGCGACCGCAGCCGAAAAGGCCGCGCTTGCCGGTCGCGGACTGGCCGCGCGCGGCTTTTCCTCCCTGACCGGCCATCTGAAGGAAGCCCAGTTTCCCTTCGCCGTCGCGCTCGCCGCCCTGGCGGTGGAAAAGGCCCACGCCTTTGCCCCCTTCGATCCCGAAAGCGAAACGGCGGCCACGGCCGGCGGCGCCGTGATCGCGACCACGATCGGCTATCGCCGGGGCGAAGGCGCGGCCTTGATCGAACCGGCCTGACTGCCGCGGCCGGCGGCGCGGTGTGGAGCACGAGATGAGCAAGAGCGATCGTTTTGGCAGGCGCACCGTCGCGGTGACCGGGATCGGCGTCGTGACGGCACTGGGGGTGGGCAAGCGCGAGAACTGGCAGGCGCTGACCGCCGGTCGCTCCGGCATCCACGCCATCACGCGCTTTCCCGTCGACCAGCTTTCCACGCGCATTTCCGGCATGGTCGACTTCCTGCCGTCCAGCTCCAGGGGCGCGACGGCGCTGACCGACGAACTGGCCGAGACCGCCGGCCGCGAAGCCCTCGGCGAAGCCGGTCTCGACACCGATCTGGGCGGCCCCCTGTTTCTCGCCGCGCCGCCGGTCGAACTCGACTGGCACGAACGGTTCGCGCTTTACCGCCAGGGCCCCGAACAGGAAGAGGGCTATCGGCGCTTGCTGGCCGTCGCCCGCGACGGGCTCCGCCCCGACGCCTACGGCCAGACCCAGTTCGGCATGATCGCCGAGCGGCTCGCCGAGCTTTTCGGCGCGCGCGGCCTGCCTGTCACGCTGTCGACGGCCTGCGCCTCCGGCGCCACGGCGATCCAGCTTGGCGTGGAGGCGATCCGGCGCGGCCAATGCGACCGGGCGCTGGCGATCGGCGCCGACGGCTCGGCGACCGCCGAGGCGCTGATCCGCTTTTCGCTCCTGTCGGCGCTATCGACCCAGAACGAGCCGCCCGAAAAGGCCTCCAAGCCGTTTTCCAAGGACCGCGACGGGTTCGTGATCTCCGAGGGGTCGGCGGCCCTGGTGCTGGAATCGCTCGAAAGCGCGCAGGCCCGCGGCGCCGAGGTTCTGGGCGTGATCCGCGGCTGCGGCGAAAAGGCCGACGATTTTCACCGTACCCGCTCCAAGCCGGACGGCTCGCCGGCGATCGCGGCCGTGCGCGCGGCCCTGGCCGATGCCGGCATGGCGGCCGATGAGGTCGCTTACATCAACGCCCACGGCACCTCCACGCCCGAAAACGACAAGATGGAACACCTGTCGCTGTCGACGGTTTTCGGCGAGCGCATGCGCGAAATCCCGATCTCGTCCAACAAATCGATGATCGGCCACACGCTGTCGGCCGCCGGCGCGATCGAGGCCGCCTTTTCGCTGCTGACCATGCGCGAGGGCGTGATCCCGCCGACGATCAACTACGACACGCCCGACCCCGCCATCGAGCTCGATGTCGTGCCCAACACCAAGCGTCACGCCGACGTGGCGAGCACCTTGTCGAACTCGTTCGGCTTCGGCGGCCAGAACGCCTGCCTTGTCATGGGCCGCGAACCGGTCTAAGCGGACGCCCTTTACCGAGGATCCGCCGCCCATGCGCGCATTGCAACTCGTCGAGGACCGCAGGCTCGAACAGGTGGACCTGCCGCCGCCGCCCCCGCCCGGCCCGGGCGAGGTGACGGTGGCGATCCGCGTCGTCGCGCTCAACCATATCGACGTGTGGGGCTGGCGCGGCATGGCCTTCGCCAAGCGCAAGATGCCACTGGTGATCGGTGCCGAAGCCTCCGGCGTGGTCGAAACGCCCGGCGCCGGCGTCGGCCATCTGGCGCCCGGCCAGCTCGTCTCGATCTACGGCGCGCGCACCTGCGGGCTCTGCCGCCCCTGCCGCGAGGGCCGCGACAATCTGTGCGAGCACGTTTCGGGCGTGCACGGCTTCCACCTCGACGGCTTCGCCCAGGAGCGCATCAACCTACCGGCGCGGCTACTCGTGCCGGCGCCGCCCGGCGTCGACGATATCGGCGCGGCGGTCGCCCCGGTCACCTTCGGCACGGTCGAGCACATGCTGTTCGACAATGCCCGGCTCGAGCCCGGCGAAACGATCCTGGTCCAGGCCGGCGGTTCGGGCATCGGCTCGGCCGCGATCCAGCTCGCCAGGAAGATGGGCTGCACCGTCATCACCACGGTCGGATCCGACGACAAGGCCGAAAAGGCCCGGGCGCTCGGCGCCGATCACGTCATCAACTACCGCGAGGACCGTTTCGAGGGCGTGGTGCGCAAGCTGACGCGCAAGAAGGGCGTCGACGTCGTCTTCGAGCATGTCGGCGCCGACACCTGGGCCGGCTCCATGCTGTGTCTGAAGCGCGGCGGCCGGCTCGTCACCTGCGGCTCGACCTCGGGCGTGTCGACCAGCATGAATTTGATGCAGCTCTTCCAGCAGCAATTGAAGATATTCGGCTCGTTCGGCTGCCGGATGGAGAACATGGCCGACGCCATGCAGAAAATGGCCGCCGGCCATGTCGCGCCGGTGATCGACACCGAGGTCGGCTTCGACGGCATCGCCACCGCGCTGGCGCGCATGGAAGGCCGCGACGTCTTCGGCAAGATCATCCTGCGCGTGGCGTAGAGCGCCATGCCTGGCAGCGAGCCCTCCGGGACGACACGATGGCTTCAACGGCACCAGACCTGACCCGCCGGGCGGCGATCCGCGCCACGCGCGCGCTGCAGAAGGTCAATTATTGGCTGATCGCCAAAGTCACGCTCGGCCTGCTCGCCGTGTTGCGCCGGTTGCCGGGCGAAGCGGCCCTCGGCTTCCTCGATCGCGCCGCGCGCCGCGTCGGCCCGCTCGCCGGGCGCCACCGCACCGCGCTCGCCAATCTGCGCGCCGCCTATCCCGACAAGACCGAGGACGAATTGCAGGCGATCGCCTTGGACATGTGGGGCAACATGGCCCGGCTCGCCGGCGAATATGTCTTTCTGGAAAAGCTGCTCGAGGACGAGGATGAAAACGGCCTGCCCGCGCGCGTCGAGGTGGTCGGCGCCGACATTTTCCTCGCCTTGCGCGACAATCCGGCGCCGCGCATCCTGTTCACCGCCCATCTCGGCAATTTCGAGCTGCTGCCGATCATCGCGGCCAAATACGGCCTGCCGGTCAGCGCGCTCTATCGCGCCCCCAACAACCCCTATCTGGCGGCGGCGCTGATGGAAAAGCGCGAGGCCACGATGGGCGACCTGATCGCCTCGCGCCCCGGCTCGGTGTTCGCGCTGGCGCGGGTGCTGGAGGATGGCGGCCATGTCGGCATGCTCGTCGACCAGAAATTCATCGACGGCGTGCCGACCACCTTCTTCGGCCGGCCCTGCCAGTCGAGCCCGGTGCTGGCCCGGCTGGCCAGGCAGTTCGACTGCGAGGTCCATCCCACCCGCTGCACGCGCCTGCCCGGCAACCGCTTCCGCATCGAGATCGGCGAGAAAATCGCGCTTCCGCGCACCGAAAAGGGCCGCGTCGACGTCCAGGCCGCCACCCAGGCCGTCAACGATGTCGTGGAAGCCTGGGTGCGCGAGGATCCCGGCCAATGGATGTGGTTTCACCGCCGCTGGCAGATCAAGACGCACGGCAAGAAGCGCGGACGCTAGCGCCGTTCTGCTTTTCACCGAATAGCAGAACGGCTTGATCTCATCGTCCAAACGCGTGTCCGAACGACCCGCGTCAGCGCGCCAAAAGGGTCAGGCAGGGCGGGTTTTCGATCGTCGAACGCGTCGTGCCGCCGAAAAACATCTCCTTCAGCCGCGAGTGGCTGAAGGCGCCGAGCACCAGCAGGTCGGCGCCCTTGTCGGTCACGGTCTGTGCGATGATCTCGGCAACGGACCGGTCGCCGGAACTGCGGTTTTCGACCGTCACCCGCGCGCCGTGCCGTGCCAGCGCGGCGGCGATCTCGGTGCCCGGAAGCGCGCCCTGCTCGCCCGGGCTGGCGACCGGATCCACGCTCAGGATCGTGGTCTCCTCCGCCTGCACGATCAGCGCCAGCGCGTCGAACGCTGCGCGCGCCGCCTGGCGCGAACCGTTCCAGGCCAGCACGATCCGCTTGGCGTCCGTCGCCGCCGGGCCGCGCCACGGCACGACCAGCACCGGGCGCCCGGCCCCCTGGATCAGCGTTTCGATGTCGGGCGACCCCGAGGCGCCCTTTTCGGGCTCGACCTGGCCGGCGACCACGAGATCGCCGCAGCGCGCGCTCTCGAGCGCCGACAAGGCGCTGTCGCCGGAAAAACTGTACATGGAGCGCCACTCCCACGACACGCGCTCGCGCTTCATGCGCTGCGAAAACAGCTTTTCCAGCCTGGCCGCGCGTTCGCGGCTCATCTCCTCCTCCGCGCCCATCAAGGTGGCGTCGGGAAAACCCATCGGCGAGGCCACCGGCACCGGCAGCGCCTCGGCGTGGACGCCGATCAAATGCGCGTCCGATTTCTGGGCGAACGCGACGGCGACGTCGAGCGCTCGCCGGGCATCGTCCTCGTCCTGCAGCACGGTGACAATCGTTTTGTAGACCATGGCAACCTCCGTTCACGCCGGCGCGCCGGCTGTCCTCGGCAAAACCCTAATCTACATCGTTGCGTTCCGCTTTTGATCAAAATCAGCACGCAGGGAAAAAATCAGCCTTTGGCCGCCGGCCCCGTCAGCCCGGCCACCATCCGGCGCACCGCCTCCTCGGCCGGCGCCAGCGCCTCGGGCGTGCGGGCGCGCACCACCAGCTCGGTCCAGAACGTGCCGTCGAGATATTTCGGATAGGAGCCGATGATCGTATCGGGATATTGTTTCTGGATCTCGCCCAGCGGCCCGCCGATCGTGCCCTCCCCGGCCGGACAGTGGATCGAAGCCGAAATCAACCGGGTCCCGGTCTTCAGGCCCGGCACGACAGTGTCGAGCATGGCTTGGAAGATCGACGGCACGCCGGCCATGACGTGAACGTTGCCGATCCTGAACCCGGGCGCGACCGACACCGGATTGTCGATATGAACGGCACCGCGCGGCATCCGCGCCATGCGCTGGCGCGCCTCGGTGAACTCCATCCCGCGCTCGGCGTAGTTTTGCGCCAGCATGGCATAGGCGCGTTCGTCATGCTCGCACGGCAGTCCGAACGCCTTGGCGACCGCGTCGGCGGTGATGTCGTCGTGAGTCGGCCCGATGCCGCCGGTGGTGAACACATAGGTGTAGCGCGCCCTGATCGCGTTCAGCGCCTCGACGATGGCGTCCTCGTCGTCGGCCACGATGCGCACCTCCTTCAGGTCGATGCCGATCGCCGTCATGATGTCGGCCAAATGGCCGATATTGCGGTCCTTGGTCCGCCCCGACAGGATCTCGTCGCCGATGACGAGCATGGCCGCTGTTACGATGTCGCTCATCTGCTTCCTTTCATGCCCTGCCATCGCCCCATAGCGCCGTCCGCCGGCAGGGGCAATCGCGGTCACTCGGTGAACGAACCGTCACCGATCCCCCACTTTTATCGAACGATAGCGCTCCGCACATAGGAACCATGGCCCGGCACGACAGTTGTCGGACCGTGAGACACCGACAGTCAGGAGACGATTTGATGACCAAACTACTGGTGCTTTATTATTCGAGCTGGGGCCACATGGAAGCGATGGCCAAGGCCGCCGCCGAGGGCGCGCGCGAGGCCGGGGTCGATGTCACGGTGAAACGGGTGCCCGAACTGGTGCCCGAAGACGTGGCCAAGGCCGCGCACTACAAGCTCGACCAGGACGCGCCGATCGCCGAGCCGTCCGAACTCGCCGACTATGACGGCATCATTTTCGGCATCTCGACGCGCTACGGCGCCATGGCCGCCCAGATGAAGAATTTTCTCGACCAGACCGGCTCGCTGTGGGCCAAGGGCGCGCTGATCGACAAGGTCGCCTCGGTGATGTCGTCGACCGCGACCCAGCATGGCGGGGCCGAATTCGCCCTGATCAGCACCCAGGTGTCGCTGCAGCACCACGGCATGATCATCGTGCCCCTGTCCTACGCCTATGACGGGCAAAGCGGCAACGACGTCGTGCGCGGCGGCGCGCCCTACGGCATGACCACGACCAGCAACACGGACGGCTCGCGCATGCCGTCGAAACAGGAACTGGAGGGCGCGCGCTTCCAGGGCAAGCGCGTGGCCGAACTCACCGCGCGCCTGCACGGCTGACAGCGCCGGCCATGACGCCCGCGGGCGGCTTTCGGGTCGCCCGCGGGCACGCGAACCAATCGCGCGCCGATTTCCTTTGCCGAACCGGCGCATTCGCGCCATTGTCGCGCGCAGCATGACGACGAACGAGCCCGACGATGCCGCACTCGCCGCCCGCTACAGGGACGCGATCGAGGCGGAACTGGCGCAGCTTGAGGCGCAGTCGCACGACACGGCCGCCGACCGCGCCCCGGTCGAACTCGACCAGCAAAGCGTCGGCCGGCTGTCGCGCATGGATGCCATGCAGCAACAGGCCATGGCCCAGGCGGTCGAACAGCGCCGCCAGGCACGCCAGACCCGGCTGGGCGCGGCGCTCAAGCGCATGGAGACGGGCGATTTCGGCTATTGCCTCGACTGCGGCGCCTTCATCGGCTGGAAGCGCCTCGACGTCGACCCGACCGTGCCGCTGTGCATGGCCTGCGCCGGCAGGTCGGGCCGTTGAAAAGCCCTCGAACGGCCCCACGGCCAGGGCACGCGTCAAAAACCCGGTTTCGTGTGCCGGCCGGTTCCCAACCCAGCTTGCCCTGTTATAGGCTCGCAACCGTGTTACCGGAGCCTTGCCCTTGCTGACCTTCTTGTTGTGGTTCGTCCTGGTGGCGGTCGTCCTCGTCGCCGCCGTCGCGGCCTATTTTGCCTGGAGGACCGGGAAACTCGCCGCCGATGCCGAACGGGCCGTGCCGCAAACCGGCAAGACGCTCGAGATCGACGGCGACACGATCCACTATGTCGAGCAAGGCCGGGGCCCGCCGATCCTGTTCATCCACGGGCTCGGCGGCCAACTGCATCATTTCCGCCAGCCGCTTTTCCCGCTCCTGGCCGACGACTTTCGCCTGATCGCGATCGACCGGCCCGGCTCGGGCTATTCGACGAGGCGCGGCAGCGCGGCCGACATCGGCGACCAGGCCCGGGTGATCGCCGCCTTCATCGACCGGCTCGGGCTGCAAAAGCCGCTGCTGGTCGGGCATTCGCTCGGCGGCGCGATCGCCCTGCGCGTCGCGCTCGATTTTCCCGACAAGGTCGCCGGTCTGGCGCTGCTCGCCCCGCTCACCCACCACCAGGACGAAAAACCGAGCGGCTTCAAGGGGCTCGACATTCCCTCGCCCGTCCTGCGCGCCTTGCTTGCCCATACGGTTGCGATCCCGATCGCGCTCAGGCAGGCCGAGGCCACGCTCGATTTCGTCTTCGGCCCGCAGACGGTTCCGGATGATTACGCGATCGGCGGCGGCGGTTATCTCGGCCTCAGGCCGAGTCATTTTGCCGCGACGGCGGCCGATTTCGTCGCCGCGCAGACCGCCATGCCGGCGCAGCAGACCCGCTACGGCGCGCTCGCCATGCCGGTCGGCATTCTGTTCGGCGACGCCGACCGGGTGCTCGACCACGCCGTGCACGGGCTCGCGATGCGCGATGCGGTCGAAGGGCTCGATCTGGAGATCCTGGACGGTATCGGCCACATGCCGCAATTCGTCGAGCCGGCGCGCACCGCCGGTTTCATCCGCCGCATGGCGCAAAAGACTTTCGCCGCCTGAACGTTCCCATCCGCGCCGGCCGCGCACGCCACAGTGCCCGAGCCACGGACCTACAGGAAAAATGGTGCCCCCGGCAGGGATCGAACCCGCGACCTTCGGTTTACAAAACCGCTGCTCTACCAGCTGAGCTACAAGGGCACGCCCGTCCGTTACCATATTTCCCCGGCCAGTAAAGGGGTTCGCGCGGCGTTTGTCGCCCGTCCCCCGGCTTTGCCTGATGCCCGGCGCGTGCTAACCGGCTCCCTGCGCGCCATTGCCGTGTCGCGCCCATGGAGGGAGATCGAGGTGAGTGGAAACCCGCCGAGCCTGGCCTTTATTTCGGCCGACACGCCGGATGCGCGCGAAGCCGCCAGCCGCCTGTCCTCGCTCTACGGGCAGGAACGGCTCGAGGATGCCGACGTCATCGTCGCGCTCGGCGGCGACGGCTTCATGCTCCAGACCCTGCACAAGATGATGAGCTCGGGCCGCAGCATCTATGGAATGAACCGCGGCACGATCGGTTTCTTGATGAACGAATATCACGAAACCGACCTGCGCGAACGGATCGAGGACGCGGTCGCCGAAACCATCCGGCCGCTGCACATGCACACCGTCGACACGGACGGCAACACGACCGACGCGCTCGCCATCAACGAGGTGTCGCTGCTGCGCCAATCCTACCAGGCGGCCAAGATCCGCATCACGATCGACGGCAAGGTGCGCCTCGACGAGCTGATCTGCGACGGCGTCATGGTCGCGACGCCGGCCGGCTCGACAGCCTACAACCTGTCGGCGCAAGGTCCGATCCTGCCGCTGGAAGCGCCGCTTCTGGCCCTGACCCCGGTCAGCGCCTTCCGGCCGCGGCGTTGGCGCGGCGCATTGATTCCCAACCGCTCGACCGTCCGCTTCGACGTGCTGGAGCCGCAAAAACGCCCCGTCAACGCGGTCGCCGACCATACCGAGATCAAGTCGGTCGTTTCCGTGACCGTGCGCGAGGCGCACGACGCGACCGCCACCCTCCTGTTCGACGCCAGCCATAGCTGGGACGAGCGTATCCTGTCCGAGCAGTTCCGCTACTGACCGCCCCCGGCGGTCTGGCCGGCCATGCCCGGCGGAAACGCGCCAAACCGAAAAAAACCGCCCGAATCGAGGCCCAGGCGGCGGCGGGAGCGGCGATATTGGAGGGAAACGGTTGACTTTCCGGCCCATGCAACGTAACGCCAGCTTCAGAAAGCGGGCTTGAGTGCCCTGCTTGCCGCGTGCGACGTGCCCGGCAACACAAGCCAAAAAGACATTTCAGCATCGTGCCATCAAACGAGCAGACTGCCGAACAGGCGAAAACTTTTGCGGATCTGGGCCTTTCGCCCAAGGTCCTCTCCGCAGTCACCGACGCAGGCTACACCACGCCGACGCCGATCCAGGCCGGCGCCATTCCCTATGCGCTGGAAGGCAAGGACATTCTCGGCATTGCCCAGACGGGAACCGGCAAGACCGCGGCCTTCGTGCTGCCGATGATCACCCGGCTCGAGAAGGGCCGCGCCCGGGCGCGCATGCCGCGCACGCTGATCCTCGAACCGACGCGCGAACTCGCCGCGCAGGTCGAGGAGAATTTCGTCAAATACGGCAAGAACCACCGGCTCAACATCGCGCTTCTGATCGGCGGCGTGTCGTTCGACGAGCAGGAAAAGAAACTCGAGCGCGGCGCCGATGTGCTGATCGCCACGCCGGGTCGGATGCTCGACCATTTCGAGCGCGGCAAGCTGCTGTTGACCGGGGTCGACATCCTCGTCATCGACGAGGCCGACCGCATGCTCGACATGGGTTTCATCCCCGACATCGAACGCATCTGCAAGCTGATCCCGTTCACGCGCCAGACGCTGTTCTTCTCGGCCACCATGCCGCCGGAGATCACCAAGCTGACCGAGCAGTTCCTGCAGGCGCCGGTGCGCGTCGAGGTGGCGCGCGCCGCCAGCACGGCCACCACGGTCAGCCAACGCCTGGTGAAGTCGCCGGGCAAGGCCTGGGACAAGCGCGACACGCTGCGCCGGCTGATCCGCGAGCAGGGCGACGAACTGACCAACGCGATCATATTCTGCAACCGCAAGGTGGACGTGTCGGAACTGTTTCGCTCGCTGACCCGGCACGAATTCGACGCCGGCGCGCTGCATGGCGACATGGATCAGCGCGCCCGCATGGCGATGCTGGCCAATTTTCGCGACGGCAAGCTCAAGCTGCTGGTCGCCTCCGACGTGGCCGCGCGCGGGCTCGACATTCCCGCCGTCAGCCATGTGTTCAATTTCGACGTGCCGATCCACGCCGAGGACTATGTCCACCGCATCGGACGCACCGGCCGGGCCGGACGCACCGGCAAGGCGTTTACGATCGCCACCCGCGCGGACAAGAAATATGTCGACGCGATCGAAAAACTGATCGGTCAGTCGATCGAATGGCATGACGGCGACCTGTCGAGCCTGTCGGCGGACGAGGAGGACGAGGCACCGCGGCGCGGCCGCGGCAGCCGTGCCGCCAAGAGCGAAAAGCCGCGCGGCCGCTCGCGCAGCAGCAAGGCCGAGGCGGCCGAGGTTCAGGCGCCGGCGGCACCCGCCGCCGACGAAACGGCAGCGGCCGAGGACGCGCCCGTCAAGACGGCCCGCAAACGCGCGATCAAGGCCGACAACGCCAATCGCCGCGACACGCCCCGCAGTGGCGACGGTGGCGCCCGCGACAACAAGCGGAGCCGCGCGCGCAAGGACGATCTCGGCGACGCGCCGGTCGGCTTTGGCGACGATATGCCCGATTTCATGAAGGTCGAAGTCAAGGTCTGAACCGCGCAAGCCGGTTCACGCCCCGTTCGCAACGCCTGCGCGAACGCCGGTCCCCGCCGGCGACTCGCGGCATCGTCGGGTCCGCAACAAAGCCGGCGGCACGCAGTTATCCCTCAAAGATGGGGCCATGCCCGCATGATCGCGGCGCCCGCCCGCTCCGCCGGCGGCGAGCGCCCGTCAAAACCGTGAACGCGACGCTCAGACGGCTCCGCGCGCCTCGGCCAGCGCCTTGAGGTCGGCCGGTTTCAGCTCCACCGACTCGCCGCAGCCGCAGGCCGAGGACTGGTTGGGATTGGAAAAGGTGAAGCCGGAGCGCAGCGTCGTCACCTCGTAGCCCATTTCCGTTCCGAGCAGGAACAGGCTCGCTTCCGGCGCGACATAGACATGCGCGCCGCCGTGTTCGACATGGTCGTCCTTGGGGTCGGCCTCGGTCACCAGGTCGACCGTATATTCCATGCCGGCACAGCCACCCTTCTTGATGCCGACGCGCACGCCCTGCGCGCCGTCGCGGCTCTCGACGATCTCGCGCACCCGCGCGGCCGCCGCCTCCGTTATCGAAATGACCTGAAACCGGCCCATGATCCTGTCTCCATTGCGCGCGGATTCAAGGTCCGCCCAATGATGATTCCGACCTTAAGATGGGGAAGATTCGCCTCGTGCGCAACCCGCCGGTCAATACCAGCCGACCGCGATCTGGGCTTCTTCCGACATCCGGTCGGGGGTCCAGGGCGGGTCGAACACCATGCTGACCTCGACGCCGGACACGCCCTCCACGGTGCCGACCGCGTTTTCCACCCAGCCCGGCATCTCGCCGGCGACCGGACAGCCAGGCGCCGTCAGCGTCATCTCGATCTTGACCGAGCGGTCGTCCTCGATGTCGATCTTGTAGATCAGGCCGAGTTCGTAGATGTCGGCCGGAATCTCGGGATCGTAGACGGTCTTGATCGCGGCGATGATGTCGTCGGTCAGCCGCGCCAGCTCGTCCTGCGGAAGGGCCGAGGCCTGTGCCGGCACCGGTTCGGCCTGCTGTGTGGTGGTGTCGTCGCTCATCTCGTTCATCCGAAAAATGTCCGCGCCTTTTCCAGCGCCTCGACCAGGGCGTCGACCTCGGCCCGGGTGTTGTAGAGGCCGAAGGACGCCCTGCATGTGGAGGTCACGCCGAACCGCTTCAACAGCGGCTGGGCGCAATGAGTGCCGGCCCTGACCGCCACCCCGGCGCGGTCGATCACCATCGACACGTCATGGGCGTGAATGCCTGCCAGCTCGAAGGAGATAATCGCCCCCTTGTCCGGCGCATTGCCCAGAATGCGCAGCGCATTCACCCCGCGCAGACGCTCCTGGGCATAGTCGCGCAGCTCGGCCTCGTAGGCGGCGATGCGCGCCCGGCCGATCGATTCGACATAGTCGATCGCCGCGCCAAGCCCGATCGCCTGGGCGATCGGCGGCGTTCCGGCCTCGAAGCGATGCGGCGGGTGGTTGTAGGTCACGCCCTCCATCGCCACGTCCTCGATCATCTCGCCGCCGCCCTGGAACGGGATCGTCGCCTCCAGCGCCTCCATGCGGCCGTAGAGCACGCCGATGCCGGAGGGACCGTAGAGCTTGTGGCCGGTAAACACATAGAAGTCGCAGCCCAGCTCCTGGACGTCGACCGGCATGTGCACGGCCGCCTGGCTGCCGTCGACCAGAACCTTGATGCCGCGCTCATGCGCGATGCGGCAGATCTCGCGGATCGGCACCACCGTGCCGAGCACGTTCGACATGTGGGTGATCGCGACCAGCTTGGTGCGCTCGGTCAGGCATTTTTCGAACGCGTCGAGATGAAACACCCCCTCCTCGTCGACGGGAGCCCATACCAGTTTCGCGCCCTGGCGTTCGCGGATGAAATGCCACGGCACGATATTGGAGTGGTGTTCCATGATCGACAGGACGATCTCGTCGCCCTCGCCGATATGCGGCATGCCCCAGCCATAGGCGATGGTGTTGATCGCCTCGGTCGCGTTCTTGGTGAAGACGATCTCGTCGACGCTCGCCGCGTTGACGAAGCCGCGCACCGTCTCGCGCGCCTTCTCATAGGCGTCGGTCGCCGCATTGGACAGAAAATGCAGGCCGCGATGCACATTGGCGTATTCGGCGCCATAGGTGTGGGCGATCGCGTCGAGCACGGCCTGCGGCTTTTGCGCCGAGGCGCCATTGTCGAGATAGACCAGCGGCTTGCCGTAGACCTCGCGCGCGAGGATGGGAAAGTCGCGGCGGATCGCCTCGACGTCGTAGGGAGCGGAATCGACTTTCTGGTCCATGGTCCTGCTACTCCCGATTGCTTGGCCCACAGGCCGGCTGCGGACCGCTCATGCCGGCAAGGCCGGCGTAAACCGCCGTGGCCGCCCCGCTTCGCCCGGCGCTAGCCATGCGTGGCGAACCACGCCGTCAGCTTTTCCTCCAGCGCCTCGACCAGCGCCTCGTTGTCCAGGTCCTCGATCACCTCGGCCAGAAAGGCCCGCACCAGCAATCCGCGCGCGGTCTTTTCGTCGATGCCGCGCGCCATCAGGTAAAACAGATGGCCCTGGTCGATCTCCGTCACCGTCGCGCCGTGCCCGCAGGCCACGTCGTCGGCGAAAATCTCCAGTTCCGGCTTGGCCGAAAACTCGCCTTCATCCGTCAGAAGCAGGGTGTTGCAGGCCATCTTGGCGTCGGTCTTCTGCGCGTCGCGCGCGACGCGGATCTGGCCCTGGAACACGCCCTTGGCCTTGTCCGTGACGACGTTGCGTATCACTTCGGTCGACACCGTGTTGGCCGCTTCATGGTCGAGTACCATGGTCACGTCGCAATGGGTCTCGCCCGCCAAAAGGTTCACCCCGCGCAGGACGAATTCGGACCCCTCACCCGCGACCGCGACCTTGACTTCCTGGCGTACCAGCCTGCCGCCGGCATTCATGAAGAAAAGCGTGAGCTTGGCGTCCGCGCCGATTTCGATATTGGTCTGGCCGAGAAAAGTCGCCTCGTCCGGCTGTTCCTGGAGGATGATCCAGGTCAGGTCGGCGCCGTCCTCGACGGTGATGTGGCTGACCGCCGAAACCAGCGCCTCGCCGGCGCCGGTCTGGCGTTCCACGATCGTGGCGCGGGAGTTGCGGCCGGCGCGCGCGGCAAAGCGCACATGCGCCTGGCCGCCCTCGTGCAGGTTCTGCACTTCGATCGGCTTGGCGATCTCCGCGCCCTCGGCGATATCGAGCGCGTAGCCGTCGCCGACAAAGGCGGTGTTGATCGCCCCGATCGCGTCGACCGCGTCGCCGTCGAAAAGCTGCGGGGCGATGCTGCCGTCGCTCAGCCGGTCGAAAACGCGCTGGATGGCGACGCCGTCGACGCGGGGCACCGACGCGGCCCTGCCGGACAGAACCGGCAGCACGGTCGCCCCGCTCACCAGCGCCGGCTGCTCCTTGGCCTGCAGGGCGGGATCGAAGGCCGGCACCGCGCTCAGGAGGCGGCGCAGATCGGTGTAGTGCCAGGCCTCGACACGGCGCGTCGGCAGGCCCGACTTCAGCGCCTCCACCGCCTCATCGCGCCTGACGACGACGGCGGTGTCGCCGGGCAGGTCGGAAAAAAGCTGGCCGTAAGTATCGACCAGGGCCTGTTCGGCCGCGGTCATTTGCGGGGTGGCATGAAGGTTCATCACAGACACCTACGCCGCCTCGCCGACAATACCGGCGTACCCGTTCTTCTCGAGTTCCAGCGCCAATCCCTTGTCGCCGGACTTCACCACCCGACCGCGCGACAGCACGTGCACCGTGTCCGGCACGATATAGTCCAGAAGACGCTGATAGTGGGTGATGACGACCATCGCGCGCTCGGGCGAACGCAGCGCGTTGACGCCGTCGGCGACGATCTTGAGCGCGTCGATGTCGAGGCCCGAATCGGTCTCGTCCAGCACGCACAGTTTCGGCTCGAGAAGCATCATCTGTAGAATCTCGGCGCGCTTCTTCTCGCCGCCGGAAAACCCGACATTGAGCGGCCGCTTGAGCATGGCCATGTCCATTTCGAGCGTGCCGGCCGCTTCCTTGACCTTCTTCAAAAGGTCGGGAATCTTCAGCTCCGCATCGCCGCGGGCGCGGCGCTGCGAGTTGATCGCGACCTTTAGGAACTCCATCGTCGCGACACCGGGTATCTCCATCGGATACTGGAACGCCAGAAAGACGCCGGCGGCCGCGCGCTCGGCCGGGTCCATCTCCAGGATCGACTGGCCGTCATAAAGGATATCGCCCTCGGTGACCTCGTAGTCGGGCCGGCCGGCCAGAATGTAGGACAGCGTCGACTTGCCCGACCCGTTCGGGCCCATGATCGCGGCGACCTCGCCCGCCTTCACGGTCAGGTCGAGCCCGCGAATGATCTCGGTGCCGGTTTCGGCGACGCGGGCGTGAAGGTTCTTGATCTCAAGCATTTTCGTCTCGTTTCGAATTGTTTCAACCGCGCCCCGGGCGCGCGCTCATCCCTTGCGGACCACCGGCCGCGATCACCCCACGCTGCCTTCCAGCGAGATGCCGATCAGCTTCTGGGCCTCGACGGCGAATTCCATCGGCAATTCCTGGATGACCTCCTTGACGAAGCCGTTGACGATCAGCGCGATCGCCTCCTCCTCCGGGATGCCGCGCTGCATGACGTAAAACAGCTGGTCTTCCGAGATTTTCGACGTCGTCGCCTCGTGCTCGAGCTTGGCGGTGGCGTTCTTGGCCTCGATGTAGGGCACCGTGTGCGCGCCGCAATCGTTGCCGATCAGCAGCGAGTCGCAATTGGTGAAATTGCGCGCGTTGGTCGCCTTGCGGTGTACCGACACCTGGCCGCGATAGGTGTTGTTGGACTTGCCCGCCGAGATGCCCTTGGAGATGATGCGCGACACCGTGTTCTTGCCCAGATGCAGCATCTTGGTGCCCGAATCGATCTGCTGGTGGTCGTTGGAGACCGCGATCGAATAGAACTCGCCCTGCGAATTGTCGCCGCGCAGGATGCAGGAGGGATATTTCCAGGTGATCGCCGAGCCGGTTTCGACCTGGGTCCACGAAATCTTGGAATTCCTGCCGCGGCAGTCGCCCCGCTTGGTGACGAAATTGTAGATGCCGCCCTTGCCGTCCTTGTCGCCCGGGTACCAGTTCTGCACCGTCGAATATTTGATCTCCGCGTCGTCGAGCGCGATCAGTTCAACCACGGCCGCGTGGAGCTGGTTCTCGTCGCGCTGCGGCGCCGTGCAGCCTTCCAGGTAGGACACATAAGCGCCCTCCTCGGCGATGATCAGCGTGCGTTCGAACTGGCCGGTGTTCTTTTCGTTGATGCGGAAATAGGTCGACAGCTCCATCGGGCAGCGCACGCCCTTGGGGACGTAGACGAACGACCCGTCGGTGAAGACGGCCGTATTGAGGGTAGCGTAATAATTGTCGCTGGTCGGCACCACCGTGCCGAGATATTTGCGCACCAGGTCGGGATGCTCGCGGATCGCTTCGGAAATCGAGCAGAAGATCACGCCGGCCGCCGCCAGCTCCTTCTTGAAGGTCGTGACCACCGAAACCGAATCGAACACCGCGTCGACGGCGACTTTTCGTCCGCCATTGCCGTCGATCACGTCGAGTTCGGACGGCTCGCCCTGCTTGCGCACGCCGGCCAGGATTTCCTGCTCCTTGAGGGGAATGCCGAGCTTTTCATAGGTGCGCAGCAATTCCGGGTCGACCTCGTCGAGCGAGGTCGGACCGGCCGTGCTCTTTGGCGCGGCGTAATAGTGAATGTCCTGAAAATCGATCTCGGGATAGGAAACCCGCGCCCAGGTGGGCTCGCTCATCGTCTTCCAGCGTCGAAACGCTTCCAGGCGCCACTCCAGCATCCATTCCGGCTCGTCCTTCTTGGCCGAGATCAGCCGGATAATGTCCTCGTTGAGGCCCTTCGGCGCCTTGTCGGTCTCGATGAGCGTCTCGAAACCATATTTGTACTGGTCCACATCGATATTGCGGACCTGCTCGATCGTTTCCTGCACGGCAGGCATCGGCGTTCTCCATCCTCGCCGGGTTCAAGGCCCGGCAGTCTTCAAACTATGGCACCGCACGCGGCGTATGCCTCATGTAGTGCCTATTGCCGAGAAAATCACCCGGCAAAAGCCGGTTTCCGGCCATAGCGACACTTTTTCCTGACATTTTCGGGCAAGTTTGTCCGCATGTCAGGCAGCTCTAATGTCCTGCCCCGCCCCGCGCGCGACGATGCCGCGCAAGGCGGTGGCAAACCGTTCGATGTCGCCGACCTCGGTCGCCAGACCGAGCGACAGCCTGAGGGCCGACGCCTCCTCGCCATGGCCCATCGCCGCCAGCACATGGCTCGGACCGACCTTTCCCGACGAACAGGCCGATCCCGCCGACAGCGCGATCCCGGCGAGATCGAAGCCGATCTGCGCGGTTTCGGCCTTCAGTCCCGGCACGGCAAAAAAACTCGTATTGGCCAGGCGCGGTGCCGCGGCGCCGAAAATCGTCGCGTGCGGCGCGATCTCGCGGATCGCCCGTTCGGCCTCGTCGCGCAAGGCGCGCACGCCGTCCATCAGGTCCACGGCCCGCGCGGCTTCGCGCGCGGCGGCGCCGAAGCCGGCGATCGCGGCGACGTTCTCGGTTCCGCCGCGATGGCCCTTTTCCTGGCCGCCGCCGCGCACCAGCGGCTCGGGCATCACCAGCCCGGACGCCGCCACCAGGGCGCCGGCGCCCTTGGGGCCACCGATCTTGTGGGCCGACAGGATCAGGAAATCGGCCCCGAGATCGGCGATGTCGAGCGGAATGCGCCCCGCGGCCTGGACAGCGTCGAGCGCGAACAAGGCTCCCGCCTGCTTGGCGACGCTGGCAATCTCCGCAATCGGCTGGATCACGCCGGTCTCGTTGTTGGCAGCGTGGATCGCCACCAGGCTTTTGCCGGCAATCGCGTTTTTCGCGAGCACGGCCCGCACCGTCTCCGGATCGAGCAGGCCGTCGCGACCTACCGGCAGACGATGGACGTTTTCGGGCGCGAAACGCCCGCCGTCGAGCAGGCATGGATGGTCGCTCGCCGCCACGAACAGCCGCTCCAGACGCAGTGGCGCGCGTCCCATGCGCCAGTCGGGCGACGTCAGCATCGAGGCCGCCTCGCTCGCTCCGGAGGTGAAAACGACGTGCTCGGCAACCCCGCCGACCAGCGCGGCGACCACGCCGCGGGCCTCCTCGATCAGGCGGCGCGCGGCGCGGCCCTCGGCGTGCACCGAAGAGGCGTTGCCGCCGGCGTCCAGCGCCGCAAGCATCGCCGCGCGCGCCGTCTCCAGAAGCGGCGCGCTGGCGTTGTAGTCGAGATAGGCGCGCTGAGCGTGCATGCCTGCCGGTTCGATCCCGCTTTCCGATTTCGTGGTGCCGCGCGCAATTTCCTTGAAATTGCGTCACGACCCGTCCTATCTACCCGCCTTGCCAGATTGACGGTATTTCGCCAAGTTTGGAACGGTTCTAAACTAGCTTCTATGGAGGCGTCGGCCCCGCGTCAAGGTCGCACCGGCGCCGAATGACGTCCAGAGCGGACGGTTTGTGGAGTATTCATGCCCGAAGTGATTTTTGCCGGACCGGATGGCCGCCTGGAAGGCCGCTACCAGCCGTCAAAGGAAAAAAACGCCCCGATCGCCCTGGTGCTGCATCCGCACCCGCAATTCGGCGGCACGATGAACAACAAGATCGTCTACGATCTGTTTTACATGTTCCAGAAGCGCGACTTCACCACCTTGCGTTTCAATTTCCGCGGAATCGGCCGCAGCCAGGGCCAGTTCGACCACGGCACGGGGGAGTTGTCGGACGCGGCGGCCGCGCTCGACTGGGTGCAGTCGCTGCATCCCGATTCGAAGAATTGCTGGGTGGCCGGCTATTCCTTCGGCGCCTGGATCGGCATGCAATTGCTGATGCGCCGTCCCGAGATCGAGGGTTTCATCTCGATCGCGCCGCAGCCCAACATCTATGATTTCTCCTTCCTGGCGCCGTGCCCGTCGTCGGGTCTCATCATCCACGGCGATGCCGACAAGGTGGCGCCGCCCAAGGACGTGCAGACGCTGGTCGACAAGCTGCACACCCAAAAGGGCATCACCATCACCCAAAAGACGCTGGAAGGCGCCAACCATTTCTTCACCAGCCACGCCGACGAACTGATCGCCGACTGCTCGGACTATCTCGACCGGCGCCTCGCCGGCGAATTGGCCGAACCGCGCCCGAAGCGGCTGAGATAGGCCGCGTGCGGGATGCGTGGGCCGGCGCATTTTCGCGAAAACCGGCCTGACGTCCTGCACGGGTCGATCCATGCCTATACCCGCGCGGGCTGACGCGCGCGCTAAAGCCGTTCTGCTTTTCACGGATTCGCAGACCGGCTCCACCTTATTGTTTTGACGCGTTTCCGAACGGCGAACCGGCTTCCACTTCGCCTGGAACGCTATAGAGCCGTTCAGGGGCGAGCAAAAACTCCGCCGGTCGCCGGTTCGCGGCAACCCGTGGTCGTCGGCCAGGTGAGCGGCAGACCGGCGCGCGAGCGCGCGGCGAGATAGGCCCAGGCCTCCGCCTCCATCGCGTCGCCGTCGAGCCCCGCATCCTCGGCCAGGATCACGCGCCCCGCGCCGCGCCGTTGCGCCTCCTCGCGCAGATCGGCCACGATATGCGGGTTTTTGCGGCCGCCGCCGCACAAGATCCACAAACGCGGCGCCTCGGGCAGGACATCGACCGCCTTCATGATCGCCGCCGCCGACACCGCCGCCAGCGTGCGCGCGCCGTCGGCGAGTTCCAGCCCGTGCACCGGTTCGAGCGTGAAATCGGCCCGGTCGAGCGACTTCGCGCCCGTGCGCGCGAACCACGGATTGGCGAGATAGGCCGTCACCACCGACGCCCGCACCCGGCCCTCCGAGGCGATCATGCCGTCGGCGTCGAACGGCACCCCGCCCTCGCCCGCCACCCACTGGTCGATCAGGGCGTTGCCCGGGCCGGTGTCGAAGGCGATGGGGTCGCCGCGTTCCGGCACGACGCTGATATTGGCGATGCCGCCAATATTGACGAACGCCACCGGCAGCCGGCCGGCGAACTCGGCCGGAAGCGCCCGGGCGAGCGCGGCATGATAGGCCGGCACCAGCGGCGCGCCCTGGCCGCCCTGCGCCATGTCGTTGGCGCGCATGTCGAACACCACCGGAAGGCCCGTCTCCCGCGCCAGCAGGGCGCCGTCGCCCAGTTGCACCGTCAGCGCCCGTTCGGGCCGGTGCAGCACCGTCTGGCCGTGAAAGCCGATCAGCGTCGGTGTCGGCCCCGATTTCGTCAGGGCGTCGACGAACGCCCTGACGGCGACGGCATGGCGCATCGTGATCTCGCGCTCGAGCGCGGCGAGATCGCCCGGCCGCTCGTCCCGAGCCTCGATCGAGCGCGCCGTTTCCAGCGTCGCCTCGAGCCGGCGCCGGAACCCGGCCTCATAGGCAACGAAATGCGCGGCGCCCCGGCGCACCGTCGCGGCCCCGTCGGTCTCGACCAGCGCCAGGTCGATCCCGTCCATCGACGTGCCGCTCATCAGGCCGAGCACGCAAATCTTCTTCATGGCGCGCCGCCTTTCCCGTGCGATCCCAACTTTCTTGTGATTCTGCCGCAAGCGATGCTAAAGCCGCATCGTCTCGATTGCCACGGCCGCGCGCCGGGCATTTTCCACGTCACCGAAAGTCAGAAAAATGTCCGCCTTCCGATCCGATTTCCTGCGCACGCTGTCCGAGCGCGGTTTCATCCACCAGATTTCCGATGAAACCGGCCTCGACGACCTGTTCGCGACAGAAACCGTGACGGCCTATATCGGCTTCGATCCGACGGCGCCCAGCCTGCATGCCGGCGGCCTGATCCAGATCATGATGCTGCACTGGATGCAGAAGACCGGCCACCGTCCGATCGCCCTGATGGGCGGCGGCACCGGCATGATCGGCGACCCCTCGTTCAAGGACGAGGCGCGCAAGCTGATGACGCCGGAGACGATCGCCGACAACATCGCCGGCATCAAGAAGGTGTTCGCCAACTACCTGACCTTCGGCGAGGGCCCGCGCGACGCCATGATGGTCGACAATGCCGACTGGCTGCTCGACATCAACTATGTCGAATTCCTGCGCGATGTCGGCCGGCATTTCTCCGTCAACCGCATGCTGGCGTTCGATTCGGTCAAGACCCGCCTCGACCGCGAGCAGTCACTGTCGTTCCTGGAATTCAACTACATGATCCTCCAGGCCTATGACTACGTGGAACTGAACCGGCGCTTCGGCTGCCGCCTGCAGATGGGCGGCTCCGACCAGTGGGGCAACATCATCAACGGCATCGATCTCGGCCACCGCATGGGCACGCCGCAGCTCTACGCGCTGACCTCGCCGCTTTTGACCACCGCGTCCGGCGCCAAGATGGGCAAGAGCGCCGACGGCGCGGTGTGGCTCAATCCCGACATGCTGGGCGCCTACGAGTTCTGGCAGTACTGGCGCAACACCGAGGACGCCGATGTCGGCCGTTTCCTAAAACTCTACACGACGCTGCCGCTCGACGAGATCGCGCGGCTGCAAGCGCTTGGCGGCGCGGAGATCAACGAGGCCAAGAAGATCCTGGCGACCGAGGTCACCGCGATGCTGCATGGTCGCGACGCCGCCGAGACGGCGGCAGAGACCGCGCGCAAGACCTTCGAGGAAGGCGCGCTGGCCGCAACCCTGCCGACGATCGAGATCGACGCCGCCGCGCTCGGCGACGGCAGCGGGCTTCTCAGCCTGCTGGTCAAGGCGGGGCTGGCGGGCTCGAACGGCGAGGCAAGGCGTCACGTCAAGGGCGGCGCGGTCAAGGTCAACGACGAGCCCGTCTCAGACGAGCGCCGCGTCGTCGGCGAGGCCGATCTGCGCGACGGCGTCGTCAAATTGTCGCTCGGCCGCAAGAAACACGTGCTCGTGCGTCCGCTTTAAGCGGACGCGCCCGCGCGGCGGGCCGTCTTACCGGAATTCGAAGATCGAGCGGAAAATCCCGGGCGCGATCACCGAGATCGGATTGACCTGAAGCTGGGGCGACTTGGCGTTGCCCGACAGTTTGAAGGTGATGCCGATCAGGCCGCGGTCGCGGCCATTGCCGAGGATCTGGCCCAGAAGCGGGATCTCGGCGAACAGCCGGTTGAAGCCGTAGGCGGGCATGAAGGTGCCGGCGATGCCGATATTGCCCTTGCTGTCGTAGAGCGCGCCGCGGAAGGTGGCGCCGATCACCGGCCCGCGCAGGATGCCGCGGGCGATCGACAGATAGCCGTCGCCCTTTTCCACCGTCGCGTAGCCGCGGTCGAAACGCGCCTTCGACACGTCGATGTCGCGGCGCACGGCCTCGTTGAGGCTGCGGCCGTCGCCCTCCGGCGGCGCGGTCGCCACCAGCGAGCGCAGCTTGGGTTCGTTGACGATCCAGAACTCGCGCGCGTCGACCTGGCCCTTGAGCGGCCCCTTGCCCTGCGCGGCCAGCGCCAGGTCGATCGTCCCGCCCTGCATGTACTCGTAGATATTCAGGAACCGCAGCACCGCGCCGGCATCGCCCGATTCCATGGTGACGGTGCGGCCACCGGCATCGGTGCCGTTGACGATCGCGATCTTGCCGCCTTTCGACGAACGCGCCTCCATCCTTAACATGCCGACATCGGTGCCGGTGCCGGCCAGGCTGATCGACACCGCCGACAGCACCTCCTCGCCAAACCCCGTCACCCGCTCCACCGATGCCTTCAGCGAGACGGGAATCGATTCCACGCTCTCCTCGGCCTGCTCGGTGTCGGACAGGTAGAGCTTGATGACGGAGCGCGCGTCGAAGGCCTTGCCGTTGATGGCGATGTCGTAGCGGCCGGCCCTGCGCGCGATGGTCAGCGCGACCTGGTCGCCGCGATTGAGCGCGACCTTGCCGAACTCGGCCCGCGCCAGGCTGCCGTTTTCGAGCACAACCTCCCCGTCTACGGCAAAACTCTTGCCGGTAAGATGGAAATCCGACAGCCGCGTCGAGGCGCCGTCAGCCTCGAGCACGAAACTCGCCTCGGCCGGCACGCCGGCCCCCTTGCTCCAGCCCACCCAGGGAAAGCGCAGCCGCGCCTTGGTCAGGTCGGCAACGATCCGCTGCGCCCCGCCCTCTTCCACCGACACGTCGAGGCTGACCGGACCCGAAAGCATCTCGTTGAGTTCCGGCGCGATCTTGTCGCGGCCGGCATCGTCGAGGACGAGCGTGATGTCGCGGGCGCGCCCCGGCGCGGTGCTGTCGAGCGGCTCGGTCATGCTGATTGTCGCGGCCAGCCCGTTGAGGCGCGCCTGGGCATCGATGACGGCCTTTTGCGGATCGACCACGATCGACCCCTGCGCGTCGGTCACCACCTGACCGTCAAGCGGCTCGGCCAGGGCCAGGTCCTGATAGTCGAGCGACACTTTCCAATCGAGACTTTCGATCGGGACGTCCTCCTGCAGCGGGATTTCCGCCCAGACCTGTCCGCTGACATCACCGGAAAAATCCGTCGGCTCGAAGCGCAAATGGCGCATGGCGTCGATCGGCTTGTAGGAGGCGAACTCAACGATCGACGGGGCATTGCCGGCAACGTCGATCTGCATCGTGCCGATCAAAGGGTGAACGCCGGCGTCTTCGATCGCAAACGTCCCGTTGCTGGCCGCAACGGTACGTCCGGTCGGCATGAACACGGTGCCCGAATCGAGCACGATATCGACCGCATTGCCGCGAAACTCGACCGTGCCGAACGCATCGCGCACCGGCGGCAGTTCGCCGGTGATGTCGAAGCGCGTATCCTCGATGCGGAAACGTCCGTTCACCTCCTCGCCCGACAGCGCGACGCCGTTGCCCAGCCGGTCCGCCTCGACCTTCAGCCGCACGTGGCTGTCGACGATCATCCCACCGAACACGTTGGCGATCACCCAGGCCCGCGCGCCCGGCGCCGTTTCGGTCGGCCACAATTGCTTGGCATGGGCGACCGGCATCGACGGCACGTCCATGGCAAACACGATCGACGGCGCCTTGTCGGCGAAAAGCCGCATCGAGGCGCGCGCGAACAGCTCTCCACGCCCGGTACGCACCCCGATCTCGGACGCCGTCAGCAGGCCGATCTTGGGACGGTAGCGCCCGGCGAGCCGGGCAAGGAATGTCAGGCTCGGCTCCGAGACGTCGGCCACGGCCGCGCGCGACTGGTCGCTGACGAATTCGTAACGATAAGCCGGCTCGCTGCCGGGTTTCGGATCCGGCACCGGCCCGGCCGCGCCGTTGAACAAAAACCGCGACCGTCCGGTACGCACGTCGATCCGGCCGAACTCGACCTTGCCCGTTCCCGCGACCAGGGCCGCCGCGAGGTCGACCGTGCCGGCAACCGGGGCGCTGTCGGGAACCGAGACCACCAGATCGTCGCTCTGCAGACCGATCTCCAGACGATCGGGGCCGCCGAGCGCCGAGCGCGTGCCCTTGAACGTCACGACGCCGCTTCCCGCCACCAGCGGCGGCTCCTGCGTGGTGTGTTCCGCACGCGGCAACGGTGCGATCTCGGCCCGCAGCCGGAAATCGAGCCCGGGCCGGTCTCCGGCGGTCCGCGAGGCCGCCGCCGAAACCGCGAGCGGCCGGCCCGCCACGACCAGTTCGCCCTCGATCTCGACCGTTTCCGGCTTCTCCCCGGTCAGTTCGGCGCTGCGAACGACGACGGCGTGGCCGTCATCCAGCGCGATCTCCACATCGCGCAGCGATATCAGGCGCGTCGAACGCGCTCCCAGCACATCCAGCGCCTGCTCGACCGCGGAAAAGACCAGCGCCAGCACCCGGTCGGGATCGATCAGCCCGTGCGCATTCCTCACCTGGCCGACGAGATCGCCCTCGCCGCCGCCGGGCATGGCACCCGGCGCGATCCTGGCACGATCGAGTTCGATCCGGTCTATGGCCAGACGCCCGTTGACCAATGCGCCCAGATCGAGCCCCAGACGCAAAGCGCCGATATCGGCGAAACTGGCCTGCTGCGCCGCAGCCGACACGCGAACCTCGGGAACCTCCAGCGCGATGAAGCGGCCGCCGCTCAGCGAAAACCGCGCCGGCCCCGATGTCAGCGCGACCGGAACGCCCAACGCCGACGACAGCGCGGCTTGCGCCTCGTTGCGCAACCGCTCCGAGCCCAGCCCCATTGTGCCGGCGAGATAAAACCCGCCCAGCGCCGCCGCCACGAGCAGGCAGATCGCGGCCAGTCCCGCCACGACCCAGCGCGGCACGACATGGCGTGCCCGGCGCGGCGCCGCTTCGTGCGAAGCCGCCGACGGCAGCGAATCGAGCGCGCGGATATCCTCGCGCCGAAACCGGACCCAATGGTGTTTTTCGGTGCCCTTGCTCACCTCGACGACCGTGCTCGCCCTGTTGGCATGGACGAATCCATGAATTGCATTATATGGCCTTCGCGAACCCGGTCACCGAGAAAGAAAGGACAAGCCCATGGCTCAGCCAGAAATCGGTCAGCAGGCACCCGACTTCGATTTGCCGCGCGACGGCGGCGGCTCGCTCAAGCTTTCGGACCTGCGTGGAAAGCCTGTCATTGTCTATTTCTACCCGAAGGACGACACGAGCGGCTGCACAACGGAAGGAAAGGACTTTTCCGCGCTTCTGCCCGAATTCGAGAAAGCCGGCGCCACCGTCATCGGGATATCGCCGGATAGCGCAAAAAGTCATGACAAATTCAAGGCAAAGCACGGACTTTCGGTCGTTCTCGTCGCCGACGAGGACAAGAGCGCGATCCAGGATTATGGCGTGTGGGTCGAAAAGAGCATGTATGGGCGCAAGTTCATGGGCGTGGAACGCACGACGATCCTGATCGACAAGGACGGGCGCGTCGCGCGGGTCTGGAACAAGGTCAAGGTCGCCAATCACGCCGCCGAGGTGCTCGAGGCCACGCAAGCGCTGTGAGCGCGCCGGCCGCGATGGCGACGGCTTCGGCCGAACACCGGCCCGACAGTCTGCGCGCCGGCTGCGTGGAGGCCGTGGCCGCGGCCGATCTCGACCGCAAGGTGGCGATCGTGCGTGCCGTGTACGCGCGCTGGAAGGATCGCACCATCTCCCTCATGCGTCCGGGCGACCCGCCGGTTCCCGATCGCCCGGGTCGGCCGGACAGACCCGCGCTGGTCGATCCCCGCAAGGTCGCCAGGCGTTCGCTGCACAGCCTGCGCGGGCGCATCGCCCTGCTCCACGCGCTCGCCCATATCGAGCTCAACGCCATCGATCTGGCGCTCGACATCGTCGCCCGTTTCGCGCCCGAGCGCCCGCCGGCGAGCTTTTTCGACGGCTGGATGCAGGTCGCCTTCGAGGAAGCCAAGCATTTCTCGCTGTTGCGCGCGCGGCTGCGCGCCCTGGGCGCAGACTATGGCGACCTGCCGGCGCATGGGGGTCTTTGGGAAGCCGCCCACCAGACCCGCAACGATCTCTATGCGAGGCTGGCGGTGGTGCCGCTGATTCTGGAGGCGCGCGGGCTCGACGTCACCCCGTCGCTGATCGACAAGATGACGGAGACCGGCGACGACGAGACGGCCGCCATCCTCGACATCATCTATACCGACGAGAAGAAACACGTCGCGATCGGCGCCAAATGGTTCCGGTTCTACTGCGCGCGCGAGCGCACCGACCCCGCCCGGCGTTTCCGCGAACTCGTGCGGGCCAATTTTCGCGGCGACCTCAAGCCCCCCTTCAACGACCGTGCCCGCGCCGAAGCCGGCCTCACGCCGCTGTTTTACCGCTCGCTGACGGCGACCTCGAACGCCTGAACGGACTTCGGGCGCGGCGCGGAGGCCGATCGTCGGATTTCGACCGCCTGCGGGCGGCCGGGCAAACGTTTGTTAACCCTAATAATGTGTACTTGTTCGCGGAGTTTGAGCGCAGTCTGGATTTTGTATCAGTGGCAGAAGCACGCACGCCCCCGGTTTTCGGCAAACGCACCGAACCGCATACCGTCATCATCGCCCGTGGCGACCAGATACGCCATTTTACCGTCCGGCCGTGGGTGGCCGCGCTCGCCGGCTCGGTCGTCGCCGCCTTCGCCATCGGCTATCTGCTCGCCACCTCTTACCTGGTCCTGCGCGACGACCTGATCGGCGCCACGGTCGCGCGTCAGGCCCGCCTGCAACAGGCTTATGAAGATCGGATTTCGGCCCTGCGCGCGCAGGTCGACCGGATCACGAGCCGGCAATTGCTCGATCAGCAATTGATGGAAAACAAGGTTGCCGAGCTTCTCGGGCGCCAGGCCGAGCTTACAGCCCGCGACGGAAGGCTGCGTCCCCTGCTCGAACGGGCCAACGGCGGGCGCCTTCCCAAGAACGCGCCGTTGCCGTCGCAAAAACCCGATCTGCGCGCCGATCTGTCGACGATGACGGGCTATGCCGCAACGCCTCCCAAAACCGCGGCCGCCGCCGTGCTCGACGGCTTCGCCGCTGCCGCACCCGATCCGGTGACGACCGGCTCGGTGGCCGACGAAGCGGACCGGATTTTCGTTCAGATCAACCAGTCGCTGCGCCGGATCGAAACCCAGCAGATCACCCGCCTGCGCGACCTGACCGAAAACGCCTACCAGACGGCCGAATCGATTTCCGCGGCGCTCAAATCCGCAGGGCTTTCGCTCGACGCCAGCTACGGCGAAAAGGATGTCGGCGGTCCGTTGGTCGCGCTCGAGGCCCCGGCCGCGTTCGAGGCCGAAGTGATCGAGCTCGACGAGGCGCTCAACACGCTCGACGCCATCAAGGCCGCGGCCAAGCGGTTCCCGATCGCCAACCCGGTTCCGGGCCAGCCCGTCACCAGCGGCTTCGGCGTGCGCAAGGATCCGCTCCTGGGCAGGCCGGCCCATCACAGCGGCATGGATTTCCGCGCCCGCACCGGCCATCCGGTGCGCGCCGCCGGCGCCGGCGTGGTCGTGAAGGCGGGCTGGAACGGCGGCTATGGGCGCATGGTGGAGATCGATCACGGCGACGGCCTGACCACACGCTACGCGCATATGAGCAAGCTGCTTGTGCGCAAGGGCGAAAAGATCGAAAGCGGCGCCGTCGTCGGCAAGGTCGGCAGTTCCGGCCGCTCGACCGGCCCCCACCTGCACTACGAGGTCAGGCGCAAGGGCAGCGCTATCAATCCGCTGCGCATGATCAAGGCCGGCAAGAAGATCCGCCAGTTTTTTTAGAAGATCGCGCCCCGGCCCGCTCAGCCGCCGTAATAGTTCATCACGCTGTGCCGCGCCTCGGCGAAAAACAGCCAGCGCTCCACCAGCAGCCCGCCGGCATAGGCCAAAAGCGCCAAAAAGGTGAAAACCGGCCAGCCGAGGCCGCCCTCGGCCGCGAAAAGGGCCGAGGCCGCGAGCAGCACGATCGGCACCCCGCCGCCGAGACCGAAGGCGATGGCGACCAGTTTGCGGGCATGTTTGCGGGCGATGCGAAACCCCATCTCGCGGGTCAGATAGTTTTCCGTGCCGTGCGGCCGCTCGAGCAGACGCACCCGACCGAGCGCGCCGAGCCCGGTCGCGGTCTCCGGCGTCGAGGCCGATGTCAGCGCGCCCAGGCGCCGGCGCCAGACGAGTTTCGTAGCCCAGGCGACGACGAGCAGACCCAGCGCGAGTGCGGCGAGCGGCCCGGTATCGCCAGCGCCGAGCGCGGCGAAAAACGTCGCCAGCACCGCGCCGCCGGCAGCGGCAAAGGCCAGGAAGGCGGCCGGCGTGAGCGGCGAGTGCCAGGCTTCGACGGTCCGCAAGGAGGCATAGATCATCGCCGTGCAATAGACCGTCGCCGCGCAGCCGAGCGAACCGGCCAGACCGGCGGGCCAGGAATGGCGGCTCTCGAAGAGCGTGGCCCAGGCCGACAGGCATAACGGCACGAAGGTCGCGATCGCCAGCACGCCCTCGCGCGAAAGCCAGCTCGAGCGCCATTGCGACAGGGCGCGCCACGCCCGCTGCGGGTTGCCCAGATGCAGCGTCGAGGCCAATAGCCCCGCCGAGATCAGGCCGAGGGCCACGACATAGGCGGCCTTGGTCGCCGGCGCGGCGGGATCGAGCACGCCGAAGCCGAGAAAAAAGGCGAGCCCGTAGCCCAGCCCCGAACTGGTGGTGAAGACGATGATCGACAGGGCGGGATGCATTCAGATCTTCTCCAGCATGGTGTCGATCCAGGCAAGAAAGCCGGTCGCCCCGCCGGTGTCCTCGCCGGCAGCCGGTCCGGCCGGCGCATGGGCGGCGAGCGTGGTGCGCGGTCGCGGCGGCAGATATTTGTTGACCGGCGCGGTGCCCTGCTCCGGCATCAGATCGATGCCGCCGCGCGCGGCGACCATTTTGGAGACCTGCGAACCGGGATCGCCGAGATCGCCGAAATGGCGCGCATTGGCCGGGCATGTGCGCACGCAGGCCGGCACGCGGTCCTCCTCCTCAAAGCTCTGATTGTAGATGCGGTCGATGCACAGCGTGCATTTCTTCATCACCCCGGCGGCCAGGTCCATTTCGCGCGCCCCATAGGGGCAGGCCCAGGCGCACAGCCCGCAGCCGATGCACTTGTCCTCCTCGACCAGCACGATACCGTCCTCGCCCCGCTTGTAGGACGCGCCCGTCGGACAGACCGTCACGCATGGCGCCTCCTCGCAATGCAGGCAGGATTTCGGGAAATGCACGATGCGCGCCTCGCCCGCCTCGCCGACCAGCTCGCCGCCGTCCGGCACGATCTCGAAGGTGTGGATGCGGTTGAGCCAGGCGCCCGAGACATGTTCGCCGTAAGGGTCCTGGTCAGACAGAGCCGCGCCGTGGCCGCCGGTGTTCCACTCCTTGCAATTGACCACGCAGGCATGACAGCCGACGCAGATGTCGAGGTCGATCACCAGACCGAGTTTGGTGGCGGAAGGCTGTGAAGGCAGCGCCGTCATGAGCTCCACTCCTGACCGTATCGCAATTCGTCCGGTGCCTCGCCCAGCCGTTCGACGGGACGGAACTGCGGCTCGGAATGCGCGCCCGGCTCCGCCTTCTCGATCCTGACGCGCAAATCGTACCAGGCGGCCTGGCCGGTGACCGGATCGGAATTCGACCATCGCAGCCCGTCGCCTTTCGGCGGCAGCAATTCGTGGATCAGATGGTTGAGCAAGAACCCCTTGGTCGCTTCGGGCGCGTTCTCGTCCAGCCCCCAGGCGCCCTTGCGTTTGCCGATCGCGTTCCAGGTCCACACCGTCGCGCCGTTGACGGCCTCCATGCGCGCCACCTCTACCTTGATGCGCCCGTGCGGCGAGATCACCCAGGCCCAGTCGCCATCGGCCAGTCCGGCCGCGTCGCACACGGAGCCCGGCACGTAGAGCGGGTTCGCGGTATGGATCTGCCGCAGCCAGGCATTCATCGAGCCCCAGGAATGATACATCGCCGCCGGGCGCTGGGTGATGGCGTGCAGCGGATAGCGCTCGCGGTCGATCGCCGCCTCCTCCAGCGGCCGGTACCAGTCCGGCAGCGGGTCGAAACTGTCCAGGATGCGGGCACGGTGGCTTTCAGGCGCGACCGGTTCGCGCACGCCCTGCGCCGAAAGCCGGAATTTTTGCAGGTTTTCCTGGTAAAGTTGAAAGATTACCGGCTGCGGCTGGTCGAAAAACCCCATTTTGACGGCAAAATCCTGATAGGCGCGGTTGGCGTGCTTGAAATAAAGCGCTTCGGCCGGGATCGGATGAGTGAAGAACGAGCCGTTTTCGATATAGCGCTCGAGCTGCGCCGGGTTGATCGCGCCGCGCCCCACCCGGTCGCCCGCCGTGCCGCGAAACCCGGCCAGCGGGCCGATGCCCGGCCGGCGCTCGTGGCGCACGATATAGTCGGCATAGTCGCGGTAAAGCGGCGTGCCGCGCGCGTCGACGAAACCCGGCAGTTTCAGCCGCGCGCCCAGATCGAGCAGCACCGACTGGAAGCCGCGCACGTCCCGGTCGGGTTCGACCACCGGCCAGCGGATGGCGTCCTGAACCGCGTCCGGTTCCGAGATCGGCCGGTCGAGCATCGAAATGCAGTCGTGCCGCTCCAGATAGGTCGTGTCGGGCAGGACCAGATCGGCATAGGCCGTCATCTCGGAGGCATAGGCATCGGCGACGATGATGCGCGGAATGCGGTATTCGCCCGTCTCGCCGTCCTTGTCCTCCAGCATTTTTATCACGCCGGCGGTGTTCATCGACGAGTTCCAAGCCATGTTGGCCATGTAGAGAAACAGCGTGTCGATCGGATAGGGATCGCCGGCATGGGCATTGGCGATCACCATATGCATCAGACCGTGCGCCGAGATCGGCGCATCCCAGGAAAATGCCTTGTCGATGCGCGCCGGGCGCCCGTCTTCGTCGATCAGAAGGTCCTCGGGCCCGCGCGGAAAGCCGAGATGCGGCCCGGCAAGGGGCTGTTCCGAGCCGAAATGCTCGGCCCGCCCGTGCGGGCGCGGATGCGCCTCGACCGGCTTGGGATATGGCGGCTCGTATCGGAACCCGCCCGGACAGTCGATCGCCCCGATCAGCACCTGCAAGAGATGCAGCGCGCGCGCGGTCTGAAACCCGTTCGAATGGGCAGAAATGCCGCGCATGGCATGAAAGGAAACCGGCCGGCCGACGAAACCGTCATGGCGCGCGCCATGCATGTCCGTCCACGGCTGGTCGACGAAAATCTCCTCCTCGAAGGCGACCCGCGCGATCTCGGCGGCAAGCCCGCATATCGTCTCGGCCGCAATCCCGGTCTCGGCCGCCACCGCCTCGGGTGCATAACGCGCGTCGAGATATTTTTCGGCCAGAAGCTCGAAGGACGGCCGCGCGAACCGGCCGTCGCCAAGCTGATAGCGCCCCGAAAGCGCCGGGCGCGCACCCTTGAGATCGTGATGGACGGCCTGCTCGGTGACGGTCTCCCAGATCAGCGCCCGGCCCTCGCGATCGCGCGCGAAAAGCCCGTGCTCGGCGGTGCCCGGCGCATCGATCACCAGCCAGGGCGCATTGGTGTAGCGCACCAGATAGTCGACATCGATCCGGCGCGTGCGCAACAATTCGTGGACCAGCGCCAGGATCAGAAGCCCGTCCGTGCCGGGGCGGATGCCGATCCAGTTGTCGGCGACGGCCGAATAGCCGGTGCGCACCGGGTTGACCGACACGAACCGCGCGCCGCGGCTCTTCAGCTTGGAAATGCCGAGCTTGAGCGGGTTGGAATCGTGGTCCTCCGCCACCCCGAACAGCACGAAAAGCTTGGTACGGTCCCAGTCGGGCGCACCGAATTCCCAGAACGCGCCGCCGATGGTCATGATGCCTGCCGCGGCCATGTTGACCGAGCAGAACCCGCCATGGGCGGCATAGTTGGGCGTGCCGAACTGCTGCGCCCAGAAACTGGTCAGGGCCTGGCTCTGGTCGCGGCCGGTGAAGAAGGCGAGTTTTTTCGGATCCGTGCGGCGCACCGACCCCATCCACTCGGTGGCGAGCCCGAGCGCCTCCTCCCAGGAGATGCGCCGGAACCGGCCCGAGCCGCGCGGCCCGCTCCTCAAGAGCGGCCCCTCCAGCCGCGCCGGCGCGTAATGCTGCATGATGCCGGCCGATCCCTTGGCGCACAGCACGCCGCGATTGACCGGATGGGCGCGATTGCCTTCGATATAGCGGATCCTGCCATCCTTGAGATGGACGTCAATGCCGCATCGGCAGGCGCACATATAGCAAGTGGTCTTGCGCGTTTCGTCGCCGACGGGATTGGACAGCGCAAGGCGTGGTTGCGGACTCATGAGCACTCCCTTTCGCGAAAGTCTTATACAAGACTCAACCGCAAGGGAATGGACGACACCGCCACTTTTCACGACAAATCCGACGATCCGCCGCGCGCCGGCGCAATTCCAGGCAAAAGCGCCGCATCGCCCGAAGGCGATGCGGCACGCGATCCGGGAGGATGGATCGTCAGTTGACCACGTGGATACGCGTATTGCCGGGCCCGACCTGCTTGACCAGCGCATAAAGCTCGGCCGCATTGTCGGTGCGCAGGCGCACGCAGCCATGCGAGGCCGGACGGCCGAGACGTTTCACGGCGTTGGTGCCGTGAATGGCATACCCGCCGTGAAAGAAGATCGAATAGGGCATCGGCGACATGTCGTATTTGCGCGAATACCACATTCTGTGCATGCGGATCGGCCGATACTGACCGCGCGGCGTGATATAGCCCCTGCGCGCCGTCGACACCTTCCAGCGATGGATCACACGGCCATGCTTCTTGATTGTCATCGTCTGCGCCGAGACGTCGACCGTCGCCACCAGACTGGCGGCCCAGCCGCTTCCGCTCGCCGCCAGCACGACCGCCACGGCCGAAAACACAGTGACTACCAGCTTCTTCATGCGCTCAACCCCAAGCCACTTTGCCCTATCACCCAGCGTAAGGCGACCTTCGTGAACGGTAAGTGAACAGTTCTACAGAGGCCGCCGGCCTGAGACCCCAGGATAGGCTCGGCACCTTGACGTTACGGCAACCCTGTGGACAAGCTGTGGACAGGCCGGCGGCGAGGTCTAACAAAAAATTGAAGCGCCGATAACGGGAAGGAAACGCCAGCTCGTTATAGGCTGTTGAAATTGTTCCAGTATGGGCGGGGTGAAGTTCATGTTGCGCTATCTTCTTTCCTTGGGTTTTCTCGGTTTCCTCGTGCTTGCCACACCGGCGGACGCACATGCGGTTCGGCTGGAGGCGCGGGTGGACCTGTCGTCCCAGACGATGACGGTCGTGCATCGCGGCGTGGTGAAATATCGCTGGAAGGTCTCGACCGCGCGGCGCGGCAAGGTGACGCCGGTCGGCACGTGGCGCGCAAAATGGCTGTCGCGGCACCATCGTTCGAGCCGTTACAACAATGCGCCGATGCCCTATTCGATCTTTTACAACGGCAACTACGCCATTCACGGCACCAATGCGGTGAAACGCCTTGGCCGTCCGGCCTCGGCGGGCTGCATCCGGCTGCATCCCTCCAACGCCGCGATCCTGTTCCGGCTGACCCAGCGCGAGGGGTTGAAGAACATGCGCGTGGTGGTGCGCCGCTGATCGCGGTCCCACTCGTTTGAGTGCGCCGCCGGTTCCATAAGGAGCCGGCGGTAACATTTGTTCAAGACCGGCCGGCCGGCATTTGCGATCAATGCGTCCATCGCAACGCCAGGAGACGGCCATGCAAACCCCTACCGCCATCGAGGCCCCGCGCATCTTTCCCGCCATGCGCTTTCGCAACGCCGCCAGAATGATCGATTGGCTGTGCGAGGCGTTCGGCTTCACCCTACACGCCAAATATATGGACGGCGACACGGTCGCCCACGCCCAGCTTTCCTTCGGCTCGGCGATGATCATGTGCGGCGACATGCGCGACAATGCTTATGGCGATCTGGTCGGCGCGCCGGACGGCGCCGGCGGCAGATCGCTCTATATCGCCGTCGACGACGTCGACGCCTTGTCGGCGCGTGCGGCCAAGGCCGGCGCCGAGATCGTCGAGGGGCCGGTCGAGCGCGATTATGGCAGCCGTGAAGTCATCTGCCGCGATCCGGAAGGCAATATCTGGTCTTTCGGCACCTACTGGCCGAAAGCGCACGAACCGGCGGAGTGAGGCGATGGAGGACACCACTGCCCTGCCGGCCGGCGCGATCGTACTTGGCCCTGGCGAGGGCCGCAGCTACGACATGCCGACAATGCACGCCGTTTTCAAGGCCGACGGCGTGGAGAGCGGCGGCCGCTTCTGCGCTTCGGAATGGTGGCTCGCCCCGCGAAGCGCGGGACCCGGCCCGCACAGCCATGCCGACAATGACGAAATTTTCTACGTCGTCGAAGGAACCGCCTCGATCCGGGTCGGCGACAACTGGATCGAGGCCGACAAGGGCGCTTTCGTCCTTGTCCCGGCCGGCATCACGCATGATTTCGAAAACCGCGGCGATCGACGCGCGGGGCTGTTCAACCTGTTCCTGCCGGGCGGTTTCGAGCACAACATGCCGGCCATTCTCGCCTGGTACGCCCGCGCCTAAAGCCCATAGCCCGGTCGACATCCGGCCGCCGGTCGCTGCGTTGACCGCGCTGTTGCCGGCTTGGCCAGAATCCGCACCCCGGATGCGCGAATTCGCACATCGGATTGTCGACCGTCGAGTTGCGCGGGCTCCTCATTGGTCTAGATTGGCCTCTCAGGACGGGTGAACACCGTTTCCGGGAGGACAAGATGGACGCCATCGTGGAGGCCGCCGCAGGCCAGTTCGAACTCAACGAGGACCAGCGCGCGATCCAGGAGATGGCGCAGAGCTTCGCCGCCGACAAGGTCACCCCGCACGCGCTCGACTGGGACCGCGACGCGCATTTTCCCGCCGACGTGATCCGCGAGACCGGCCCGCTCGGCTTCGGCGGCATCTATGTCAGCGACGATGTCGGCGGCTCCGCGCTCGGCCGCCTCGACGCGGTGCTGATTTTCGAGGCGCTGGCGTACGCCTGTCCCGGCTTTTCTTCCTTCATCTCCATCCACAACATGGCCGCGTGGATGATCGACATGTTCGGCAACGACGCGCAGCGGCAAAAATTCCTGCCGCGCCTGTGCTCGATGGAATTGCTGGCGAGCTATTGCCTGACCGAGCCGGGCTCGGGCTCCGACGCGGCCGCGCTCAAGACCCGGGCCGCGCGCGCCGGGGGCAATGGCAGCGACTATGTGCTCAACGGCACCAAGCAGTTCATCTCCGGCGCCGGCGGCAACGATCTTTACGTGGTGATGGCACGCACCGGCGAGGACGGGCCGAAAGGCGTGTCGACCTTCGTGGTCGAAAAGGACACGCCGGGCCTTTCCTTCGGCAATGACGAGCGCAAGATGGGCTGGCATATGCAGGAGACGCGCCAGGTCGTGTTCGAGGACTGCAAGGTGCCTGCCGAAAACCTGCTCTCCGGCGAAGGCGCCGGCTTCAAGATCGCCATGGCCGGGCTCGACGGCGGCCGCCTCAACATCGCCGCCTGCTCGCTGGGCGGCGCGCAGGCCGCGCACGATAAGGCGCTTGCCTATGCCGGCGAGCGCAAGGCGTTCGGCAAGACGCTCGACCAGTTCCAGGCGCTGCAGTTCAAGCTCGCCGACATGGAGACCGAGCTGAGCGCGGCCCGGCTCATGCTTTACGCCGCCGCCTCGCGGCTCGACCGCAAGACCCACGACGCCTCGAAATGGTCGGCCATGGCCAAGCGTTTCGTCACCGATGCCGGCTTCGAGATCGCCAACGACGCGCTGCAGATCCACGGCGGCTACGGCTATCTGCACGAATACGGCGTCGAGAAGCTGGTGCGCGACCTGCGGGTTCACCAGATCCTCGAAGGCACCAACGAGATCATGCGCGTCATCATCGCCCGGCACCTGGTCGGCCGATAGCCGCCGGGCAGCCGCATCGGGCAGGCCCATAGCCTGCTTGCCGGGCGCACCCTTGCGCGCGTTTCATCATCGACCGACTATCCGCACGTCGCATTTCCGGAGGAGACCCCGACATGACCACCATCGCCTTCATCGGCCTCGGCAATATGGGCAACCCGATGGCCGCCAACCTCGTCAAGGCCGGTCATCGGGTCCGCGGCTACGACCTCGTGACCGACAATCTGGTGGTGGCCAAGGAAAACGGCGTCACGATCATGGCCAACGCGGCGGCCGCGGTGAAGGACGCCGACGTGGTCGTCACCATGCTGCCGGCCGGCAAACATGTGATCGCGGTCTACCAGGACGTGGTGCCCGGCGCGCGCGCCGGCACGCTGTTCATCGATTCCTCCACCATCGACGTGGAGTCCGCCCGCAAGGCGCACGCGATCGCCGAGGAACACGGCATGCTGTCGGTCGACGCGCCGGTGTCGGGCGGCACGGCGGGCGCGGCCGCCGGCTCCCTGACCTTCATGGCCGGCGGTGCCGACGCCGCCTTCGCCGGCGCCGAGCCGATCCTGGAACCGATGGCCGGTCGCGTCGTGCATTGCGGCGGGCCGGGCGCCGGCCAGGCGGCCAAGATTTGCAACAACATGATCCTCGGCATTTCGATGATCGGCGTGTCGGAGGCCTTCGTGCTCGCCGAAAAGCTCGGCCTGTCGCACCAGGCCCTGTTCGACGTCGCCTCGACCTCGTCGGGACAATGCTGGTCGATCACCTCCTATTGCCCCGTGCCCGGCCCGGTGCCGGCCTCGCCGGCCAACAAGGACTACAAGCCCGGCTTCGCCGCGGCGCTGATGCTGAAGGATCTACGCCTTGCCCAGGAGGCCGCCGCATCCGCCGGCGCCGTCACGCCGATGGGCGCGGAAGCCGCCCAGCTTTACGCCCTGTTCAATGCCCGGGGCCATGGCGGCGACGATTTTTCCGGCATCATCAATTTCTTGCGCGGCGATACCGACTGAGAAGCGCCAAGGGCTACGATCGGGGCAAAGGCGACGCGCGCCGACCGGCGCGATCGCCCGCCCACGCCTGCGCGCTGGCCGCCGCGACCCGGCGGCGGAAATTTTCCAGGCGCCTTAACCGGAAAAAACGCCGAATTTAGACTTGCTTAAGCGCTTGCTAACCGCGCGGTAACGATGTCGGGCTAGAACGGTTCACGAGGCGGTTGCGCAAGGCCGCCCGCCGCTCCGGATCAGGTCTCGCGTACCGGAGTCGTACGTTTCGCAAGCGTATCAGTTGTCGCGAAACGCCTGCGTATCTTGCAAAACCGCGTTCCTCCCGCCCGGAAGAACGCGGTTTTCGCATGCGCGCTCCACGCTTTGCCGGCCGGCCCTTGTCAGCCCTTCGGCAAGAAGGCCGCGTCGACCTGCGGGCGCAGCCCGTTGGCGAGCCGGTTGGTCTCGTTGGCCATGCCGACCACCGCCAGCAGTTCCATCAGCATCGCCTCGCTCATGCCCTTGGCGCGGGCGGCGGCCGTGTGCGAGTAGCTGCAATATTCGCAGCCATTGGTCGCCGACACCGCGACATAGATCAGTTCCTTGGTCAGCGGGTCGAGCGCGCCGGGCGCCATCACAGCCTTCAGGCTTTCCCACACGCGCTTCAACTGAGCCGGATCGTGCGCCAGCACCTTCCAGAAATTGTTGATCCAGTCGGTTTTACGGGTCGCCATGATGTCGTCATAGACGGCGCGGACCTCGGGCGAGGCGTCCGCGTAGTCGATGGGTTTCACGATCGGCGGGTTGGCCATGAACACGCTCCCTTCCATGCAAGGCTCGTTTTTCCGTGCGCCCCGCGCCCGCCCCTTGGGTGCCGGGAGAAAAAGGCGGGGCGCACGGGGACCTCTTCCTATCTGCCGTGCAGGTCGCGCGCGGCCAGGTCGAGCGCCCTTGCGATCCGCTCGCAGGCCATGTCGATCGTCTCCCTGGTCCAGATCAGCGGCGGCGACAGGATCATGGTGTCGTTGACGGCCCGCATCATCAGCCCGTTGGCGATCGCGTGGTCGCGCACCAGGGAGGCGGCGCGCCCGACCGGATCGAACCGCGTCTTGGTCTCTTTGTCCTTGACGATCTCGATCGCCGCCAGCAGGCCGAAACTGCGGATTTCGCCGACGAGCGCGTGATCGCCGAGCTTTTGCCTCAAGGCCTCGCCCAGATACGGTCCGGTATCCTCGGCCACCCGCGCGACCAGCCCCTCGCGTTCGATGATCTCGAGGTTCTTCAGCGCCACCGCGCAGGCGACCGGATGGCCCGAATAGGTGTAGCCGTGAAAGAACTCGCCGCCCTTCTCGACCAGGGTGGTGGCGATGCGGTCGCCGACCAGGAGCGCCGACAGCGGCTGGTAGCCCGAGGTGAGCGCCTTGGCGGTGGTGATCGTGTCGGGCTCGATGCCCATCGACTGGGCCGCGAACCAGGCGCCGGTGCGGCCGTAACCGGTGATCACCTCGTCGAGCATCAGCAAGACATCGTATTTGCGGCAGATACGCTGGATCTCGGGCCAGTAGCTCGCCGGCGGGATCTTGACCCCGCCCGCCCCCATCACCGGCTCGCCGATGAAGGCGGCGACTGTGTCCGGCCCAGCCTCCAGGATCGCGTCTTCGAGCGCGCGCGCCGCGCGCAGGCCGAAGTCTTCGTCGCTTTCGCCCGCCTCGGCCAGTTCGTAGGCATAAGGCGGCATGACATGGACGATGTTGGGCACCCCGCCGTGCAACTGGTCGTGCATGGCCGCCATCCCGCCCAGCGACGCGCCGGCGATCGTCGAGCCGTGATAGGCCCAGTCGCGCGAGATCACCCGGTTCTTCTCCGGCTTGCCTTCCAGCGCCCAGTAATGGCGCACCAGCCGCAGCGCGGTGTCGTTGGCTTCCGAGCCAGACGAGCCGTAAAACACCTGGTTGATGCCGTCGGGAGCGAGTTCGGCCAGCTTCTTGGCCAGCAGAACCGGCGTCGGCGTGGAACAGCGGAAGAAGGCGTTGTAGTAAGGCAGCTCCTTCATCTGCTCATAAGCCACCTCGGCGAGTTCGTCCCGGCCGTAACCGACATTCACACACCAGAGCCCGGCCATGCCGTCCAGGATCTCGTTGCCGTCCATGTCATAGACGAACGGCCCGTCGGCGCGAGCGATGATGCGGCTGCCGGCGGCGCGCAGGTCCTTGTGATCGGTGAACGGATGCAGATGATGCGCGGCGTCGGCCTGGCGAAGCTGCGCAAGCGAATAGTTCTGATAGGTCATGATGGTGTCGTCCTTGCGTGAATCGATCCGGCGCCAAGGCCGGTGGCGAATTCAGGCATGGCCGGGCGGAGAATAGCCGATACGCGCGCACAGCCGCAGAAGCTCGGCATGGCGCGTTCTGGGAGACGGTGTGATCGCCGCACCCGCAGTGTGCGATTTGAAAGGCGAAGCCTGCATGATCGCGCCAGGATGCCCGAGATCGCGCGCGCCTTCAAGCACGCGCCGCGGCGCCCCTTGGCCCGGCCGGAGCGGCGATGTCGCATTTGTCTTGGCGGCAACCGGCCACCATGTCGCATTGCTTGCCCTTATGGTCGCCGCCTCCCCTATCGGCACGACCGGGATCGGCGACAATGCCCCCCGCCTCGAAACAACGCCGGAGCCTCGCATGAGCCTTGAAACCCCGCCGCCCCCTCCCGCAGCGACCGGCGAGCGCGGACGGCGCGGCGGACGCGCGGGCAAGCGCGCGGGACATGCGGCGGCCGGCATAGACCAGCCCCCCTTCCGCCAGCACGCCCTGCCGTTCCAGCCGACGGCGCTAATGTCGGACGACGAACTGGAATCCATTCATCTCGCCTCGCTGCGCGTGCTCAAGGAGATCGGCATCGACGTGCTGCACGACGAGGCGCGCGCGCTGATGAAAAAGGCCGGCGCCGACGTCGCCCCCGGGTCGGTGCGGGTGCGTTTCGATGCCGATATGATCATGGAGCAGATGGCGCATTGTCCGCCTGAATTCACGCTGCACGCCCGCAACCCCGCACACAATGTCCGCTTCGGCGGCAACAATGTCATTTTTTCGCTGATGGCCTCGGCGCCCAATTGCTGCGACACCGATTCCGGCCGCCGGCCCGGCAACCAGCTCGACTACCGCAACCTGCTCAAGCTCGGTCAGCAGCACAACATCATCCAGTGCACGGGCGGCTATCCGGTCGAGCCGATCGACGTCCATCCCTCGATACGGCACCTGGAATGCATCCGCGACCTGGCGCTTTTGACCGACAAGGCCTTCCACATCTATTCGCTCGGCAAGGAGCGCAATCTCGACGGCATCGAGATCGCCCGCATCGCGCGCGGCATCTCCCGCGAACAGCTTGCAAACGAGCCTTCGACCTTCACCATCATCAACACCAACTCGCCGCTCAAGCTCGACATCCCGATGATGGAAGGCATCATCCAGATGGCCGGCGCCGGACAGGCCGTCATCGTCACCCCGTTCACGCTGGCCGGCGCGATGGCGCCGGTCACGGTCGCCGGCGCGCTGGTGGAACAGAACGCCGAGGCGCTGGCCGGCCTCGCTTTCGCGCAGATGGTCAGAAGGGGAACGCCGGTCGGGTATGGCGGCTTCACCTCCAATGTCGACATGAAGTCGGGCGCGCCCGCCTTCGGCACGCCCGAATATATGAAGGCCCAGCTCGTCGGCGGCCAGCTCGCCCGCCGCTACAAGGTTCCCTACCGCACCTCCAATGTCTGCGCGGCCAACACAGTCGACGCCCAGGCCGCCTATGAAAGCGTGTTTTCGCTATGGGGCGCGATCCAGGGCGGCGGCAATCTTCTCATGCACGGCGCCGGCTGGCTCGAGGGCGGGCTGCAATGTTCCTACGAAAAGCTCATGCTCGACATCGAGCTTCTGCAGATGGTGGCCGAATTCATGAGCCCGCTCGACCTGTCGCAGGACGCGCTCGGCATCGAGGCCATGCGCCAGGTCGGTCCCGGCGGGCATTTTTTCGGCACCCCCCACACCCAGTCGCGCTACAAGACCGCCTTCTACGCGCCGATCATCTCCGACTGGCGCAATTACGAGAACTGGCAGCTCGCCGGCAGCCCGACCGCCATCGAACGCGCCAACACGCTGTGGAAGGAACGGCTGGCGGCCTACGAAAAACCGCCGATAGACCCGGCGATCGAGGAGGAACTCAACGATTTCGTCGACCGCCGCATCGCCGAGGGCGGCGCCCCGACGGATTTTTGAAGCGGAACCGCGACGCCATGACCATGCTCGACTGGCATGCGGGCCGCAGCGACCTTGCCGAGATCGCCACGCTCGACCGCGCGCCTGAGACCGAAGAGATCGACCTGGTCGCGGTACGCGGCTACCGGCTGGCGCGCCTGCGCGCTGAAATGGCGCGACGCGACATCGCCGCCCTGATCCTGTCTGACCCGGTCAACATCCGCTATGCGACCGGCACGCGCAACATGCAGGTCTTTTCGGCCCGCAACGCGCCCTCGCGCTACCTGCTCGTTACCGGCGATCGCACCATCCTCTACGAGTTCACCGGCTGCATGCATCTGGCGGCCGGTTTCGAGACGGTCGACGAGGTGCGGCCGGCGCTCACCGCCAGCTTCGTCGCCGCTGGGCCGCGCATCGCCGCGCGCGAACGCGCCTGGGCCAAGGAGATGGCGCTGACACTGAAAGAGCTGGTGGGCGCGCGCGCCACGGTCGGATTGGAGCGCATGAACGCCGGCGCGGCCCTGGCGCTCGGCGCGCACGGGGTCAGGCTGGTCGATGCGCAGGCGCCGGTGGAGATGGCGCGCGCGATCAAGTCGGCGGAGGAGATGAAATGCGTGCGCGCCTCGCTGCGCGCCACCGAAACCGCGGTTGCGCTCATGCGCGCCGCGCTCCGCCCCGGCATCTCCGAAAACCAGCTCTGGTCGGTGCTGCACCAGGCCGTGATCGCCCAGGACGGCGACTATTGCGAGACCCGGCTGCTGTCGTCGGGCGCGCGCACCAATCCCTGGTTTCAGGAGAGCGGGCCGCGGATCATCGGCGCGAACGAGTTGATCGCGCTCGACACAGACGTCGTCGGCTGCCACGGCTATTATTCCGATTTCTCGCGCAGCTTTCATTCCGGCCCCGCAAAACCGAGCCCGGCGCAGCGCACGCTCTACAAGACCGCCCGCGAGCAGGTCGAGCACAACATGGCGATCATCCGGCCCGGACTCAGCTTCCGCGACTACGCCGAACGCGCCTGGGACATTCCCGAACGCTACCACGCCAATCGCTACTACCTGTCGGCGCATGGCTGCGGCATGACCGGCGAATACCCCTATCTCTACCACCGCGCCGACTTCGCCGACGCCGGTTATGACGGCGTGATCGAACCCGGCATGACGCTGTGCGTGGAAAGCTATATCGGCGAGGACGGCGGACACGAGGGCGTCAAGCTCGAACAGCAGATCCTGGTGACCGAAACCGGCACGGAGCTGTTGTCGGAATTTCCCTTCGAGGATGCGCTGATGGCGTGACCAGCACCTGAATCGCGATGTGAAGACCATGATTCATTGTTTGAAGAAAGCGGACACAAAGGCATGAAATCACACGTCAAAGCGGTTGTGATCGGCGGCGGGGTCGTCGGCTGCTCGGTGCTCTACCATCTGGCACGGGCCGGCTGGACCGACGTGATGCTGATCGAGCGTTCCGAACTGACTTCCGGCTCGTCCTGGCATGCCGCAGGCGGCTTCCACACGCTCAACGGCGACCCCAACGTAGCCCGTCTCCAGGCCTATACGGTCCAGCTCTACAAGGAGCTTGAAGAGTTATCCGGCCAGTCCTGCTCGCTGCATCTGACCGGCGGCGTGATGATGGCCGACAGTCCCGAACGGATGGATTTCCTGCGGCTCGCCCACGCCAAGGGCCGTTATCTCGGCATGGACACCGAGCTGATCACGCCGTCGGAAGCCAAGGCGATGTTTCCGCTGATGGACGAGACGAATTTCGTCGGCGCGATGTGGGATCCGGTCGAGGGCCATCTCGATCCTTCCGGCACCACCCACGCCTACGCCAAGGCGGCCAAAAAACTCGGCGCCGAGATCGTGCTCAGGAACCGCGTCACCGAGCTGACCCAGGAAGCGGACGGCACCTGGAACGTGGTCACCGAACAGGGCACGGTGAAGGCCGAGCACGTGGTCAATTGCGGCGGGCTGTGGGCGCGCGAGGTCGGCCGCATGGTCGGGCTCGAACTGCCGCTGCTGGCCATGGAACACATGTATCTGCTGACCGAGCCCATGCCGGAGGTGGAGGCGTTCAACCGAGCCACCGGGCGCGAAATGGTCGGCGTGCTCGACTTCAAGGGCGAGATCTATACCCGCCAGGAACGCAACGGCATCCTGCTCGGCACCTACGAAAAGGCCTGCAAGCCCTGGTCGCCGCAAACCACGCCGTGGGAGTTCGGCCACGAGCTCCTGCAGCCCGACCTCGACCGCATCGCACCGTCGCTGGAAATCGGCTTCAAGCATTTCCCCGGCATCGAAAAGGCCGGCATCAAGCAGGTCATCAACGGCCCCTTCACCTTCGCCCCCGACGGCAACCCACTGGTCGGCCCGGTTCAGGGGCTAACCAATTTCTGGGTGGCGTGCGCGGTCATGGCCGGGTTTTCGCAGGGCGGCGGCGTCGGTCTGGCGCTGTCGAACTGGATGGTAAACGGCGATCCGGGCTTCGACGTGTGGGGCATGGACGTCGCCCGCTTCGGCGAGTGGGCGAGCCTGCGCTACACCAACGCCAAGGTGCGCGAAAACTATTCCAGGCGCTTTTCGATCCGCTTTCCCAACGAGGAACTGCCGGCCGCCCGGCCCGCCCAGACGACGCCGCTCTACGACGTGATGGTGCGCGACAACAACGCCGTCATGGGCGATTCCTGGGGACTGGAAACGCCGCTCTGGTTCGCGCCTAAGGGCACGGAAGCGAAAGATATCGTCTCCTTCCACCGCTCCAACGATTTCGAGCATGTCGGTCGCGAGGTGCGTGCCGTGCGCGAGCGCGTCGGCGTGACCGAGATCGCCAATTTCGCCAAATACCAGGTCACCGGTCCCGGCGCGGAAGACTTTCTCAACCGGCTGATGACCAATCGCATGCCGAAGCCGGGACGCCTGGTGCTGACCCCGATGCTCAACGAATTCGGCAAGCTGATCGGCGATTTCACCATCGCCAAGGCCGGCGACGAGCGTTTCATGATCTGGGGCTCATCGGCCGCCGCCATCTATCACATGCGCTGGTTCGAAAAGCATCTGCCCAAGGACGGGTCGGTGCGCATCCACCGCTTCGACCAGACCCTGGTCGGCCTATCGATCGCCGGGCCGCGTGCCCGCGACGTGCTGCAGGAACTGGTCGACGAGGATGTCTCCAACGCCGCCTTCCGCTTCATGGATTTCCGCGAGATGGCGGTCGCCGGCGCACCCTGCATGGTCAACCGCGTCACCTATACCGGCGACCTCGGCTACGAGATCTGGATGCCGCCGGCTTATGAGCGCCTGGTCTATCAGGCGATCAAGGACGCCGGCGCACAGCACGGCATCGCCGATTTCGGCATGCGCGCGCTGCTGTCGATGCGGCTTGAAAAGAACTTTCCGACCTGGTTCCGCGAGCTCCGGCCGATCTACGGACCGTTCGAGGGCGCGATGGAGCGCTTCGTCAAGCTGGAAAAGAACGACTTCATCGGCCGCGACGCGGCCGCGAAGGAGGCGAAGGACGGCCCCGGGCTGCGGCGGGTCTCGATGATCATCGATGCGCTCGACGCCGACGTGATGGGCGACGAGCCGGTCTGGGCGCGCGTTCAAGGAAAGGATTTCGGCACGGTCGAGCCGCCGCACGGCTATGGGGCGCCGCGTTTCGACGCCAGCGGGACGGAGACCCGGCTCTCCAAGGCCGATCACGGCGCCTCGTCGGTGCGTGGCCTCCACGACGGCGACTGGAGCGTGGTCGGCTGGGTGACGTCGGGCGGCTACGCCCATCATGTCGGGCTGTCGATGGCGCAGGCCTACGTACCGGCAGCACTCGCCGACCAGGAGAGCGAAAACCTGTTCGAGATCGAGATTTTGGGCGAGCGGCGGCCGGCGCGCATCACGGTCGAGGCGCCGTTCGATCCCGGCGGCGACAAGATGAGGGGGTAGCGAGGCGGACGCATCTGGTGTCTGTTGCGCCTTCAAACCGGCCCCGACTCGACGGATACCAGCATGACCAACGACACCCGCTCGCCCCGCCTCGCCGTACTGATCGACGCCGACAACGCCTCGGCGCGCATCGCCGACGGCCTTTTCGACGAAATCGCCAAGATCGGCGAGGCCAGCGTGCGGCGCATCTATGGCGATTTTTCCGGCACACGCTCCAAGGGATGGGCCGACATCCTGGCCCGTCACGCCATCATTCCGCACCAGCAATTCGCCTACACGACCGGCAAGAACGCCTCCGACATCACGCTGGTGATCGACGCCATGGATTTGTTGCACAGCGGCCGGTTCGACGGGTTCTGCCTGGTCTCGTCCGACAGCGACTTCACCCGGCTCGCAGCCCGCATCCGCGAACAGGGCGTGGACGTCTACGGCTTCGGCGAGCGCAAGACGCCGGAAAGCTTCCGCCAGGCCTGCCGCCGCTTCATCTACACCGAAAACCTCTTGCCGGGCGCGGCCGCCAATCAGGAGCCCGACGCCGAAAAGGCCAAGCCGCTGCAGCCGCCGAGCGCCGCGACCCCGATCATCACCAAGGTGATCGAGCAGATGGACAGCGACGACGGCTGGGTGCCGCTGGGGGCGGTGGGCACGCATCTGGCCAATCTGGCGTCCGATTTCGATCCCCGCACCTACGGGTTTCGCAAACTGTCCGACCTGGTGCGCAAGACCAACGCCTTCGAGATCGACCATCCCGAGGGCGGCGCGCTGCGCATCCGCCTCAAGCCGGAAGGCAAGGCCGGCGGCGGGCGGGCAAAAAGGGCCTGAAGCGGCGGCACCCGGCAGCGCCCGCGCGATCGCACGCGGGCGCGCTCAAAGGTCCGAATCCGGGCAGTTCATGTCGGCTTTGCGCCTTGTCGACGGCCACGATCGGCGCCAGTCTCCTTGTGAGGAGGAGACATGGAAACTTCTGATCCCAAAGGCCTTTTCGGCCGGCATCGCAAGATTATGCCGTTTTCGCCGGACGATGCGGCGATCGCCGGCCAGCCCGATGCGGCATTGTTGCGCGCCGCCCGCGACAAGGCCGCCGCGCTTAACCAACATGTGCTCGGCTACGGCGCGCTCGCCGAGGCCGAATGGGCGGCCGCCGGCATTCCGGCACCCGATCTGGCGGCCATGCGGACCTACCGGCTCGAGCGCCTGCGTGCCGAACTCGCGCGCCGCGACTATGCCGGACTGATCGTCTACGATCCCGTCAACATCCGCTACGCCACCGATTCCACCAATATGCAGCTTTGGGTGACGCACAACGCCACCCGCTTCTGCTTCGTGGCGACCGACGGCCCGGTGATCCTCTATGATTATCACCACAGCGAACATTTGTCGGACCATGCCGGCGTGGTCGACGAGGTCCGGCCCTGCCTGTCGACGATCTTCATGTATGGCGGCGACCTGATCGAGGAGCGCATCGGCCGCTGGGCCGACGAGGTCGCCGCCCTCGTCGCCGAGACCTGCGGCGGCAATCGCCGCATCGCCGTCGACTGCCTGCAGCCCGGCGCCCATGCGGCGCTGATCGCGCGCGGCATCAAGGTGCATGACGGCCAGCAGGTGATCGAGCGCGCCCGCGCGGTCAAGTCCGCCGACGAGATCGTGTGCATGCGCCGCGCGGTCGTGGCCTGCGAGCGCGCCATGGCCGAGATGGAGGCCGGCCTGCGCCCGGGCATGAGCGAAAACGACCTATGGGCGCTGCTTCACCACGGCAATATCGTGCGCGGCGGCGAATGGATCGAAACCCGGCTGCTGGCCTCGGGCCCGCGCACCAATCCCTGGTTCCAAGAATCCTCCGCACGTATCATCGAAGCTGGCGATCTCGTCGCCTTCGACACCGATCTGATCGGTCCCTACGGGTTCTGCGCCGACCTGTCGCGCACCTGGCTCGCTGGCGACGGCAGCCCCAGCGACGAGCAGCGCGCGCTCTACCGCATCGCCGCCGACCAGGTCGCCCACAATATGGACTTGTTGCGGCCCGGCCTGTCGTTTCGCGACTTGTGGGAGACGGCGAAATCCCTGCCGGCCGACTGCCTGCCCAACCGCTATGGCTGCCTCTATCACGGCGTCGGACTGTGCGACGAATACCCGACCATTCCCTATCGCGACGACGTCGAGCCCGACATTCCGGCCGACGAGATATTGGTGCCGGGCATGGTGTTGTGCGTTGAAAGCTATACCGGCCGGCTCGGCGGCCATGAGGGCGTGAAACTGGAGGAGCAGGTGCTGATCACCGAGACCGGGTTCGAAAAACTCTCCGCCTACCCGCTCGACGCGCGGCTGAGCGGCTGATCCGGCCCGCCGGCGGCGAGCGCGCCGGCTATGCGCGCGTGCAGGGGCGCCAGCGCGGCGGCCGAAATATAGGGCAGGCCCGGACGCCGGGCGGTCCAGCCAACCGGCACGAGGTCGGCGGCGGCCGGCTCGAACCGTTTCGCCAAACGCCAGCTCCGGCAGTCGACGGCGCAAATATCCGCCCCGCCCGCCGCGACGGCCTCGATCGAGGCGCGGTGGCCGCCGGTTTCGATGCGGTCGCCAAAGATATCGAGGCTTTCGCCGGCGGCGACAAGATCGCGGGAAAGCGCGATCAGGCCGGACATCGACGCGGTTTCGTTGAAGGCAAGCCGCCCGCCCCGCAGCCGCTCGAGCGGCAGCACGGCACCGCCGTCGACCGGTGCGGGGACGGGATCGGCCTCGCCCCGGCGCATCAGGATCGCACTCGAATAAAACGGCCCGGCCCCGCCCTCGAAGGCGGAATAGTCCGGCTGGCCGACGACGCCGACATGGGCGGCGAGCCCGGTCGCCTCCATCGGGCCCCAGCAGGTCTGGGCGACAAGCAGGCGCGGATGGCGCCACAGCGTGGCGGCGTCAAACCCGTCCGGCGGCAGGGTGGCCGGATCGGGCGCGATCGGCGCCCCGGCCGCGTCGCGGATGCCGCCCGGCACGGCCGGCATGTCGGCGTTGCGCCGCACGAGTTGCGCCGGCGCATCCACGCCGGCCGCGCGCAGCCGCCCGGCCATCGCCGCCCACTGGGCGTCTGTCTCGGCCCGGCATTCGGGCCAGTCATACATCGGCAAGGCGGCGATAAAGGCGCTCATCGTCCCTTATGCGCAAGGCGAAGGCCGGCGCGCAAGAGTTGGAAAAGACTCACTCCTTTGGCGGCCTGGCGGGCACCAGCGACGTTCCGGCGACACCGTCGACGCTGCGGCTGCGCTGACGCGGGCGAAAGGCGCGGCCCGGCTCGGGCGCCCGACGCAGCGCCGGGTGGACGACCGGTTCCTTCGCCCGAAAGGCGAAGCTGCGGAAGAGTGCGAAATAATTGGCGAACACATAGCCCTCGTTGCGGGCGATCCATTCCCGGCGCCGTTCGGCAAACAGTTTCGGCAGCCGGTACCACGGCGCCTGCGGCAGCGTGTGGTGGACGAGATGCAGATTGTTGTTGAGAAAAAGCAGCGCCAGCGGCGAGCGCTCGACGATGATGGTGCGCCCGTCGGGCCGTTCCGACCATTGGTGCTCGGCATAGGTTCTAACCGAGATCAAAGCCTGGCCGATCCACACCGGGCCGACGATGTAAAGCCAGAGCGGCATGTGGAAGACGAACACGATCACCGGCGCCACGATCACCAGCCCCGCCGCGTGCAACAGCCAGGCCCGGCGCACCGCGCCGGCCCCGCGCAGCATCAGCCCGGCATCGGTGATAAAAAAACCGAGACTGCCGAGCCAGGGGTTGAGCAGCATGCGCCCGATCATGGTGTTGTTGACGCGCAGCAAAAACTTCATCGCCGCCGGCATCGCCTCGTAGCGCCACAGGGCCTGGTAGTAGCTTTCGGGATCGTCGAATGGGTCGGTCAGCCGCTCGTCGGCGTGATGGCGCAGATGGATCGAGCGAAAGCGCCGATAGGGCCACACCAGCCCGAGCGGCAGAAAGACCAGCGCCTCGTTGATCCGCGCGTTGCGTGTGGGGTGGCCGTGGCAGACCTCGTGCATCAAAGACGCCTGCAGCGCCAGCACGATGCCGAGCAAGACGATCGCGGCCAACGGCCAGTGCGGCCAGACGAAAAGGCCGATGCCGATCCAGGCGCCGTAGCAGACCACGATCAAGGCCACGGTCGGCCATTCGACGGCGCCAAGACCGCCGCGAGAATATGTCCGGTTCATTCCTGTCAATTGCCTTTGCTGTGGAATCGACCGATTCCTGACAGGAAGATGTCAGCAGATATTGTTTCCGACAACGCGAGAACGCGCACGAATTGTTTATTTTGCGCATATTGCCCATCTAATGTTTACTGTTGTAAACAATACCGACCCCGAGACGCGGGGCAGCCGGGGGGAGGCAAACGACCATGGACAAGCGCGATCTTTCCGGACAATTCCGCGAGCGGCTGAAGGCGCTGGTTCAGCGCTCCGGCGCCAATCAGTCCGCTTTCGCCGCCGGTGTCGGCATCGACCGCTCGGCCTTGTCGCAGCTCCTGTCCGGCGCCACGACCCGGCTGCCGCGCGCCGAGACCCTGATGAACATCGCCGAGCGCCACCGCGTGTCGCTCGACTGGCTTTTGGGGCTGAGCCAAGACGAGGGCTTGACCGGCGAAATCCGCGAAACCTTCGAGATCGAGGAGGGCGGCGGCGCCTTCGACCGCACGCTTTTGGCGAAATGGCACGCCGAGGCGGCGGGCACCAAGATCCGCTACGTGCCGGCCGGCCTGCCCGACCTTCTGCGCACCGACGCGCTGATCGAGTACGAGGCCAACATCACCAGCCGCAGCCGCGAAAGCCAGTACGACGAAACCCAGTACCGGATCGACTATACGCGCCGCCCGGAGACCGACATGGAAGTGTGCATGCCGCGCCACATGCTCGACATCTTCGCCACCGGCATGGGGGTGTGGAACGAATTTCCCGAACACCTGCGCCGCGCCCAGCTCGAGCATATGGCGCGCCTGCTCGACGAGCTCTACCCCGCCTTCCGGCTGTTTTTGTATGACGGGCTGGCGCGCTATTCGATCCCCTACACGATCTTCGGCCCCTACCGCGCCGCGATCTTCGCCGGCGACATGTATCTGGTCTTGAACGCGACATCGGCCATCCAGACGCTGACGCGCCATTTCGACAATCTGATCCGCGCCGCCATTATCAACCCGCACGAGGCCGCCGCCTATGCCGCCTCGCTCGCCAGCCTGCCTCCACGGCGTGATTGACGCGATATAAGGATTTCTTTATATCGTTATGTAAATTCCCATCCCTTTGAGAGACGACCGATGCCCAATCCGATCGAGGCCCTTCTGGCCGAAAAGGGCGTGCTCCTCGCCGACGGCGCCACCGGCACCAACCTGTTCGCGATGGGGCTTTTGTCGGGCGAGGCGCCGGAGCTCTGGAACGAAACCGAGCCCGACAAGATCGCCGCCCTGCATCGCGGTTTCGTCGAGGCCGGTTCCGACATCATCCTGACCAATTCCTTCGGCGGCACCCGCCACCGGCTGAAACTGCACCAGGCCGAGGACCGCGTCTTCGAACTGAACCGGCGCGCGGCCGAACTGGCCCGCGCCGTCGCCGACGCGGCCGGCCGGCGGGTGATCGTCGCCGGCTCGGTCGGGCCGACCGGCGAGCTATTGCAGCCGCTCGGCGCGATGAGCTATGCCGAAGCCGTCGAGGCCTTCGCCGAGCAGATCGAGGGGCTGAAGGCGGGCGGCGCCGAGGTCGCCTGGATCGAGACCATGTCCTCGCCCGAAGAAATCCGCGCCGCCGCCGAGGCCGCGATCCGCGTCGGCCTGCCGTACAGCTTCACCGCTTCCTTCGACACGGCCGGCCGCACCATGATGGGGCTTGCGCCCTGCGACATTCACGGCGTGGTGGCGGATCTCGCGGAGGCCCCGCTCGGGGTCGGCGCCAATTGCGGCGTCGGCGCCTCCGACATCCTGGCGTCGCTGTTCGACATCACCGAAGCCGATCCGGCCGCCACCGTAATCGTCAAAGGCAATTGCGGCATCCCCGAATTCCGCGGTTCCGAGATTCATTATTCCGGGACGCCGGAGCTGATGGCCGACTATGTGCGGCTCGCCGTCGACGGCGGCGCGAAGATCATCGGCGGCTGCTGCGGCACCTCGTTCGAGCATCTGGCCGCCATGCGCACCGCGCTCGACGCGCATCAGCGTGGTGAGCGCCCGAGCGTGGATGCGGTGGTGGCGCGCATCGGCCCGCTGCGCAACAAGACGGCCGACCAGAGCGGTCAGGCGGCAGGCGGCGAAAGCCGCCGGGAACGCCGCCGCGTGCGCGGCTGATAAACCGGTCTGCAGGCCAAAGACGACCTCTTGCTGGCAAAAAGGCCGGCGGGACCAAAATCCCGCCGGCCTGCCTCACCCGCCCAAAGGAACGCCGGATTGCTGCCCCAAGCCATTGCAGCATGCAAGCGACGTCCCGATCGCCCTCACCGCTTGGAGGCATCGAGCGCCGAGGCCAGGCGCACGAGCTGGAGGAACTCCGCGCGGTAGCCGAACGGGTCGGCGCCGCGCGCGGCGGTGGCGATTTCGAGAATGCGGTCGTAGCCGAAATCGGCGGTCTGGTCCGCATCGCGCAGTTTCTGGCCGAAGGCGGCGACGGCGACCGAAAACCGCTGGTCGTCGCTGGCCGCGCCGAACCGGGCAACCTCGTTGGCAGCCGTCACCGGCGTTTCGATCAATTTGGAGACGTCCTCGTCCGGCAGCTTGTAGCGGATCTTGACGAAGGCATATTCGTCCGCATGGGCGATGCCGGCATCGTTGTCGGCCTTGGCCTCGCCGTAACGCAGATCGTCGATCATCTGCGCCGGGCTGCCCTTCGGGGTGATCTCGTAGATCGCGGTCACGGCATGGCCGGAGCCGATATCGCCGGCGTCGACCCGGTCATTGTTGAAATCCTCGCGCTTCAGCGCCCGGGTCTCGTAGCCGATCAGCCGGTATTCGGCGACCGCCTCGGGGTTGAACTCGACCTGGATCTTGACGTCCTTGGCGATCGAAAACAGCGTCGAGGTCGCCTCCTGAACCAGCGTCTTTTCCGCCTCGGCCAGCGTATCGATATAGGCGGCGGTGCCGTTGCCGTTCTGGGCGATGGTCTGCATCATCTGGTCGTTGTAATTGCCGCGGCCGAAGCCGAACACCGACAGGAACACGCCCGACCGGCGCTTGTCTTCGATCAGCCGCTTGAGATCCTCGTCCGAGCTCTGGCCGACATTGAAATCGCCGTCGGTCGCCAGCATCACCCGGTTGACGCCACCCTCGACGAAACTCTCCTGGGCCAGGCGATAGGCCTCGCGCAGCCCCGCCTCCCCGGCGGTCGAGCCGCCGGCGCCCAGCCGGTCGAGCGCGCCCAGGATCTTGGCCTTCTCCGATCCCTTGGTCGGTTCGAGCACGGTTCCCGCACTGCCGGCATAGGTCACGATCGAGATCGTGTCGTCGCCATCCATGCGCTCGACCAGAAGCCGGAAGGCCGATTTCAAAAGCGGCAGCTTGTCGGGCGCGTTCATCGAGCCCGACGTGTCGATCAGAAACACCAGGTTCGATTTCGGCTCCGCCGCCGGCGCCACGTCGTAGCCCTTGATCGCCACATGCATCAGCTTGGTGTGGTCGTTCCAGGGTGTCGGCATCACCGTGACGGTCGAATTGAACGGCGTTTCCGCATTCTGCGGCCCTGGCCAGTCATAGTTGAAATAGTTGATCATCTCCTCGACCCGCACCGTGTCGGCCTGCGGCAGCGCGCCGTTTTTCAAGGTCGCGCGGGTGAAGGCGTAGGACGCGGTGTCGACGTCGATCGAAAACGTCGAAACCGGATCTTCCAACGCCGACCTGACCGGGTTGGTGTCGAAGGCTTCGAGCCGGTCGCGGTCTTCCACGGGAACCGGCATGGCGTCGGGCGGCGCCACCGAGGGCGACGGCGGCGCGGCATAACGCTTCTTGGCCAGCGCGTTCGCGCCGCCGCGCAGGTCGCGCGTCCCGCCGCCGAGCGTCTGCAACGTGCCGACCGGCGGCGCGGACATGGTCGAATCGAGCGCGATTTCGGCCTCCTCGCGCGGGCTTGCCGGCGCCGGCTCGAAGGCGAGCGAACGATCGTCCTCGCCGGCCTTGCCGCCGTTGAGATCGAGCACGCCGCCACCCGTTTCCTGCACCGCCCTGTCCTGGCGCAACGCGAATGGACCGTCATTCATCAGATAATAGGTGGCGTAGCCGGCGACCGGCACCGCCAAAAGGCTGGCGATGACGGGCGTGGAAAGGAATTTGCGGTCCATGAGGCGGCTCCAGATTTTTTGTGTTCTGGAGTTTTGACGCCGCGTATCGGCCGATCCTTGGGGTGTTGGGGCAAAATTTTCGTCGAACGACGTCAACGCCGCCGAAAGCGCCCTGTCGCGCGCCGTCGCGTCGGGTTCGGGAACGGGCGCCGTGCGCAAGATGTCCAGTTCGTCCTTGGCCATGATCAGCCTTCCCCGGCCCGGTCCGCCATCAGGACCTTGAGCCGCTTTTTCGCTTCGTGGATGTGCCAGGAGACGGTCGCCTCCGCACAGCCCATCACATCGGAGGCCCGCTCGTGCGACAGGCCCTCGCCGTAGACCAGAAGCACCGCCTCGCACTGCTTGGCCGGCAGGCGCCGCACCGCCTCCCACAACGCTTCGGCCCCGTCGTCGGCGCTCTCGGCGGCAGCCGCCTCGCTCAGGGCGTGAACGGCATAGGCGGACGCCTTGACCTGTTCGCGCGCGGCCTTGCGGGCATGGTCGCGCGCTGCATTCAGGGTAAGCGTGTAAAGCCAGGTGGTAAGCCGGCCCTCGCCGCGAAAGCCGGCAATCGCCTTGCCGAGCCGCACGCACACGTCCTGGGCGATGTCCTCGGCATCGGCCGACCGCCCGATGCGGCGGTAGGCGACCCGGTAGATGAAGTCGTAGTGGCGCTCGACGAGCCGCGCGAACGCCGCCCGGTCGCCAGCGCGCGCCTGCGCGACCAGTGTGTCGTCCTCACTATCGTTGCCGGCAAGCATCAGTGCCATCATTTGTCCGTTAGACGATGCAATCCAGCCATTCCTTGGGTGGTGTTGCGAAAAATCCGGGCAAATTTCCCGACAAAAGCGAAACGAGGTCGTGGATTGATAAACGCGCCGTCAGAGCCGAATGGCCGCACGTTTGACGAGGGCCGGGACGCTGGCGGCGTGTTTCTCATAACGCGTCGCGATGCGACGACAGTGCTTGATCCGGTCAAAGAACCGCTCGATGTGGTTTCGGTGGCATAAAGGTACCGGCTAAAGCAGACCGCATCACGATACTGCCGGCGGGCGGGGTGTTTGCGCAGCCTCGTCCCGATGCGAGATTGCGGAAAGGTTTTGATTCCAGCCCCCAGCATGACGCCGTCGAACGAACCGGTTGAGGGACCATAACGCTCGGGCAGGTCACGCCGTGGCGCTCCCGACCGCAAGACCCAGAAAACACCGTTGAGGACGCGCCCGTCATCCCCACACGAAACTGCTCGCGGCCTGCAAGGACGGATGGGCAAATCGGCCGCCATTCGGCGGCGGAGCGCGCGTGCCTCATGTTCACAACTCCTTTTAGGAGCTTGAATCACACCGGCATGTCAAACTTCACTGTCTGCCTTGCCTCCCGAGTTGGCGATCTGGCCCGCAGGGTTGCCCGGCCGCTTAGAGCCCGTCCAAGACGTCCACAACAGCCTATTTTTTGCTCGTATGCATAGCATGCCCAAAATGATCGCGTATCGCCGTGGACCGAAGCAAATAAATCGAAAGTCCGACATATGTGGCATATTCCAAGAGCATTGTCAGAACACCGGTTGTTCCACCTCCAAATGCCCCAAAATCCATTACTTCAACAAAACAGAGCGTCGCCAATACGGCATACATGGTGATCGTCACGTAGGGTGTATTCGGCCATTTCCCAAGATAGCCAAAAACAAAAAATATCCCTGTGAGCATAATCGTAAAGAAATGGGCGAACTGTAAACCATCGGGAAATTTTCTATTTTGCAAACCGAGGCTCAGGACGGGGAGAAAATATTCCAATAGCCCCAGAACGCCCCAAAGCAGAAGGAACGCCGAGAGTACGAGAAGAAGTTTGGGAAGTACGCGGTCGAGTGCAGACACGGCTATATCTCCAAGGCTGGCGTTTCATCATCACGACCAAAACCGGTCATTTGGCTTCTAGAATACCATGTCATAGCCACTCCGGAGCACAGGTATACCATTACGAAATGCAGCCTGCTGCCTACACCTTTTGTCCGGACTATCCGCATTGCTGTCCCACGCGGTCGATTGATTGGTGTCAGGGGTCTGCTGAAGCCAAACACGGCTTTCGCCCATTCAAAAGTAAACGCCCCAGCCTGCTTCAGGGCGATTGCGGTCGGCCAAAAAGCCTCACAAACAAGCGCAGGGCAGCTTCGGCGCGCTCCTGCGCCTCCTTGGCCGACGGCGCCGGCAGCACGCCGATCGCGCGGCGGATCTGAAGGTCGCCGATCAGCAGGCGGATATAGGTCTCGGCCGCCTCGGCCGCGTCCGTCTCCACAAGTTGGCGCGCATCGATCGCCTTTTGCATCAGTTTTTGGAGCAGCGGCACCACCGCCGCGCGGCCGCTTTCAGCAATCGTGGCCCCGAGCGTGGCGGTCTCGTCGACATCGCCGACAGCGGCGCGGTTGAGCGCCACCGCCCTGTCGCCGGCGACCAGTTGGACAAGCAGCGGCCCGATCTGCCCGAGCGCGCCAAGCGCGTCGCCGTCGTGCTCGAGGCTGCGGTCGAGTTGCTCGCGCACGGCGCGCGCATTCGCCTTCACGAGAGCGGCAAACAGCGCCTGCTTGCTGCCGTACCAGCGGTACAGAGTCTCGTTCGAGGCCGACGCCCGTTTGGCCACCGCGAGCATCGAGGTCGCCTTGTAGCCCTTCTCGGCCAGCACCGCGTAGGCGGCCGCCTCGATCTCGCGCTGCCGCGCCCGCTGTCGTTCTGCCCGCACGCGCCACTCCCCATGTCGATACGCTGCTTGACAACACCCGTACATGCGAATACGTACTTGTCAAATCGTACACATCTTTACGGATATAAGGAGCCTCCCATGCCGATTGCCGCCTCCGCCACGCCGACGCGCGCCGCGCTCGCGGTACTGATCGTCCTGCAGGCGGTGATGCTGTGGGCCTTGTTCACCCGCACGCCGCCGCACCCACCGGCCGAAATCGTTCCGTTCGGCATGGCGCCGTTTCTCGCCGTGGCGATTTCGGCGGCGCTGACCGCGCTGCTGCTTGACGACGAACAAAGCCGGCCCGGCTCGGCTTTCGCTCTCCTGGCGGCCCTGCTGGCGCTGGTTTCCTTCGGCCCGCAAAAATGGTTCGATCCGGCGATCGCCAAGATCTGGCCCGCCGTCATCGCCGCCGAGATCGCCGTCGCCGTCATCGCTGTCCGGCTGGGCAAGGCCCTCAGCGGCACGCGGAGCGAACGGCGATGACCGACAAAAGCGCAAGCATCGCCCTCCTCCTCGCCGCCTTGATGCTGGGCACGATGGCCGGTTTTTTCTATGCCTTTTCCGTCTGCGTGATGCCGGGGCTCGACGCCGCGCGTCCCGCCGCCGCGATCGAGGCGATGCAGGAGATCAACCGCGCCGTCCGCAATCCGGTGTTTTTTACCAGCTTCTTTGTAACGCCCGCCGTGGCCGCCGGCGCCGCCCTCCTGTGCTGGCAGGCCGGCAGAAGGCGGGCAGCCTATGCCGCCGGCCTCGCGACGCTAACCTATCTGGCCGGCGCGATGGCGCCGACCATTGTCGTCAACGTGCCGCTCAACCAGGCGCTCGCCGCCTATGGCGACGGTGGCAACGGCCTGCCGGCGGCCGACATGTGGCGCGCCTATTCCCCCGCCTGGACCGGCTGGAACACGGCCCGCGGCGGCTTTTCTATCATCGCCATGGCCTTCGCACTGCTCGCCCTTGCCACCCCTGCCGCGCACACGCGCGAGACGAGCGCGCATAAAACCCGTCCGTGACGGCGCGCGTCGGCCGAGCTCAGCACGGCCGCGCCGGATTGCCGGCGACGGTTGCCCCCGCCGCGACGTCGCGCGTGACCACCGCGCCCGCGCCGACGATCGCGCCGTCGCCAATGGTCAGGCCGGGCAGGATGATCGCCCCGCCGCCGACCCACACGTCGCTGCCGATCGCGACCGGCAGCGCCCGTTCAAGGCCCTGCCCGCGCAGAACCGGGTCGCGGTGGTGGTCGGCGCAATAAATATGGACCGATGGGCCGAACATGGTGCCGGCGCCGATCGTAACCGGCGCCGTGTCGAGGATAACGCAGCCGGTATTGAAATAGACCCGGTCGCCGACGAACAGATTGAACCCGTAGGCGCAGTGAAACGGCGCTTCGATGAACACATCGTCGCCCAGTCGCCCGAAAAGCGCGCCGAGTGCCGGCGCCAGCGCCCCGCGCACGGCGGGATGGGCGCTGTTGTGCGCATGCACGGCCGCCCGGGCCGCCGCGCGCAGTCCGTCCAATTCGTCATCGATGCAGCGATACCAATCGCCGGCTTGCATGCGCTCGCGTTCACGTGATGTCACCAGCTCGCTCCCCTGCCCTTGTGAAATCCCTCCGCCGCGACCACATAGGCGACATCGCCGCGGCCGATTCCCAGCGCCAGCGCGGCCCCGCGACCGGACTGGCATCATCGCCCCGCCCGCCCGTTCGGCCAATGGACTTTGCCCGGAGCGCCCGATAATTTTGGACAGACTCGACAGCCATGGAAAGGCCCGCCCCGTGAGCCAGCACCGCGTGCAGCGTCGGCTAGCCGCCATTCTGGTTGCCGACATCGTCGGCTACAGCCGCATGATGCGCGCCGACGAGGCGGCGACGCTGTCGCGGCTGAAGCGGTTGCGCGGCGATTTGCTCGACCCCAGGATCACCGAATATGGCGGCCGGCTGGTCAAGTCGACCGGAGACGGACTGCTCGCCGAGTTCCCCAGCGCCGTGGACGCGGTCCAGTATGCCGTCGACGTCCAGGACGCGATCGCGGCGGCGGATCCGGGTTCGGACGGCGACCCGATGCGCCTGCGCATCGGCATCAATCTCGGCGACGTGGTGGTCGAGGGCGACGACCTGCTGGGCGACGGCGTCAATGTCGCGGCCAGGATCGAAAGCATCGCCCGGCCGGGCGGCATCTGCATCTCCGCCTCGGTCTACGACCAGGTCCGCCACAAGCTCGATCTCGATTTCGAGGATCGCGGCCTGCGCGAGGTCAAGAACATCGCCGAACCGGTGCGCACCTACGCGGTCAATCCGAAAAGCCTCGCCCGCAACGCCGGCGCCGCCGCCGACGACGAGCGCCTGGTGATCGCCGACGCACCGTCGATCGCGGTGCTGCCGTTCGACAATATGAGCGGCGATGCCGAACAGGATTATTTCTCCGACGGCATCACCGAGGACATCATCACCGATCTGTCGAAGGTCTCGCGGCTGATGGTGATCGCCCGCAACTCTTCCTTCACCTACAAAGGCCGCGCCGTCGACGTGAAGCAGGTGGCGCGCGAACTCGGCGTGCGCCACGTCCTGGAAGGCTCGGTGCGCAAGGCCGGCAACCGCGTCCGGGTGACGGCGCAGCTGATCGACGGCGCGACCGGCGGCCATGTCTGGGCCGAGCGCTACGACCGTGTGCTGGAGGATATTTTCGCCATCCAGGACGAGATCACCCTGGCGATCGTCGACGAATTGAAGGTCAGGCTCGACCTCGGCGAGAAGGATCGGCTCGGCACCAAGCCCTCGGCCAATGTCGAGGCCTACGACATGGCCCTGCACGGCCGCGAGAAGCTCATGGCCAGCGTCAGCCCGGCCAGCAAGGACGAGGCGATCGCCATGTTCGAACGGGCGCGCGCGCTCGATCCCGATTTCGTCGCCCCCTATGTCGGCCTCGCCTTCGCTCACCTCATGAGCTACACCAACGCCTGGCCGCCCGACCCGGACGCCTCGCTCGACCACGCCCTCGACCTGGCGCACAAGGCGATCGACCTCGACGCCAACGACCCCCTGGCCAGCCGCGCCTATGCGGTCGCGCTGTTGTGGAAGCGCCGTCTCGACGAGGCCTGCGGGGAATTGGGCCGGGCAACGGCGCTGGCGCCCAACGACTCCGAGCTCCTGGCCACGCGCGGCAACATGCTGGTCTATATGCATGAGCCCGACGCGGCGGTGGAAAGCCTGGAAAAGGCGATCCGCCTCGACCCGCTCTATCCCGACATGTGGCTGCATTTCCTGGGCCACGCCTATTTCATGAAGGGCGATTACGAAACGGCGGCGCGCTATCTGCGCGAGCGCATTCTCAGGCAGCCCGACACCGACCTCTCCCGTACCATGCTCGCCTCCGCCTACGGCCATCTCGGCCGCGTCGACGAGGCGCGCCGACTGTGGAACGAGGTGTTCGAGGTCAATCCGCACTATTCGCTGGAACAGAAGGAGCGGGTCCTGCCCTACAAGGATCCGTCGGACTGGAACCGCTTCGTCGACGGCTTAAAAAAAGCCGGGCTGCCGCGCTGACGCCGGCGCCGTTCAGGCGCCGCCACCGCCCAGCGGCAGCCCCGCCTCAGCCGCGCTCCCGCGCCCGGCCCGTTCCGCGCTCGACAAGCACCGTCATCAGCCACAGCCCGATCCCGATCGAGATCAGCACCGCCGCGATTTTATACTGGACCGGGTCGCGCCCCGTCCACGGCCCGGCGAGAAAGGCACACGAGGCCGCGCCAAGGACCGGCAGCGCCGTCGGCGCCTTGAAATGGCTGTGCGCCACGGGATCGCGCCGCAGCACCAGCACCGCGACATTGACCACCGTGAACACGCCCAGAAGCAGCAGCGCCGTGGTTCCCCCGAGCGCCGGCACGCCGCCGCCGAACCCGAGCAGACCGAATGCCAACAGCGTGGTGAACCCGATTGCCACATGCGGCGTGCGCCGGCCGGCATGCACCCGCCCGAGCAGCGCCGGCAGCACCCGCTCGCGGCTCATGCCGTAAAGCAGCCGGCTCGCCATCAGCATGTTGATCAGCGCCGAATTGGCCACGGCGAACATGGTGATGAAGCCGAACAGGCCGACTGGAAAGGACGGCGCGCCCGCCTGCACCACCTTCAGCAACGGCGCCTCGCCCTCGCCCAGTTCGTCCGGCGGCACCAGCACGACAGCCGAGATCGAGACCAGCATGTAGACCAGCCCGGTGATCAGCAGGCCGGCCAAAAGCACCTTGGGAAAAATACGGCTCGGGTCCCGGCACTCCTCGGCCATGTTGACGGAGTCCTCGAAGCCGACCATGGCGAAGAAGGCGAGCGTGGTTGCCCCGACCACCGACCAGACGACGCCCTGTCCGGGCACGGTCTTGAACTCCAGCACCCGGCCGAGATCGCCTTGCCCGGCGCCGATCGCCCAGAACCCGATCACGACGATGATCAGCAAGCCGCTGAGCTCGACCATGGTCAGCACGACGTTCAGTTTCACGCTTTCGCTGACCCCACGAAAATTGACCAGCGCGATAATCGCCATGAAGACGAGCCCGGCCAGCGTCAGGCCGGCACCGTCCCGCAGGCCGAGGTCGAACGCTTCCGACAGATTGGCCGCGAAGGCGCGCGAGGCGGTCGACGCCGACGTGATGCCCGAACTCATCACCGCGAAAGCGACGATGAAGGTCAGGAAGTGGATGCCGAACGCCTTGTGCGTATAGAGCGCGGCCCCGGCGGCCCTCGGATATTTGGTGACCAGTTCCAGATAGGAGAACGCCGTTACCAGCGCGACCGCGAACGCCACCAGAAAGGGCAGCCACACGGCGCCGCCGACCTGGTTCGCCACCTTGCCGGTCAAGGCGTAAATGCCGGTGCCGAGAATGTCGCCGACGATGAACAGCAGCAAGAGCCAGGGCCCCATCACGCGGCGAAGGCCCGGTCCCTCGGCGCCGTCACCGGTCAAGGGGGCCGAATGCGTCTCCATGCTCGATCTCTCCATGTCCGGCGCGCAGGGCGCTCGATGCGCGCCCGGCCGGTTTATCGATCGACTGGAGCGCCGGCAAATGCGCGCATGTGGAAAGCCTGCTGGGCGTCGTCGTAACGCCAGCCGGCGCCGACCGGGCAGGCAAGCCGCGCCAGGCAGCCACGGCCGAGACAGGCACCGCCACGGCCGGAGCGCAGATGGGCAAGACAGGCGTCGGGGTCGTGACGGGTCGCCGAGACCGCATCGGCCGGGCAAGCAAAAAGACAAGGTTTTTCGACACATGCGTCACAGGCGTGAATCATCGCCTGAGGACGGGCCTCCACCACCCGTGTCTCGAACAGCAGCGCCCCGCGATAGGCGTGCCACAGGCCGTATTCGGGATGGATCAGGATGCCGAGCGGCGACGGCTTCAGCCCCTCCGCGCGCATCGCCCAGCGCTGGAACGGCAAAAACGGTTTTTCGAACGGAAACACCGCCCGTGCCGAAAATCTTTTGGCGATCGTGCCGATCGTTGCGCGCGACCAGCAATCGAGCGGGTCGGCCAGAGCCGCCGGCTGTGCGACGCGCCAGCGCGAAAAATGCGGCCAGATGGCCGACCCGGCATGGCCGACCAGCACCACCGCTGTGGCCTCCGCCCCCGAAGGACCGGCCGGCGCCGCCTCGTCATCGTCGAACACGAAGCCGCCGCGCGCCATCAGCCCATGCGCGGCGAGCGCCCCCGCCAGGCTTTCGTCCGCCGACCCGGCAGCCATCACCGCACACGCTCAATAATGCCCGGCAACAGCTTCCGCACCGGCCGCCTCGCGCGCATGCCTACCCTCCGTCCGGCCCCTTGATGGCGGAGCGCCAGACCTCCTTGTGGATGATGTCGGCCACTTTAGCCCGGCCGTCCTCGGGCTTCTTTCACGTGAAGGCGTCGGGCATCGACTCCTTCTTCTGGGCCACGAACGCGTTCAGCGCCTCGGCAACGCCCTGGTCGAGAGCCGGTGCCTCGTAGCCTTCGAGCCAGCGCCGTGCAAGCCCGTTGGCACGCTGCGGCGCGGTCTTCTCGCCCTCGGCCTGCCATTGCTCGAAGGAATTGTTGTCGGCGATCGAGGAGCGATAGAAAGCGGTCTGGAAATTGGCCTGGGTGTGCGCGCAGCCGAGATAGTGGCTGCCCGGCCCGACCTCGCGGATGGCGTCCATGGCCTGACCGTTCTCCGACAGGTCGACGCCGGCCGCGAGCTTTTGCGCCATGCCGAGCTGGTCGACGTCCATGACGAATTTTTCGTAGCAGGAGGCCAGCCCCCCCTCCAGCCAACCGGCCGAATGCAGCACGAAATTGGTGCCGGCAAGCAGGGTCGCGTTGAGCGTGTTGGCGCTTTCATAGGCCGCCTGCGCGTCCGGCACCTTGGAAGCGCACAACGAGCCGCCGGTTCGGAACGGCAGGCCGAGGCGCCGGGCAAGCTGCGCCGCGCCGTAGGAGACCAGCGCCGGCTCCGGCGTGCCGAAGGTCGGCGCGCCCGACTGCATGGAAATCGAGGAGGCGAAGGTGCCGAACAGGACTGGCGCGCCCGGCCGCACGAGCTGGGTAAACGCCGCCCCCGCCATCACTTCCGCCAGCACCTGGGTCAGGGTTCCGGCGACCGTCACCGGGCTCATCGCTCCAGCCAGGATAAAGGGCGTGACGATCGTGGCCTGATTGTTGCGGGCATAGACCTTGGCCGCGCCCAGCATGGTCTCGTCGAACACCATCGGCGAATTGGCGTTGATCAGGTTGATGACGACCGTGTTGTGCTCGACGAATTCCGCCCCGAACAGGATCTTGCACATCTCGACCGTGTCCTGCGCCCGCTCGGGCGCGGTCACCGAGCCCATGAACGGCTTGTCGGACAAGGTCATGTGCGCCAGCACCATGTCGAGATGGCGCTTGTTGACCGGCACGTCGACCGGCTCGCACACCGTGCCGCCGGAATGGTGGATCGAGGGCGCGAGATAGGCGAGTTTCACGAAATTGCGAAAATCCTCGATGGTGGCGTAACGGCGCTTGCCGTCGAGGTCGCGCACGAAGGGCGGCCCGTAAACCGGCGCGAAAACCGTCGCGTCGCCGCCGATTTCGACCGAACGCGCCGGATTGCGGGCGTGCTGGGTGAAGACGGAGGGCGCGCTCTTCAACAGCGCCCGGCACAGGCCCTTGGGGAAATGCACCCGCTCGCCTTTCACCTCGGCGCCAGCGTCGCGCCAAAGCTGCAAGGCCTCGGCGTCGTCGCGGAACTCGATGCCGATCTCCTCCAGCACCCGGTCGGCATTGGCCTCGATCAGCGCCAAGCCTTCCTCGTCCAGCACCTCATAGGGCCGGATCTTGCGGTGGATGAAGGCCTGTTGGGCACCGGGCCCGCCTCCCGTCCGCGCCGCCCGCCGCGCCGCCGCGCCGCCACGATCGCCGCGCGCGCGCCGTGATGCGCCGGCCTCCTGCTCGACTGCCAGATTCTCGACCATCGACTGACTTCCCGAAAGTGGTTGCGGGCCGGTCGCCGCGGCTCTGCGCGACCGCGCCGGCCCTTTGAGCGGATCGTATTCATCGCCCTTGGCCAAACCGTCCCGCAAACGCCAAGTGCTGTCGCAAAATCGACAGAAAAGCGCGAAAAAATTCAGTCGCTTTCGTATTGGCGAACGTCGCAATTCGGCTATGCGTCAACCCGCCATGACGAATACACATGGTGAGCGTGCCGGTATCTGTGATGACCGGTTCGCATGCTTGGGAGGCGCCGATGTCCGATGATGAAATCATCCTCTCCGAACTCGACGACGAAGAACTCGTGCAGCAGATGCACGACGATCTTTATGACGGGTTGAAGGAGGAAATCGAGGAAGGAACCCGCATCCTCCTCGATCGCGGCTGGCTGCCCTACAAGGTGCTCACCGAGGCGCTCGTGGAGGGCATGCGCATCGTCGGCGAGGATTTCCGCGACGGGATCCTGTTCGTGCCGGAGGTCCTGCTTTCGGCCAACGCGATGAAGGCGGGCATGGCGATCCTGCGCCCGCTACTGGCCGCCACCGGCGCCCCCAAACAGGGCAAGATGGTGATCGGCACCGTCAAGGGCGACATCCACGACATCGGCAAGAACCTCGTCGGCATGATGATGGAGGGCGCCGGCTTCGACGTGGTCGATCTCGGCATCAACAATCCGGTGGAAAAATATCTCGAGGCGCTGGAAACCGAAAAGCCCGACATTCTCGGCATGTCGGCGCTTTTGACCACGACCATGCCCTATATGAAGGTCGTTATCGACGCGATGAAGGAAAAGGGCATCCGCGACGATTTCATCGTGTTGGTGGGCGGCGCGCCTTTGAACGAGGATTTCGGCAAGGCGGTCGGCGCCGACGCCTATTGCCGCGACGCCGCGGTGACGGTCGAAACGGCCAAGGACATGATCAAGCGCAAGCACAATATCCGCGCGTCGGCCTGATCGCCCGCCCTGCGCCCACCTGGCGCCCTGCCGGGCTCAGTCGCCGCCGCCGTCGACATACTGGTCGGGCGAAGCGCAGCCGGAAACCGTCAGGCCACCGGCAAGCGTCAGCACAACGGTAAGCGAGGCGATCAATTTGGCCATGGCACTGCCTTTCGAGAAGGTGGAACGAACCGCAACGGGATCGTAACATGACATACCCGCATCCCCCTTCCCCGCACGCGCACAGGATGCTGGTGATCGGGTGCGGCATGATCGCCCGCGAAATCCTCGCGGTCAAACAACAGCTCGGCCTCGACCATCTCGACCTCACCTGCCTGCCGGCCGAACTCCATTATTATCCCGACCGCATTCCCGCCGCGATGGACAAGGCGATCGAAAAAGCCAGGGCCGACGGCTATCAGGACATTTTCGTCGGGTATGCCGATTGCGGCACCGGCGGGCTTTTGGACAAGATTTGCGCAAAGCACGGCGTCGAGCGGCTGGCCGGGCCGCACTGCTTCGCCCTTTATCAGGGACTCGCCGCGTTCGACACGGTTGCCGAAGACGACATGATGGCCTTTTACATGACGGACTTTCTGTGCCGCCATTTCGAGACCTTCTTCCTCAAGCCGCTCGGCCTCGACCGTCACCCCGAGCTGATCAAGGACTTTTTCGGCAATTACGAAAAGGTGGTCTATCTCGCCCAGACCGACGATCCCGCTCTCGACCGGGTCGCCGAACGGGCCGCGCAGATGCTCGGTCTGGCCTATGAACGCCGCGCGACCGGCTATGGCGAACTGCCCCAGGCGCTCGCCACCGCCTACAGCCCGGCAGGTTAGCGCCGGACCGGAAAACGCCCGACCGAAACCGCCCGGCCGAAACCGCGCCGGCCTGGCGCGCGAGATCTTACCCCCGACCAACGGACCACCCGCTCAAGCGGCGCGACACGATCGCGCTGGTCTCGAAAGCGCCGGATTCCACATCTATCCGATCGGTCGCAGCCGGCGTCTTGCGTTTGTGTCGGTGGCCGTCCACCCGCCCGCAACGGGTGTTGGGGCAGGCGCGCCGGCGTCGGTCGCGGTTTGCGGCACGGCGGCGAGCTGCGGGGGATTTTCCCGCGCCACGGCGCGCGACGCGACTTTTTCGGATCGAGCCGTTAAGGACAGGCTGTTGACTGGTTTGCACGGCCGCGATTTGCGGCAGCGTCACAATGGGTTAACCGCTCGCGGCCTATACTGGCCGGCGAGGCCTGGACTGGGACGACGGTGAAGGCGACACGGACAAAAACGGAACATGGACACCTTTAGCGACATGGCGGTGGAACCGCGGCCCGTGCGCCGCAGACGCCCGCGCCGGCTGTCGGAGGTCTTTGCCCGGCTCGCGGCGGAAGCCGACGGCCCCGTCACCATCGGCCAGATACGCGACGCGCTCGGCGACCGTTCCTTTGCCGCCCTGCTGGTGTTCTTCGCCGCCTTCAACCTGCTGCCGCTGCCGCCCGGCGCCTCGGTGATCCTGGGCGCGCCGCTGATCATCGTGTCGGCGCAGATGGTGGCCGGCAGCAGCACCGCCTGGCTGCCGCGTTTTTTGATGCGCAAATCGCTGAGCCAGGCGCAGTTTCGGGCCCTGTCGGAGCGGCTGATACCGCGCATGGTGCGACTCGAGACCCTGATCCGGCCGCGTTACTGGCCGTTCTGGCGCCGTCGGGGCGACCGCGTGATCGGCGTGATCGCGCTGATCCTGGCGATCGCCGTCGTGTTGCCGGTGCCGCTCGGCAACTGGCTACCCGCCTTCGCCACCGCGCTCGTCGGGCTGGCCATGTCGGAGCGCGACGGCATTCTGTTCGCGATCGCCGTCATTGTCGGCATCGCCTCTTTGATCGTGATCGCGCTGGTCATCGCCTCGGCCGGCGCGGTTCTGCACCTGGTCTTCGCCCAGGCCGGGTCGGCGGGCTGGTGGTGAGTTAGCCGCCCCGGCGCCTGGCACGGAGCGCCGGGCCCGCACCGCCCCGACCACGCCCCCGCCCGGCAGCGACGTCGCATTTGAATGGCCAGGCGTCGTCTCATAACAAGCGGCGCCCGAAGCGTTGCGGCAATGCTCCGCCAGTACCATTGCGGAGTCGGGCCGATGGCTGACCTGATCGTCGTTTACTGGCGGGATATTCCGGCTCAGGTGATTGTCCGGAAGGGCCGGGCCAATGCCAAGCGAGAATTGCCGACCCGCTTCACCGAAGCCATCGACATGGCCGCCATGCGCTCGGGCGCGGCCGACACCGACGCCTATCTCGCCGAATGGCGCAAGGCCGACCCCGTCAGCGTCGGCGACGATCTGGAGGCCGAGGCCGACAAGGCAGCCGCCGCCCTCGAGGCCGATTACGACAAGCCGCGCCTCGTCGCGCTCGCCAAGCAGGGAGGGCGCGCCGATGGCTGAACACACGGCAAAGGTCACGCTCGCCACCCGCATCCGCAAGGCCGCCGCCCGCAAGGACTATCGTCCCGCCGATGTGTCGCCGCAGCGCCGGGTGCAGCGGCGCTATTCCATGCGGCTGTGGTCGGTGCGCCATGCCCGCTTTCTCGAGCGGCTCTACGATGTTTTCGCCGGCGCCTTCCTGCTGCTGCACCCGTTCTGGAAAGCGGTCGGCTACGCCCGCGCGGAAGCGCCGGTGAAATTCGTCGAGAAGCGGGTCAAGGGCCTGTTGTTCGACTGCCGCATGTGCGGCCAGTGCGTGCTGTCGTCGACCGGCATGTCGTGCCCGATGAACTGCCCCAAGCAATTGCGCAACGGCCCCTGCGGCGGCGTGCGCGCCAACGGCCATTGCGAGGTCGAGCCCGACATGCCCTGCGTATGGGTCAAGGCGTGGGAAGGTTCGCGCGCCATGGCCGGCGGCGATGCCATCCTGACCGTGCAGAAACCCGTCGACCAGTCCCTGCGCGAAACCTCGGCCTGGCTGCGGGTCACCGCCGAAACCGCTGCCGAGCGCGCGCGGGACCGCGCGGGAGAAGCGGCATGAGCACGCACCGCCCCGTCCAACCCGACGAGAATCCGGCCGGCATCGACCTGCCGCTCGACCCGCTGCCCGGCCATTCCTCGCTCGGCCGGCTCGAACGCGTCCTCAGGCGCGGCGAATTCGCCGTTACCGCCGAGCTCAACCCGCCCGACAGCGCCAACCCGTACGAGGTCTACGAGCGCGCGGCGATTTTCGACGGCTGGGTCGACGGCATCAATGCCGTCGATGCGTCCGGCGCCAACTGCCATATGTCCTCGGTCGGCATCTGCGCGCTTTTGACCCGTATGGGTTACACGACCATCTTGCAGATTTCGTGCCGGGACCGGAACCGCATCGCCATCCAGGGCGATGTGCTGGGTGCGGCCGCGATGGGGGTGTGCAACGTTCTGTGCCTGACCGGCGACGGGGTGCAGGCCGGCGACCAGCCGGGCGCCAAGCCGGTCTTCGACCTCGACTGCATGTCGCTCTTGGAGACCGTGCGCATCATGCGCGACAAGGCGAAATTCCTCTCCGGTCGCAAGCTGACCGCGCCGCCGGCCATGTTTTTGGGCGCGGCAATCAACCCCTTCGCCCCACCGCACGATTTTCGCGCGCACCGACTCGCCAAGAAGGTCGCCGCCGGCGCCCAGTTCGTGCAGAGCCAATATTGCTACGACGTCCCGATGTTTCGCGACTACATGCAAAAGGTCGGCGATCTCGGCCTTCTCGATGAGGTGTTCGTGCTGTGCGGCGTCGGCCCGCTGGCGTCCGCGCGCACCGCGCGCTGGATGCGCGCCAACGTACCGGGCGTGCACATTCCCGATCACATCATCGCGCGTCTGGAAGGCGCCGCCGACCAGAAGGCGGAAGGCAAGCGGCTGTGCATCGACATCATCAACGAGGTCAAGGAGATCAAGGGCGTGTCCGGGATCCACGTCATGGCGTACCGGCAGGAAGAGTTCGTGGCCGAAATCGTGCACGAATCGGGCGTTCTCAAGAGCCGCAAGCCGTGGAAGCGCGAAGCCCGCGCCGACGATGTGATTGTGGCCGAACGGCTTGAGCATCTCCTGCATGACGAAGGCGGCGAAACCCCGCAACAGATCGTGAAAGAGGCTGCCAACTGATGGCGCCGACGCAACCAGAAACCCAATCGGCACGGCCCCGGCCGTACCCCCGGAGACAAGCATGACCCGCACCATCGTCGCTTCGGCACGCAAGGAAATCGTCATCGGCTTCGACCAGCCGTTCTGCGTTATCGGCGAGCGCATCAATCCGACCGGACGCAAGAAACTGGCGGCCGAGATGGTCGAGGGCAATTTCGACACGGTGCGCAGCGACGCCCGCGCCCAGGTCGCCGCCGGCGCGACCATGCTCGACGTCAATGCCGGCGTCACCGCCGTCGACCCCAACGCCACCGAGCCGGCGCTGCTGGTCCAGACCCTTGAGATCGTCCAGGATCTCGTCGACGTGCCGCTGTCGATCGACAGTTCCGTGACCGCCGCGATCGAGGCCGCGCTCCAGGTCGCCAAGGGCCGGCCGCTGGTCAATTCCGTTACCGGCGAGGAGGAAAAGCTCGAGGCGATCCTGCCGCTGGTCAAGAAATACGACGTGCCGGTGGTGGCGATCTCCAATGACGAAACCGGCATTTCCATGGATCCCGACGTGCGTTTCGCCGTCGCCAAGAAAATCGTCGAGCGCGCCATGGATCACGGCATCAAGGCCGAGGACGTCGTCGTCGACCCGCTGGTCATGCCGATCGGGGCGCTCGGCGACGCCGGCCGGCAGGTTTTCGCCTTGCTGCGCCGGCTGCGCGAGGAACTGAAGGTCAACACCACCTGCGGCCTGTCCAACATCTCCTTCGGCCTGCCGCATCGCCACGGCATCAACGCCGCCTTCATCCCCATGGTGATCGGCGCCGGCATGACCTCGGCGATCATGAACCCCTGCCGGCCGCAGGAGATGGAGGCCGTGCGCGGCGCCAACGTGCTGGCCGGCACAGACAGGGACTGCGCCACCTGGATCAGGACCTACAAGGACTACAAACCCGCCGAGGGCGGCAACGCGGCCGCCGCACCGGCCGGCGGCGGCGAAGGCGCCGCTTCGGGCGGCCGGCGCCGCGGCGGGCGCGAGGCGCGCATGGGTGCGCGGGGATAGGAAGGGCGCAGTCGCATGTCCGCACACCCCGCAATATCGCATGCGCAACGTCACGCAGGCTTCGCCTTCGGCCCGACGGAAATGATCGCGCTGTCGGAGCGCGGCGGCGGGCATGGCATACAGTGTGACCCGGTGATCCCGAGTCGCGCCTTGAACACGGATCGATGCTCATGAACCCGCCGCCAAACCTCACGGATCCGCTGGTGCTGTTCATGCCGTCCGGCAAGCGCGGGCGGTTCCCCAAGGGCACGCCGATCCTCGACGCCGCACGCGAGCTCGGCGTCTATGTCGAGAGCGTGTGCGGCGGTCGCGCCACCTGCGGCCGCTGCCAGATCGAGGTGCAGGAAGGCCAGTTCGCCAAGCACAAGATCGTCTCCTCGCTCGACAACATATCCGCCATGGGCGGCAAGGAGCGCCGCTACGCGGAAAAACGCGGCCTGGCCGACGGCCGCCGCCTGTCATGCTCGGCCACCATCGAGGGCGACCTGGTCGTCGACGTGCCCCAGGATACGGTCATCAACGCCCAGGTGGTGCGCAAGTCGCCGATCGAGCGCACCATCGAGCGAAACCCGGCGGTGCAGCTTTGCTACGTCGAGGTCGACGAACCGGACATGCACAAGCCGCTCGGCGATCTCGACCGCTTGAAGGCGGTGCTGGAGCGCGACTGGGGCTGGGAGGACCTCTTGGTCTCCCAGCATATCATTCCGACCGTGCAGGCGACCCTGCGCAAAGGCAATTGGGGCGTGACGGCCGCCATCCACCAGGACCTGGAGTCCTCGCGTCCCACCATCATCGCGCTGTGGCCCGGTCTTCACAACGAGGCCTACGGCATCGCCTGCGACATCGGCTCGACCACCATCGCCATGCATCTGGTGTCGCTCCTGTCGGGCCGCATCGCCGCCTCCTCGGGCACGTCGAACCCGCAGATCCGCTTCGGCGAGGACCTGATGAGCCGGGTTTCCTATGTGATGATGAACCCGGACGGGCGCGTGGCCATGACCAAGGCGGTGCGCGGCGCCGTCAACGCGTTGATCGAGAAGGTCTGCCGGGAGGGCGGCGTCGACCAGGACGACATTCTCGATTCGGTGTTCGTCGGCAATCCGATCATGCACCATCTGTTCTTGGGCATCGACCCGACCGAACTGGGCCAGGCCCCGTTCGCGCTCGCCGTGTCGGGCGCCGTCCACAGCTGGGGCAGCGAGCTCGGCCTGGCGATCAATTTCGGCGCGCGCGTCTACGTGCTGCCGTGTATCGCAGGCCATGTCGGGGCGGACGCGGCCGGCGCCGTCTTGTCCGAACAGCCGCACCATCAGGACCGCATGATGCTGATGGTGGATGTCGGAACCAATGCCGAGATCGTTCTCGGCAACAGCCAGAGGGTGGTCGCCGCCTCCTCCCCGACCGGTCCCGCCTTCGAAGGGGCCGAAATCACCTCCGGGCAGCGCGCCGCCCCCGGCGCCATCGAGCGCGTGCGCATCGACAAGGATACGCTGGAGCCGCGTTTCACCATTATCGGCTCGGATCTGTGGTCCGACGACGCGGGTTTCGAGGCCGACGCAGCCCGGCTCGGCATCACCGGGATCTGCGGCTCCGCCATCATCGAGGTGGTGGCCGAAATGTATCTTGCCGGCATCATGTCCGAGGACGGCGTCATCAACGGCGCTCTGGCGGCAAAGAGCCCGCGCATCGTCGCCGACGGGCGAACCTGGTCCTACGTGCTGCACGAGGGCAAGCAGCGCATTCTCATCACCCAGACCGACGTGCGCGCCGTCCAACTCGCCAAGGCCGCTCTCTACGCCGGCATCCGCCTGTTGATGGAAAAGCTCGGCATCGACCATGTCGACACGATCCGCTTCGCCGGCGCCTTCGGCTCCTTCATTGACCCCAAATACGCGATGGTGCTTGGCCTGATCCCCGATTGCGAGCTTTCCGAGGTCAAGGCGGTCGGCAACGCCGCCGGCACCGGCGCGCTGATGGCGCTGCTCAACCGCGACTATCGCCGCGAGATCGAGGAGGTGGTGCGGCGCATCGAAAAGATCGAAACCGCACTCGAGCCGCGGTTCCAGAACCACTTCATCCATGCCATGGCCCTGCCCAACAAGGTCGACCCCTTCCCCAAGCTCGCCGCGCAGGTCGCGCTGCCGCCGAAGGCGGAGCCCGCCTCCGACGCCGAGCCCGGCCAGGTTACGCCGCGCCGGCGTTCGCGCGAGGAGCGCGCCGCGCGCCGTGTGCGCGGCTGAGCGCCCTCTATAGCGATCGCCGCCGCGCTTGACGGCGACGCCCAGGCGTCATTCACTTCCGCGCATATGAGCGGAGAACAATATGCCCAGCCTGAAAAGCCGCCTCGTCGCGCTGGTTCTCAAACATACCCGCAAGAAATCGTTCCGCTCGGCCGCGGCGCTGCACAAGCGCATCGCCGCCGCACGCGAAACGGAGGATCACCGCCCGCCCCAGGCGATCCGCCAGAGGCTTGCGATCGAGACGCGACAGGTCGACGGCTTTCCCGTCTACGAGGTCGCCCCGCCAGCACCGCGCGGCGAAGGCCGGCTGGTCTATTTCCACGGCGGCGCCTATTGTTTCGAGATCACGCCGTTTCACTGGAACCTGATCGCCGAACTGGCCGAGCGGCTCGCGATCCGGATCACCGTGCCGATCTATCCGCTCGCTCCCGAACACGACATTCACGCCATGTTCGGCATGGCAATGAGCCTCTATCGGCAAATGCTGCAGCAAGTTCCGGCGCGCACGATCCTGTTTGCCGGCGATTCGGCCGGCGGCAACATGGCGCTGGTGCTGACCATGATGGCCGCGCGGGAGGGCCTGCCCCTGCCCGCCGCGCATCTTCTGATTTCGCCCGGCCTCGACATGACCATGACCAATCCGCAGGTCGAGGCGGCCGCCCGGCACGATCCCTGGCTCGACATCGCAGGCGGGCTGGAGGCGGTACGGCTTTATGCGGCCGGCCTCGACTTTGCCGACTGGCGCATCAGCCCGCTTTACGGCGATCTGTCGGACCTGCCGCCAAGTCTCGTCTTTTCCGGCACGCGCGACCTGCTTTATCCCGACACGCGGGTTTTCGTCGACAAGGCCCGCGGCGCCGGCGTCGACATCGACCTCGTCACCGGCGAAAAGATGTTCCATGTCTGGCCGCTGATCGACATGCCGGAAGCGCGCCGGGCCCGCGATCGCATGGTCGCCTTCCTGTCCAACCAGCTTGCGGCGCACCAGGCGGAACCGGCGCCGGTCAAAACCGCCCCGTCGTCTTGAACGCCTCGAAGGTCGCGCGAATATGGTCGGCGGCCGCGCGCACCGGCGCGCTCGCCTCCGGCGCGATCATCATGGCGAGATTGTAGGCGTTGAGCTCGGGCATGCCGTCCTTGGGGCCGAGCGCCACCAGGTCGCCCCCGATGAAGGACCGGGGCAGAGGCGCCACGGCAAGGTCGGCCAGGATCGCGGCGCGTTGGCCGGCCGTATGCGCGCTCATATAGGCAACGCGGTAATTGCGGCCCTGCGTGCTGAGCGCGTCGAGCGCATTGGCCCGCCAGATGCAGCCTTCCTCCCACAGCGACACCGGCAGCGGCTCGCGCAGATGCGCCGAACCGCCGCGCGCACCGCCCCACACCACCGGCTCGGTCAGAAGAATTTCCGCCTCTTCCGGCGCCGTCTTCGCGCAACAGGTGATGATGATGATGTCGAGCTGGCGCTCGGCCATGCGCCGTTTCAGATTCACGCTCTGGTCGATCGTGACGTCGACGGCGATCGCCGGATGGGTTTCGGCAAACCGCCGCAGCACCGCAGGCAGCACCCGCTCGCCATAGTCGTCCGGCGAGCCGAGACGTACCACGCCGGTAATGTCGGGGACGATGAATTTGGAAACCGCCTCGCGATTGATCGCCAGAAGCCGGCGCGCATAGCCGAGCAGCAACTCGCCATCATTGGTCAGGGTCACCGAGCGCGCATCCCGCGTGAAGACCGCGCGGCCGAGCGTCTCCTCGAGCTTCTTGATCTGCATGGACACGGCCGATGGCGTGCGGAATACCGCGCTTGCCGCCATCGTGAAGCTGCCCGTCTCGGCGATCGCCACGAAGGTGCGCAGCACGTCCAGCTCGAGCAGCGGAAGGGGATGATTGAGGGGAGCGGTCATGACATCTTTCAGTTTTATTGAACCAATGCCTCACTTCATTTCGTTTGAGTGAAGCGAAAAACATTCCCATAGTCAAGTTCGAAACCGGCAGGAGCCGCCGGAACGAAGGAGACGAACAATGTTGCCGCAAACCGCATTCGTGCATTTGGTCGAAGGTCTGTCCATCGCCCGCGCCTACACCGACACGACCGATCGGCGCCCCGGCGCGGCGTCGCCGCAGCCGATTCGCTGGCATCACCGGTTTACGCATCGCCTGGCGCGGCGGCGTTCTTGACGCCCCGACCCCGGCGCGAGCGATCGCCCGATCGACCCGACCCGTTTCAAAAAAGGAGATCGACATGTCCATGTTCGGCACCGTCGGCCGTATGGTCCACGCCTATATGCAAATGCGCAGGTTGAACCGCAACGAGCGCATCATCGCCGCCCTGCCGCCCGAGATCCAGAAGGATATCGGCTGGCCCGACCTCGGCGGGCATCCCGCCCAAAATCGCCAGGATCCGCGGTTCCTGCAATTGCCGCGCTCGTGAGATTGGCGCCAAAATGGCGGCCGGCTTCGCCGACCGGGCACCGGCCGTCCCCTCCGCCCGGTTTCTTCAAGGACAAGACGATGCGTGCCCTGACCGTTCTGCGCGATTTCCTCGCCGAATTCGACGCCATCTGGGACCACGCCCGCACCGGGCGCGACCCGCGCCGGCAACCGGCGAAGGGCACAAGCCGCGCAAAAACGACATGGCACGCATGATAAACGCGCATGGCGGCGGCCTATACTTTTAACAGATTGTTTTCATTATATTTTCGAAAACAGCTTTTCCATGGACCGATGTCGCATTTCGCATGGTCCGCTTCGCATTTTCAGTAGCGGGCCGGACTGGCCATACCTATATGTCGGCCAAAGCGAGGTGCCCCACTCCAATGCGCGAAGGCAAACCCGTACGACCTCTAATGTATGGAGAACTGTCATGAAGCTTTTCGCCCGCATGTTCGCCGGTCACCGCAACGGCAACCTCACCACCGTTTTCGAACGCCAGCGTCTGAGCAAGACCATGCCCGGCCAGACCGGCGCCCTGGCTGCGTCGCGCCTCGGTTACATCGTCAACTGACGCCGAAATTCCTGCGGGCGCAGCCGCCCGTACCATGATCGAAAACACGCCCGCTCCGGCAATTTCCGGACGGGCGTTTTTCGTAAAACACGGACAGGCGGCGGCGACGCATCGGCCGCTTTGGGTCGGGATGGAATCGAGGCCACCAAAATATTCATGGTCGAGCCGTTCGAAGCCGTTGACAGGCCCTACATTTCGAGACGACAGTTTGATGACGGCGACGCAGCCGCGCCGATGGAACACAGGATTGTCATGGGGGCCGATGTGAGCATCAGGGGCACCGTCAAAAGGTCCATCGTCTTCTTCCTGGTCCCCGATTTCACGATGCTCGCCTTCGCGACGGCGGTCGAGCCGTTGCGTGCGGCCAACCGCATGCTCGGCTACGAGGCCTATCGCTGGCGCCTGGCCAGCGTGGACGGCAGGCCGGTCAAGGCCTCGTGTCAGATCGAATGCGCCGTCGACACCTCGCTCGACGACGAGCGGCGCAAGATGTCGGGCCCCGAGCGGCCGTCCATGGTCGTCGTGTGCAGCGGCGTCAATGTCGAGAACTACACCAACAAGTCGACCTTCGCCTGGTTGCGCGAGGAAGCCAATCGCGGCGTGGCGATCGGCGGCCTGTGCACCGGCGCCTATATCCTGGCGGCCGCGGGACTGCTGTCCAACCGCCGCTGCGCCATTCACTGGGAAAATCTGCCCGGTTTCTCCGAGCGTTTCCCCAAGGCGAACGTGATCGCCGACCTGTTCGAAATCGACCAGAACCTGCATACCTGCGCGGGCGGCACGGCCGCGCTCGACATGATGCTCAAGCTGGTCGGCGACGATTTCGATGACGGGCTCGTCAACCGCATCTGCGAGCAGGTGCTGACCGACCGGGTGCGCAGCCCCACCGACCGCCAGCGCCTGCCGCTGCGCGCGCGGCTCGGCGTGCAGAACGCCAAGGTGCTGTCGATCATCGAACTGATGGAAGCCAATCTGTCCGAGCCGCTGTCGCTGGTCGAGATCGCCGACGGCGTCGACCTGTCGCGACGCCAGATCGAGCGGCTGTTCCGCCAGGAGATGGGCCGTTCGCCGGCGCGCTATTATCTCGAAATCCGCCTCGACCGGGCCCGTCACCTGCTGATCCAGTCCTCCATGCCGGTGGTCGAGGTGGCGGTGGCTTGCGGTTTCGTGTCGGCCTCGCATTTCTCCAAATGCTATCGCGAACTTTACGCCCGCTCGCCGCAGCAGGAGCGCAACGACCGCAAGAGCCTGCTTGCCGCCTGACCCCGCACGCGGCGGCAAGGCCGGACGCGGTTCGACTGCGGCAGGTCGCTCCCCGGGCGGCAATTGGCACGGGCGCCATGACGCCCGGCGGCGTCAGTTCTCGTTCCAGAACCTTTGCCGATCCTGCCACATTTTTTCGCCGATCAGGCAATCATAGCCGCCGGCCGGCGCCTGCGCCGGGCGCACGGCGACCGTGACCACCCGCGCGGCGCGATCGGAAGACGGCCGCGTCCGGTTCGGCGGCCGGCCGGCCAGTTCCAGCACCAGCTTGCGTCGGATCGTTTCGGGAAAATGCGACCATTCGGTCACCGGGATGACGAACGACCCCGGCCCGCCGATCACACAATGCGCGTAATAGCGATCGAGATCGGGCAGGTCGAAGCGGGTGGTCATGCCGCTATTGGTCATCAGCGGCAATCCGTTGACGACGATGCCGCGCGCCACCAGCCCGTCGCGGGCTTCATCGACCGGCGGCCCCTGATTGTTGGGACCGTCGCCCGACACGTCGATAACCCGTTTCATTCCCCTGAAACCATTGTTTTCGAACAGGCTTTCGGCAAAGAGCAACCCGCTGGAGATCGAGGTGCGGCGCGCGCTCCTGGCCGGCGTCGCCGTCAACAGCGCCACGAAGGCTTCCGCGTCCGCCCGCGAGGCGATGCGTGTCCACGGCACGACGAGACGCTGGCTGGTCTCGCCGGCCCATTCGAAATAGGTCACCGCGATCTTGCCGTGCAGGCCGCTGCGGATCGCGGCCAAGACCTGCTCGTGCACGAGCGCGGCCACATAGCCCTCGCGCTGGATATCGAGTTCGCTCGGCGACATCGACAGCGACACGTCGACGGCCAGCACCAGTTCGACATCGACCACCTCGTCGCCCTCGCCGCCGCTGCCCGCCCAGGCGCCCACCGGACCGGCCAGGGCGAAGGCGGCCGCCCCGATCAATGCCAGCACCACGCTCAGCGCCGGCATCGCGGCCCGCTGCGATCTGCGCCTCGTCCAGACCATCAATCCTGCTCCATCCCGCTCCAGATCTTCTCGCCGATCAGGCAATCCACGCCGGCCGCGTCGGCCATGCCGGTCCGGCCGGCGACCGTTTGAACCGGAACGGCGAAATGCGACAATTCAAGCACCAGCTTCCAGCGCACCGCTTCGGCGAAATGGTCCCAACTGCGCACCGGCAACAAAAACGCGCGTGGCCCGCCGATGACGCAGTGCGAATAATAGTCTTCCAAAAGCGCGATCGTCTCGTCGCCGAAGGCGCGGCCTTCGAGAATGATCGGCAAGCCGTTGATGGTGATGCCGTTTTCGACCGCGATGTCGCGCCATGCCGCGACCATGCCGCCCTGATTGTTGGGGCCGTCGCCGGAAATGTCGATGATGCGGCGCAGGCCGCGAAAGCCGCTCGTGGCGAAGGCGCGCATGGAATGGCGGATCGCGCCGGATATCGAGGTCTGGAACAGATTGCGCACCGGCGCCTGCTCCAGCAGCGTCGCGACATGCTCGGCCCGGGCGGCACCGTCGACCAGGGTCCACGGCACCACGACACGGCGCGAATTCGATGCGCCCCACTCCACATAGGTCAGCGCCACGCGACCGTATCGACCGCTTTCGATCGCCCGCAGCACCTCCGGCGAGCGGAGCGCGGCGATATAGCCTTGCCGTTGCAGCGCGAGTTCGTCGGCCGTCATCGAGCTCGACACGTCGACGGCCAGCACCAGCTCGACATCGACGACCGCAACGTCTTGGCCGGCGAACGCGCCCTTCCCCGGCGCGCCAAGCACCAGCGCCGCCAACACCAGTCCGGCCAACGGGGTCCAGACAACCGACATGTCGCCATGATAGGGCAATCGCGGCGACAGGAAAGCGAGCGGCCCGGCGATAGCGGGGCCGGGCTTTCACTTTTACGCGACCGCGCCGGCCGGGCGCCTGCCCTGCCTTGACCGAAACGGATGCCCTAACTGCGCGGCTTGAGGTTTTCCGGGTCGTAGAGCGGCTTGTAGCCGACGGCGGCGACCTCGACCGGGTAGGTTTCGCCAAAATACTCCACCGCCAGCCGTCGTCCCTCCTGGCAATAGGCCCACGGCAGATAGGCAAGCGCAATGTTCTTGCCGATCGTCGGGCCGTAGGCGACCGAGGTCGTGAAGGAGCGCCGTCCGAGCGCGTCGACCAGCGTCTCGCCGGTCTCGGGATCGATCACCGGCATGATGCCGACCGGATAGCGCGCCACGCCGGCCGGATCGACATTGTCGGTCATAACCAGCGTGCACAGCATCGCCGGCTGATGGTCGCGGGCGCGATAGTCGAGATGTTTCGCCTTGCCGCAGAAATCGGCCTCCTTGACCTTCGGGCGGGCAAGGTCGGCCTCGTAGAGATTGTACTCGGTCAGGAGATCGGCATTCTGCAGCCGCAGGCTTTTTTCCATGCGCCGCGAATTGGCATAGGTTTCCACGCCGAACGCCATCACCCCGGTCGCCCTGAGCGCGTCCCAGACCGCGAGCCCGTCCTCGTAGGCCATATGCAGTTCCCAGCCCTGCTCGCCGACATAAGAGAGCCGGAACGCGGTGACGTCCTTGCCGGCGATCCGCACCGGCCGAATGGCGGCGAAGGGAAAATTCTGCGGGCTGAGCGCGTCGGGATCCTCGACCGCCTTTTGCAGCGTAACGCGCGCGTTCGGTCCCCAGATGCCGATCGTGACGTAGCGTTCCGTCACGTCGGCGATGGTGACGTCGAGCCCGCGCTCCTGCGCCGTCCGCCGCATATAGTGGAAGTCGCGCGGGCCGGCATCGGCCCCGTCCACCACCCTGCACCGGTCGGCCATGCGGATCACCGTCAAATCGGCGCGCACCATGCCTTCCTCGTCGAGGAAATGGGTGTAGATGCCCTTGCCGACATTGGCGTCGCCGCCGATCCTGGCCGCGCACAGCCACTCCATCAGCGCGACATGGTCCGGCCCCTCGACATCGTAAATGGCGAAATGCGACAGGTTCACGATGCCGCAATTCTCGCTCATTTCCAGATGTTCGGCGTTGGAGACGCGCCAGAAATGGCGATTGTCCCATTCGTTTTCGCGCACCGGCACGCGGTCGGCGTATTTTTCCACAAGATGTGCGTTGGCGGCGTAACCGTGCGCGCGTTCCCAGCCGCCCAGCTCCATGAAATGGCCGCCGAGTTCGACCTCGCGTGCGTGGAACGGCGACCGGCGTAGATTGCGCGCCTTGGAAAACGGCTCGCGCGGATGCACGGCCGGATTGTAGACCTTCATCGCCGTCTCGGTGCAGCGCTCGACAATAAAGCCTTCTTCCATCTGGTGCGGATAAAACCGCGCGTAATCGATGGCGTGATGGTCGATATGGGTGCGCCCGTCCGTCATCCAGTCGGCAATCAGCTTGCCCATGCCCGGCCCGTCCTTTACCCAGATGGCGACGGCGTACCACAGCCCCCTCGCCTTCTGGCTCTCGCCGATCGAGGGGCCGCCGTCGCTGGTGACCTGCAACAGGCCGTTGAAGGAGCGCTTTTCCTCGTAACCGAGTTCGCCCAGGATCGGCGTCAGTTCGATCGCGCGCTCAAGCGGTTCCATGATCTGCTCGATATCGAGATCGCGCTGCGAGGGCGACAGCCGCGCCTGTTCCTTCGACTGAAGCTCGCGCGGATGGCACAGGCGCGGCGTCTTTTCTTCGTAATAGCCCCACTCGATCATGCCGCCTTCCGAGCTCGTCGGGTCGCCGGTATCGCGCATATAGGCCGAATTGCCCTGGTCGCGCATCAGCGGCCAGCCGATCTCCTTGCCGGTACCGGCGAACTCCCGATACGGGCCGAAGAAGGTCAGCGGATGGTCGATCGGCATCACCGGCAGGTCCTCGCCCACCATCTCCGCCACCAGCCGCCCCCACAGCCCCGCGCACACCACCACATGATCGGCCAGGATGGTGCCGCGCGCGGTTTCCACGCCCCGGATCCGGCCGTCCTCGACCACGAGCCCGGTTGCCGGCGTGTTGGCGAACGCCTTGAGCTTGCCGGCCGCCACCCCCTGGTCGACCAGCTTGCCGGCCACCGTCTGCGAGCGCGGGATGACGAGACCGGCGTCGGGATCCCACAGGCCGCCCTGAACCATCTCCTCCTCGATCAACGGGAATTTCCGCTTGATCTCCGCGGGGTCGACCAGATGGGCGCGTGTGCCGAAAGCCTTGGCCGAGGCGACCTTACGCCGGATCTCGTCCATGCGCGCGTCGTCGCCGGTGCGCGCGACCTCAAGCCCGCCGACGCGGGCGTAATGGCCCATCCGGTCGTAGAAATCGATCGAGTAGAGCGTGGTCCAGCACGACAGGAAATCGTGGCTGGTCGCATAGCAGAAATCCGACGCATGCGCCGTCGAGCCGATGTCGGTGGGGATGCCGGACATGTCGATGCCGACGATGTCGTCCCATCCGCGCTCGATCAGATGATGGGCGACCGAGGCACCGACAATGCCGCCCAGTCCGACGATCACGACCTTGGCCCGTTGCGGAAATTCTGTCATCTGCCCACGCCTCCGGAAGCTTCGGAGGCGGACTATAAGTCGCCGTACGGGCGCGATTGCAGCCTGTTTGCGACACAAGCCAAACGGCCCGCGACGCCGCATTCCGCCGGCGCGGGAACGCCTGCGTCATGCGCGCGCCCGGCACCGCCTCGCCGGCCGAAGCTTGCTCAGCGTGCCTGCTGGAGCACCCATTGCATTTCTTCCAGCTTGCCCTCGGCCGCCAGGCTCTTGACGGCGTCTTCGAGGTTGGGATGGTCCGCAACAAGCTGCCCCAGCAACGCCTGGCAGCTTTCCACCGCCAGCTCGGCATTGGCCGGATTGTAGAGGCCAAGCACAAAAACCAGCGGATCCCAGCTCCCGTCCTCCAACCGGTTCGGGTAATATTTGCCCGCGTTGGCGCAATAATAGCCTGCCGGGATCGTGAACACCCGCGCATCCTGAACCCGCGCACTTTGATAAGCATGCTCGGCGGCTCCCAATCCGCCGACGAAATTGGCAAAGGAATCGAACAGGATTTCCCCGCGTTCGTTTTTGATGCCGCTTTCGGCATAGCGTCCGAGCGGTGTCTCGCCGAAGAAATAATCGACCGTCGCCTGGCGGTTTTCCACCATCCTGTTGAGAGCGGCGATCACCAGATTGCCGAGGCTGCCGGCATTGCCGGGCGTCACCTTGATCCCGCGTTCCTCGGCGATGTCGAGCAAAATCCGTTCGATATCGCTTCCCAGATCATTCGGCGCCAGGCGTACCAGTTCGTAAAGCAGCGCGCTCGCCAGGACCGGCGGCGGGTCGAAATCGAAGCCCGCCTCGGTCAGGAAGCGCACGAACCCGTTGTCGCCGTCCACGGTCGCGCGCGAGGATTGGAACAGTCCGCTCAAAATAACCTCGGCCGCGCCGGTACAGCCCGAATCGTGCGTTCTCACCATCGACAGAGGTTCGATCCGGCCGAGAATTCCGGCGATCCTGCGCGCTTCCTCCACATCGACGGCCAGCTCGCTGTTGCGCACCAGAAGCTCGGCGAAAAAACAGCTCGCCTTGAAGGTCTCGATCACCTGCGGATCGGCCATCACGCCGGCTTTTACGAGAAGCTCGGCCGACTCGTAATCCTTGTCGCGCATATATTGCTTGAACTGCGCGACGAGCTTGTCCGTCTTCGAGGCGGCATGCCCGACCGAAAGCGACATCGCCATCAAGATCGCCACGCAAAGCCGCACAACACCCGCATTCAAAGTCAATTTCCCCACTCCCCATCTGCGCATCGTTATCTGCCACGGCGCAGATTAACCGCGCCGGCGCGCAAGGAAAGGGCCCGCTTTAACAGATGTGTTGGTACAGGCCGGCGTTGTCTCAGGAACCGGCACCACCTCGCTAGTGACCGGGGTGCAGCGCGTCGTTGAGATACATGCAGGTCAGCATGGTGAAGACATAAGCCTGGATCACCGACATCAGCAGTTCCAGGGCGGTCAACGCCACCGTCATCAGCAGCGGCAACAGCGCCGCCACCGCGCCGACCGTGCCCAACCCGGCAAGACCGACCACGAAGCCGGCAAACACTTTCAATGTGATATGGCCGGCCAGCATCACCGCGAACAGCCGCACCGCGTGGCTGACGGGACGCGAGACATAGGAGATGATTTCGATCGGCACCACGATCGGCGCCAGGGCCAAGGGAACGCCGGAAGGCAGGAACAGGCGGAAAAAGCCGAACCCGTGGCGCCACAGGCCGTAGACGGTCACGGTCGCAAACACCAGCATCGCCAGCGCAAACGTCACCACGATATGGCTGGTCACGGTAAAGGCGTAAGGAACCATGCCGACGAGATTGGCCGTCAGAATGAACAGGAACAGGCAAAACACCAGCGGAAAGAACCGCATGCCCTCTTCGCCCGCATTGTCGCGGAGCGTCTTGGAAACGAAGTCGTGGACCAGCTCGACGGAGGATTGCCAGCGATCGGGCACCATGCCCCGCTTGCGCGTGCCAAGCAGCACGAAGCCGCCGGCCAGGACGGCCGCCAGGATCATGTAGGCGGCGGAATTGGTGAAGGCTATCTCATAACCGCCGATCGCGCCGAAGCTGACGATCGGATCGATGTCAAATTGCTCGATGGGACCAGCCACGGGACCCTCCTTGAGAGCTGCGGGCCGTCCCGTATTGATCGTCGAAGGCGCGGGTCGTCCCGCGCGGTTCGCTTCATAACCGGCAGGCCGCGCCTGTCAACCGTCTTTCGCCGCAAGGAAAAAAGGCCGCAACGGGCGCGGCCTTCGATCGGTTTGCGGGTTCCGTCGGCCGGCCGGCGAAACTACCGGTCCGGCGACAGGTCGAAGCGCGGCCGCCAGCACGCCGCCAGAAGCACGACCATGCCGCCGGTGAAGACGAAATAGAACCGGTCGTCGGGCAGCGGGAAACTGGCGAACTTGCCCAGCGTGCCGATCGCCAGCGCGAACATGAGCATGTTGGTGCGCGGCGTCATACGCCCGGCGCGCGCCAGCAGCGCCCAGGCCGCCACAAGCACCAGCAACAGGCCCGGCCAGTCATTGTGCATCAGCGCCACGAGCACGCCGCGCACATAGCCGCGAACGAAATCGACGATCGAGAAGTCGGGCGCGAAGCCGGCCATCGAATTCTGGATCTGGACGCAGGAAAAATAGAAATGCGCCCACCAGCCCGGATGGCCGCCCTGTTTCTGGACCAGGATGACGGTCAAAAGCGAGACCGCGAAGGTGGCCAGCATCGGCAGGGCGCGCCAGCGAAACAGCACCGCCGCGATCAACAGCGCGAACACCAGAACGATATTGTCCGGCCGGATCAGCACCGACGCGAACAGCAGCCCGTAGGCGGGCAGATCGCGCCCCGAGGCCAGAAGCAGGATCGCCGCCAGCGAGACCAGCGCCAGAAGCATGTCGGGCGTGACAGCGGTGGTCATATGGGTGTAGTCGGCCACCAGCAAAAACGGCATCGCAAACAGCGCCGCCTGCCAGGCGTCGTTGCGCCCCAGCCACCACAGGCACAACAATCCGACCCCGATCGACGGCAGGATCGACAACAGGATCGAGCCCGTCGCCAGCCCGGTGAGCGGTTCGAGCCAGCGCAGCAGCGCCACATAGGCGACCTTGACCCGGTACATCGACAGTTGTGACTGGAAGTCCTCGGGATTTTCCCACTGGTTCAAATTGTACGGATTGCTGAATTTCAGGTGGTAGAGCTGCGATTCGCGCGCGCCGGGCTCGATCACCGCCCAGGTTTCGCGATGCAGCTCCGCCGCCTCCGTATGCCGGTTTTCGAGCGCGGAGGCGACATAGGCGACCATGTCCCAATTGTAGTCGGGCCGCACCCAGGCATAAAGCGCCGTCCCCAGGATGACGGCCACCATGAAGACGGCCGCCAGCCTGTCGAAGATCGTCTTGGTCGCGATCCGGCCGAGCAGCGCCCCCACGACCGGCGTGGTGAGCGCCCAGCCGATCAGGCTGCTGCGCTCGGCCCGTTGCGCTGTGTTCATCTCGAAACTCCCCGCCCCTTTCAGCGTCCTCAGGACATCTGGCTTTTCACGAAATCCTTCACGATCGCGACGATGCCGCGCCCGAGCAGGCTGTCGAGCGCGTCGACGAAGGCATCGACATGCTCGCGGCCGCAAATCAGCGGCGGCTCGAGCCGGATGACGTTGCGGTTATATTCCGTGAAGGCGACCAGAACGTCGTGGTCGCGCAAAAGCAGCGCGCCGACGAAGCCCGACAGAGAGCCCTTGAGCTTGTCGTCGAGCACGCCGACCAGCGGCCGCAGCACCATCGGCAGGGTCTGCGAAAAATCCTGGAATTCCAGGCCGACCATGAAACCCCTGCCCCGCACATCCTTGATGATCTTGGGATATTTGTCCTTCAGCGCGTTCAGCCTTTCGAGCAGATAGGCGCCGGTGTCGGCGGCATTGTCGATCAGGCCCTCGTCGTAAAGGATGTTCATCGCCTCGATCGCGGTGATCGACGCCTCGCCGATGCCGCCGAAGGTGGCCGCGGCGTGGATCATCGCCGTCTTCGGCGTGCCGTAGGCCTTCATGTAGATTTCGCGGCGGGCGATCATCGCCGCCATCGCCGTCTTGCCGCCGCCGAGCGACTTGGCAAGCGCGGTGATGTCGGGCACGACGCCGTAATGCTCGAAGGCGTAGAAGCGGCCGGTGCGCCCGAAGCCGCACTGCACCTCGTCGGCGACCCAGATCACCCCGTACTGATCGCACAACGCCCTGAGCTTGACCCAGAATTCGGCCGGCGCCTGAACGATGCCGCCGCCGCCCTGGACCGTCTCCAGCACGATGGTGCCGATCTCCGGATCGGACCGGAAGGCGCGCTCGATCGCGTCGATATCGCCGAACGGGACGCGCACATTGTCGCCCGGCAGGCGGAAGTCGGCGCGGTAGAGCTGGCCGTCGGTGATCGCCAGAACGCCCTTGGTCTTGCCGTGGAAGGAATTTTCCGCATAGACCATCTTCGGTCGCTTGGGACCGGCCGCGCGCTCGGCGAGCTTGACAGCGGCTTCCATCGCCTCCGATCCGGACGAGCCCAAAAACACCATGTCGAGATCGCCGGGCGAGCACTGCGCGAGATTGTGCGCGAACGCGGCAGCGTATTGCGACATGAAGGCGATCGCGATCTCGTGGCGCTTCTCGTCCTGGAATTTCTTGCGCGCCTCGAGCAGGCGCGGATGGTTGTGGCCGAAGGCGAGCGATCCGAACCCGCCGAAGAAGTCGAGGATCTTACGACCGTTCTGGTCGACATAATACATGCCCTCGGCGCGCTCGATCTTCACCTTGTGGAAGCCGAGCAGCTTCATGAAATGAAGCTGGCCGGGATTGAGATGCGCCTTGAACAATTCCGTCATGCGCGGCACGTCGAGCGCCTTGGCGTCCTCGACCGACAAAAGGTCCGGCTTGGGCAGTTTTGCCGGGGCGAGTTCGGGCGCGTCCACCACGGCGCGCGCAGTCTTGATTTCGGGCTTTGCCATCACGGTCATCTGTCTATCCCTCATTCCGCCGGCTGCAGGGTTGCGGGCACGGCGCGTCCCTCGCGCTTGGCGCGATATTCGTCATAGGCGGCGATCAGCATGTCGCCATCGTTGTATGCGGGCACCCAGCCCAGCTCGCGCTCGCCCTTCGACACGTCGAGCACGCACATCTCGTCGGCGATCAGATATTGCTCGGGATCCATCAGCGGCAGATTGATCAGGTCGAGAAAGTCGAGCGTGCGCTTGACCGCCCAGCCGGGCGTCGGCAGCAGAAAGGATTTCGATCCGGCGTGGCGAACCAGGTCGCCGAGCAGCTTGCGCACCGGCGGCGGGTTGAGCGAGCCAAGATTATAGGCCTCGTTGGGCACGCCCGCCTTCCAGCCGAGCCTGGCCGCCTCGGCGCAATCGAACACCGAGATGAACTGGTACGGGTTCCTACCCGAGCCGATCATCGGCACCGGCAGGTTGAGGTCGACCAGCTTGAACAGTTTTTCCAGAATACCGAGCCGGCCCGGCCCGATGATCAGCCGCGGCCTGAACAGCGATATCCTCATGCCGCGCGCGCGCCATTCGGCGGCGAGTTCCTCGGTCTTGAGCTTCGACAGCCCGTATTCGCCGAGCGGGTTGGCCGGATGGTCCTCGGTCTGCGGCCACACGAATGTATGGCCGTAGATCATGTCGGTGGTGAAATGCACCAGCCGCCCGCACCCCTTCACATCCATTTCCTGGATGATGTTTTCGGTGCCGTGGTAATTGACCGGCCAGAAGAAATCGTGCCGCTTGGCCCGCACCTGGATCGGCGACAGCATCTTGGCCGACAGGTTGTAGACCATGTCGTCGGCCTTCAGCCCGACCGCGGCGACCGAGGCCTTGTCGGTGACGTCGCAATGCACGAACTGCGCCTGGCCGTAATGGGGCAGCTCGCTGCGCACGATATCGGCGACGATCACCTCCTGGCCCTCGGCCAGAAGTTTCGGGGCAAGATGGCGGCCGACGAATCCGTCGCCGCCGAAAATCACATGTCTCATCGGGTCAACTCGCTGGTCTGAACGGTCGGGGAAGAAGCGGCGGCCGGCGCGTCGTGCGTGCGCCCGCTCTGGGCGATCAGCACGGTGCCGACGCAGATGAAGGCGATGCCGGCGATCCTGAGCGCGTTCAAATCCTCGCGGAAGACGAAATAGGCAAACACCGCCACCGCGACGTAAGCCAGGCTCAGGAAGGGATAGGCGAAGGACAGCTCCACCTTCGACAGCACGAACAGATGCGACGCCATCGAGATCACGAAGGTCAGCAGCCCGAAAAACACCCACGGGCTGAACACGATCTGCAGGATCTTCAGGATCGGATTGACGCCGGCGAAGGAGAGCGGCCCCAGCGTCATCATGCCGTGTTTCAGCATGAGCTGGGCCGCAGCATTGGTCATCACCGTAAACAGTATGAAGCCGATATATTTCATGTCACCACCACATTCACGCTCGACATAATATCAAAATAAGAAATAATCGTGAATCTCATTTATTTTTCTGAATGAAAATCAAATATACTTATTGATAACCATATTTATTTCCAATTTTATCTATTCCGCAGCCGTTCGAGCCGGTTCGGCGGCAGCCAGGCCGTCGGTCACCGTGCGCCGCCAGAAATCCGACATGAAAGCGGGGTCGCGCAGCGCCTCGACCTGCCGCCAGGCCGGAAACGAGGCCGAAAAGACCTCCGGCGTCATCAAGGCGTGTTTGTAGGGATTGACCGCGCCACCGGCCGAAACGGTGATGCGGTCGAGCTCTGCGAGCAAGGACAGGGTGCGCGCGCCGAGATCGGGAAAGTCGAGCGTCAGCGTGTAGCCGGGGCGCGGGAACGACATCAGCCCCGGCGACGGCTGATCGCCGAACCGCTTGAGCACGGTCAGGAACGAGCCCTGGCCGGCCCGGCGCGCCGCCGCCAGCAGGGCCGGAACCGCCTCGCGCGCCGTATCGGTGGGAATGGCGCTTTGGTGCTGGTGCAGTCCGCGCGGCCCATAAAGCCGGTTCCAGTCGGCCACGCCGTCGAGCGGAAAGAAGAAACCGCGCGCGCCGACCCGCCCGCTGCCGCGCGCCGTCTTGGCCCGGTAGGCCGCGTTGAACAGCTTAAGCGCCGGCCGGTTGAGCAGATTGAGCGGCGGCTGGAACGGCACTTTCAGCCGCGCCCGGCGCACCTCGTAGCGCAGCGTCCCGCTGTCGGCGTGATTGCCGGTCAACAAAAGCCCCCGCCCCGCCTTGGCGCCAGCGGCGAGCTGATCGATCCAGGCAACCGCGTATTCGTTGGCCGCGTCGGCCGCCTCGGCCAGCGCGAAATAGTCGTCGAGCCGGTCGAAGGGGCGCACCTTCTGCTCGATGTCGAGCGCACCAACCCGCATCAGTCGGATCGAGGCCCCGGTGATCAGCCCGGTCATGCCCATTCCGCCAATCGTGGCGCGAAAAAGATCGGCATTCGCGTCGGCGCGGCATGTGAGCGCGCGTCCGTCGGAGCGCAGCAGGCTAAGCGCCTCGACATGGCTGCCGAACGTGCCGCGGCGATGGTGGTTCTTGCCGTGAATGTCGTTGGCGATCGCGCCGCCCAGCGTCACCCACTGCGTGCCCGGCAGAACCGGCGGCAGAAAACCGTACGGGGCGGCATAGGCGATGATGTCGGCCAGGAGCACGCCGGCTTCGGCCTCCAGAATGCCGGTTTCGGGATCGAACGCCAGGATGCGCGCGGCCGGGCGCATATCGACCAGCCGGCCATGACTGTTGAGGCAGGTGTCGCCGTAGCTGCGGCCGTTGCCGAAGGCGAGCAGGCTTTCCGCCGCCGCCTTTCCGGACGCCAGAAGCCCGGCCGCTTCATCGAGCGGCAGCGCCGATTGCCGGGCGGCGTTCGGCCGGCCGAAACTCTGCAGGCCGTTTTCCATCATAGGCTGGCCGCCACCAGCAGCATCGCCCCGAAACCGGCGACGAGCTGGCTGCGCCAGTCGCGGATGATGAACACCACCGGGTCCTCGTGCATCTCGCCGCGGCGCGCCAGAACCCAGATGCGCATGATGATGTAAAGCACGATCGGCGCCAGCGGCCACACCATCCACGGCTCGCCGTAGAGTTCGCGCACGCTGCCGGAATCGATGTAGAGCGCAAGCACCAGCACCGCCGCGAACCCCGAGGCGACACCGGACTGGCCGATAATGTCGATATCCTCGGCCCGATAGCCGCGTCCGGCCAGGCGCACGCCGCGCTCCAGCTCGCCATCGTCGAGTTCGACGAAGCGTTTGACCAGCGCCAGCGACAGGAAGAAGAAGATCGAGAAGGCGAGCAGCCAGAACGAGACGTCGGTTCCCGTGGCCGCCGCGCCGCCGAGGATACGCATGGTGTAGAGGCCGGCGAGCGTCAGCACGTCGATCAGGAGCATGCGCTTGAGCGACACCGAATAGGCGGTTGTGGCGACCAGATACCCCGCCAGAACCAGCCAGAACTGCGGATCCAGCAGCGCCGCCAGCACCGCGCTGGTCGCCAGCAGGACGACGATGCTGGCAAGGCCGAACGGGATCGACAGTCGCCCGGACGCGAACGGCCGGTTGCGCTTGGTGGGATGTTTGCGGTCCAGCGCCAGATCGAAGAAATCGTTGATGATGTAGATCGCCGAGGCGGCGGTGCTGAAGGAGAAGAAGGCGATCAGGCAGGCCACGACCATCTCGATGTTGAGATATTCGTGCGACAGCACCATCGGCACCGCGATCAGCGTGTTCTTCAGCCATTGATGCACGCGCAGCATCTTGACGACGGCGCGCAGGTCCGGCCGCTCGCCGGGCACGAGCTCGCAACCATGGGCGGCCTGCCAGCGCGCGGCCGCGCGATCGGGCGCGACCACGATCGATTCGCGGGCGGCACCGAACACCCGCAGGTCATGACGGCTGTTGCCGACATAGTCGAACCCGCCATCGCCGAAAATCTCGACAAGCCGCGCCCGCTTGCGCGACGAGGTCAAATTGACCCCGCCCTCGGTCGCCAGAACGTCGTCGAACAGGCCCAGATGCGCGGCGATCGCGGCGGCGAATTTGCGCGGCGTGCCGGTCGCCAGGATGATGCGGCGCCCGGCCGCCTTTTCCTCCGCCAGCCGCGCCGTCACCGCCGCGCGGTAAGGCAGGCTCGCCGGATCGATGTCGACGCGCGCCGCGATCTCGTTCTTGAGCCGCGCGGGACCGCCCAGCAGCCAGAACGGCACCAGGAGGAAGGCGAGCGGGTGCTGGCGCAGCAGCAGGAAAAGCCCTTCCCACAACAGGTCCGTCGCGATCAGCGTGCCGTCGAGGTCGACGGCAAGCGGGATGGCGGTTCGGTCGGCGCGAGCATCCATATCGAGCAACCTTCACAAGCAGGGCACACCGGTCTTCAGGTGCGCCGTCTGGCGAAGGTCTAGCCGCAGTTGCCCTACAAAAAGCTGAATCCGGGCCGCGAAGTCGCCCGCGCCGGGCGGCTTTTCGAAACCCAGGCTTAACAGGCGGTTAGCCGAAAAGATAAAAGGCCGGACAAAGGCCCGGCCCCGTGCTGCGATGATGGCGCAGGCGGCTAGCGGATACGCCCGCGCCCGCCGCTTATCTCGACCGCCTCGGTGCCGGTCAGCGCCTCGCGGTCGCCGTTCGGCATGGTGACGAAACAGCCATTGGGGCAGAACTGCACCGTTTCGCCGCCCGCCAGAACGAGCTCGCTCTGTGTGCCGCCTTCGGTGACGATCACCGTACGCGGTTCCGAATCGCGGTTGACGATGCTGGCGGCGAAGGCCGGTCCGCCCGCGACAAGCAGGGCTGCAAGGATCATCATGGGTCGTTTCATCTGTCGGATCCGGTGTTTCCACCGCCTCTTGTGGGGTTCGACGAGCCGAAGCTCGGCTTTTGACCCAGTGTATAGGGCTTCCATGCTGAACGGCAACTGAACGTCGCGATTAGGCCCGATTGCCGCTGGACCCGGCGTGATCGCGACCCGGGCCCGGCCTCAACTGTCGGGATCGACGGCGCGCCGGCGGCGGCGGCGCCTCGGCGTGGTCTCCTTTGCGGCCGGTTCGGCCTCGGCGGCCGGCGCCTCCGGCACCTCTTTTGCCGCCGGCGCGGTCCTGGGCGCCTCGGCCGGCGGCGCGGCGCTTCCCAAAGCGCCCGGCCCGCTCTTGATGTGGATGTCGCGCTGCGGAAACGGAATTTCGATGCCTTCGCGCTCGAAGGCCTCCACGATCTGGAACCGGATTTCGTTTTGCACCGAAAGCCCGCTCAAAATGTCGGACAGATAGAGCCTGAGCTCGAAATCCAGCGACGACGCGCCGAAATCTGCGAAAAACACGAACGGTTCCGGATTTTTCAGAACCAGCGGATGGCCGCGGCCGATCTCCAGCAGGATGTCGTGGACGCGCTTGACGTCGGAGCCGTAGGCGACACCGATGCGGATTTCGACGCGGCCGAGCTTGTTGCGGTGGGTCCAGTTGCCGACGGCGGCGTTGATCAGGTCGGAATTGGGCAGGATCACCGTCTGGCGCTGGAAGGTCTCGATCTCGGTCGCGCGCACACTGATGCGCTTGACGGTGCCGGTCACCGCGCCGGCCTCGATCCAGTCGCCCGCCTTGAACGGACGTTCGGCGAGCAGGATCAGGCCGGAGACGAAGTTCGACACGATGTTCTGCAGTCCGAAGCCGATCCCCAGCGACAAGGCGCCGGCGACCAGTGCGAGATTGGACAGATTGATGCCGGCCGCAGAAACGCCGATCAGCGCCGCGATCGCGATGCCGGCATAGCCGACCGCCGTGCGGATGGAGTTGCGCACGCCGGCGTCCACGCGCCCGCGCGTCAGCACCGAGCCGTCGAGCCAGCCCTGAAAGCCGCGTGTCAGGAAATAGCCGAGCGCGAACACCAGGACGCCGGTCAGGATGCCGATCAGCGAGAACGAGACCGAGCCGATCGTGATCTCGTTGGCGAGCCTGTAGGCCCAGCTGGTGATGTCGCCCCACTGGAATCCCCATTGCAGCAGGATCAGCGGCACGCCGACGGCCACGATCAGGATATTCGTGCACACGCTGGCGACGAGACCGAGCTGGTCGAGCGAGCCGTCCTCGAGCAGGAAACGCCGGCGCACGAAACGCCCGAGGGCGGTATCGATGAAGGCGCCCTCGCGCGAAATCGCGCTCGCCGACAGGAAGCCGATATACATCGTCGCCCCGATCGCGCCGGTGATGACGATCTGCTTCGACAGGAAACGCGCAAAACCGATATAACCCAGTATCGCCGCCACCGTGGTGCCGATGCCGAGCGCGAGAAAGAAATAGTTGAGCAGCGTCAGCCGCGGCCGGCCCTGCGTATCCTCCTCGCCGCGCGCCGGGCGCACGAGCCCGATCAGCGTCACCAGCACGCCGACGATCACCGTGGCGATCAGGCTTTTGGCGATCGTCAGCGACAGCGGCGAGCCCATCACCTGGTTGATCTTGTTCATCGCCACGTCGAGGCCGTTGGTCACCGCCGTCATCCAGGCGAGCCAGAACAGGCGGAAGGCGGATTTCGAATCGACCGGAAGCAGCCGCCAGTCGGGTCGGCCCGGCGACAACGCCGCGCGCGCCAGCCGGTTGACGAAGAACACGATCACCGCGACCTGGGCGAAGGTCGACAGCATCGCGGCGATGTCCGAGCGCAACACGTTAAAATAATCGAAGAAGAAGTAGCTGGCGCCGAAAAACACCGCCAGCGAGGCCGACGGCAGAAGCGTCGACCAGAAGGCGACGGAAATTCGCGACAGATAGGTTGGCGCGGGATGGTCCTCGTCGACCTCCACCATACCCGAAAAGAACCGGTTGCCGACGAACAGGATCAGCCCTGCCGCCGCCATGGCCAGAAGGGTCGCGATCAGCACCGACTGCCATTTGAAGGTGGTGACGAAACGCAGCCAGGACGCGAATGCCCGGTAGAGGTCGTGGGCCTCGGCAACCAGATCGTCGAGCGTGCCGGGGCTCAATGCGGAAACGATGTCGTAGCGTTTCGACAGCGTGTCGGTGAACAGGTCGCGGCGCATGGCGCTGATCTGGTCGATCAGCCGGTTGACCCTGAGCGATTCGCTCTCCGCGCGCCCGAGCAGCGCGTTGATCTCGGCCTTTTCCTGCACCAGCGCCGCCCGCTCCTCGGCGACGATCTCCGGCTCCGGCGGCTGATCCTCACCCGGCACCGGCCCCAGCGTGTCCAGACGCAGATTGATCTCGTTGAGGCGCGGGCGGAACTCGACGCCCGCCTCCAGAAACGCGGCCGCCAGGTCCTCCAGCTCGAGCCGCAATTCGACCAGCCGGGCATCGTCGGTCGCGTTCTGCTCGACCAGCCGCTGCAGGTTTTCGCCCCGCTCCATCAGCGCTTCGATCGCGGCACGTTGCCGGTCGAGCAGGCTGTCGCCGGCTGCCGTGGTGGACGTCTCGGTCTGGGCGCGCGCGGGGGCGAGCGCCACGCTGGCGGCCGCAAGCGCCAGCCCCGCCACAACGAGAAAAAGTCGGACAAGTCGAAAAAAGGATAAATTCACGCGCTGCTTCCGCCCACGGGCCATCGGCTTCGGCTCCATCATTAGTAAGGCGGCCGCGATGGGGCAAGCCGGTCCGCTCCCGTCGGGACGGGGAAGGCCTGGTCGGTCCAGCGAAAGGCGACGGCGTATTCCTGGCTTTTCGACCGGCCGGCGTGCCTATAGTGTCGCGCCAACTGCGACCGGACAGGCATCATGGCCGAATATTCCCTCCTCTCTCTTCTCAAGCATGCGTGGCACGGCAATCGCGACTGGAAACCGGCTTGGCGCAAGGCCGAGCCGAAGTCCGATTACGACGTCGTCATCGTCGGCGGCGGCGGTCACGGGCTGGCCACGGCCTATTATCTGGCCAAGGAGCACGGCATCACCAATGTCGCGGTGCTGGAAAAGGGCTGGCTCGGCTCCGGCAATATCGGCCGCAACACCACCATCGTGCGCTCCAACTATCTGCTGCCCGAATCGATCCGCCTTTATGATTTCTCCGTGAAATTGTGGGAGGAGCTGGCGCACGACCTCAACTACAATGTGATGTTCTCGCAGCGCGGCATCCTCAATCTCGCCCATTCGCCGGCCCAGGCCGACGACTATATCCGCCGCGGCAACGCCATGCTGCATGGCGGTGGCGATGCCGAATGGCTCACCCCGGCCGAGATCGCCAAAAAAGTGCCGGGCGTCGACCTGAGCAGGTCCGCCCGCTTTCCCGTCGTCGGCGGCCTGCTGCAGCCGCGTGCCGGCACGGCACGCCACGACGCCGTCGCCTGGGGGTATGCGCGCGGCGCCGACCGGCGCGGCGTCGACATCGTCGAGAATTGCGAGGTCACCGGGTTCCTGCGCGAGGGCGATCGCGTCGTCGGCGTGAAAAGCACGCGCGGAGAAATCCGGGCCAAGAAGATCGCCGTGGCCGTCGCCGGCTCGACCGGCCGCGTCATGAAACTGGCCGGCATCGACACGCTGCCGATCGAAAGCCATGTCCTTCAGGCCTTCGTCACCGAATCGCTAAAACCCTTCGTCGACACGGTGGTCACGTTCGGCGGCGGGCATCTTTATATGTCGCAGTCCGACAAAGGCAGCCTCGTTTTCGGCGGCGACATCGACGGCTACAATTCCTACGCCCAGCGCGGCAACCTGCCGGTGGTGGAAGAGGTGATGAGCGAGATGGTGGCGCTGTTTCCCGGCCTTGCCCGGGTGCGGCTCTTGCGCTCGTGGGGCGGCGTGATGGACATGTCGATGGACGGCTCGCCGATCATCACCACCGGCCCGCTTCCGGGCATGTATCTGAATTCGGGCTGGTGTTACGGCGGGTTCAAGGCGACCCCGGCCTCGGGCTGGACCTTTGCCTGGACGATCGCCAAGGACGCCCCGCACGCCATCAACGCCCCGTTCACGCTCGAGCGCTTCCATCGCGGCGCGCTGATCGACGAAAAAGGCCAGGGCGCCACGCCCAAGCTTCACTAGGATCGCCCGATGCTGATCACCTGCCCCTATTGCGGTCCGCGCGACCTCGCCGAGTTCTCCTACCAGGGCGACGCCAACCGGCCGCGCCCCGACCAGCACGACACCGATCAGGCGCGCTGGAACGCCTATGTCTACGACCGCGCCAATCCGGCAGGCCCGCATCGCGAATATTGGCAGCATGCCGGCGGCTGTCGCAAACATCTGCTGATCGTGCGCTCGACCCTGACGCACGCCATTGAAAGCGTCGCCTTCGCAGGCGCCCCAGGCGCGACGCCGCAAGCGCCTCGGCGGGCGGCCAAGGGCCGCACGAAGACCGGACCGGCCAAAGGGAAAAAACCATGAGCCCGCGCCGCAGCGCCGAGGGCGGCCGGATCGACCGCGGCCGCACGATCCGCTTCAGTTTCGACGGCAAGGCCTATCAGGGCCATCCCGGCGACACGCTCGCCTCCGCCCTAATGGCCAACGGCGTGAGGCTTTTCGGACGCTCGTTCAAATATCATCGCCCGCGCGGCCTGCTGGCCGCCGGCGTCGACGAGCCCAACGCGCTGGTCACCGTGCTCAAGGGCACGGTGCGCGAACCCAATATCGCCGCCACGCAGATCGAGATCCACGAAGGCCTGACGGTGGAAAGCCAAAACCGCTTTCCCTCGCTCGATGTCGACGCCGGCGCGGTCAACCAGCTCGCCGGCGGGCTGCTGTCGGCCGGCTTTTACTACAAGACCTTCATGGGCCCGGTCGTCGGGCCGCTCAAGGGCACGCGGGTCTGGATGGCGTGCGAACATTTCATCCGCCGCGCCGCCGGCCTCGGCCGGGCCGGCCGTGACGCCGATCCCGACCGCTACGAACGCATGAACGCGTTTTGCGACGTGCTCGTCGCCGGGGCCGGACCGGCCGGGCTGATGGCCGCCAAAGCCGCCGCTGAAGCGGGCAAGCGCGTCATCCTGGCCGATCTCGACTCGGTGCCGGGCGGGTCGGCAAAATGGTCCGGCGACACGATCGACGGCCTGCCGGCCGCCGCATGGGCGCAAAGGACAATCGAGGCGCTCGGCACCTTGGACACGGTGCGGCTTTTGCCGCGCACGACGGTCTGGGGCTATTACGACGGCAACACGCTGGCCGCGCTGGAGCGTGTCACCGATCACAAGCCGGCGCCCGACAGGGGCGAGCCGCGCCATCGCCACTGGACGATCCGCGCCGGCGCGGTGGTGCTGGCGACGGGCGCGTTCGAGCGCCCGCTGGTCTTTCCCGGCAATGACCGGCCGGGCGTGATGCTCGCCGACGCGGCCGTGCGTCTGCTGCGGGAATACGGCGTCGTCGCCGGCTCCAGGCTCGCGCTCTTTGCCAACAACGACGACGCCTATCGCGCCGCCGCGGCATTGGCCGAGGCCGGCGCGACAATAGCCGCCATCGTCGACATGCGCGACACGGTCTCGCCGGCCGCCCGGGCGCTGGCCGAACGGGCCGGCGCCGAGCTCGTTGCCGGCCACGCCGTCACCGGCACGCAAGGCGGCAAGGCGATCCGCGAGATCGCCGTCCAGCGCCTGCGCGAGGGCGAAATCACCGGCCAGCCGCGTAAGATCGCGGTCGACTGCCTGTTGATGTCGGGCGGCTGGTCGCCGGCGATCCATCTGGCGAGCCAGGCCGGCACGGCGCCGCGATGGGACGAGGCGCTGCAGGCCTTCCTGCCGCCGGAGCCGACCCAGAACTGGATCGGCGCCGGCGCCTTTGCCGGCCATTTCGCGACCGCCGCCGCGCTCGCCGACGGGCTTGCAGCCGGTGCCAAGGCGTCCGGCGGCCGCGCGCCGCGCAAATCCGCGCAGCCCAGGGTCGAGGCCGCGGAACTGGACATCGCGCCCGCGCCGGTGTTCGAGATCCAGCCGTCCGGCAAGGCCGGCAAGGCCTTCGTCGACTTTCAGCACGACGTCACCGCCGAGGATGTGCGCCTGGCGCACCGCGAGGGTTTTGTCTCCGTCGAGCACCTCAAGCGTTACACCACGCTCGGCATGGCGACCGACCAGGGCAAGACGTCCAACGTGCCGGGGCTGGCGATCATGGCCGACGCGCTGGGCACGACCATTCCCGAGGTCGGCACGACGCGTTTCCGCCCGCCCTACACCCCCGTCTCGCTGGGCGCGCTTGCAGCCGAGCGCTACGGCGACTTGCGGCCCGACCGGCTTACACCGATGCACGACTGGCATGTCGACAACGGCGCGACGATGTATGCGGCCGGGCTCTGGTACCGGCCGATGATCTATGGCGGGCGCGGCGAGACGGTCGAGCAGGCCTATGTGCGCGAAGCCGCCGCCACGCGCGCCGGGGTCGGCATCGTCGACGTCTCCACCCTCGGCAAGATCATGGTCCAGGGGCCCGACGCGGCCGATTTCCTCGACCGGGTCTACACCAATAAATTCTCCACCCTGCCGGTGATGAAGGCCCGCTACGGGCTGATGCTGCGCGAGGACGGGCTGGCCTATGACGACGGCACGACCTGGCGCCTGTCGCAGACCGATTTCCTGATGACGACCACCACGGCCAATGCCGGCAAGGTCATGCAGCAGCTCGAATATTATCTCGACATCGTCTGGCCCGACCTGAAGGTGACGCTCACCTCCGTCTCCGACCAATGGGCCGGCGCCGCCGTCTCGGGCCCGCGCTCGCGCGACGTGCTGGCCGCCTGCGTCACCGGCACGGCCGTCGACAACGACACCCTGCCCTTCATGGGCATCGTCCGCGGCGAGATCGACGGCGTGCCGGTGATGATCTGCCGCCTGTCCTTTTCCGGCGAGCGCGCCTACGAGGTCTATTGCGGCGCCGGCCACGGCCTGCATGTGTGGGAAGCGTTGATGGAGGCCGGCAAACCGTTCGCCATCGTGCCCTACGGGCTCGAGGCGCTGGGGACGCTGCGTATCGAAAAGGGCCATGTGACCGGGGCGGAGATCGACGGGCGCACCACCGCGCGCGATCTTTATCTCGACTGGATGCTGTCGAAGAAAAAACCCTTCGCCGGATCGATGATGATGGATCGCGAGGGCCTGTGCGACGACGACCGAATCCGCCTTGTCGGCATCGTCGCCCTCGACGACAGGCCGCTCGGCGGCGGCGCCCATATCGTCGAACACGACGACCCCGCCGCCTTGCGCGATTCGATCGGCCACGTCACCGCCGGCTGCTATTCGCCCGCACTCGGCAAATATATCGCGCTGGCGCTCGTCAAGGGGGGCAAGACGCGCCACGGCACGCGCGCCTTCGTCTCCGACCCGCTGCGCAAGCGCTTCGGGCCGGTCGAGATCGTCAGCCACCATTTCTACGATCCGGAAGGGAGCCGCATGCATGGTTGAACCCGTGTCGCCGCTCGGCGCGGCCTGGAAACCGGGCGCCTATCCCAACACGGCCGGCGAGACCGGTCTCGTCCTGAGCGAGACCCGGCCGGGCTCGATCGTCCAGCTCGCCGCCTGGCCCGGCCGGGAAAAGACGCTGATTGCCGCCATCAAGTCGGTTACCGGCCTGGCGCTCGCCGACGGCGCCGGCGCCGGGCGGGTCGATGGCGCCAAGGCCGCGTTCGGCATCGCGCCCGGCACGTTTGTGGTCGTGGACCAGAAGGAGGGGCTCGCCGCCGCCCTTGGCGCGGCGATCAGCGTGGACACCGGCACGGTCACCGACCTGTCGCACGGCCGCACGGCGCTGCGCCTGGCCGGACCGAAGGCCGAATGGGTGCTGGCAAAGTTCTTCGCGCTCGACTTTTCGCAGACCGCCTTTCCGCCCGGCGCCGGCCGCGCGACCAGCCATCACGACATTTTCGCCCAGATCCAGCGTTCCGGCGCCGAGCAGTTCGACCTCTACGTCTTCCGCTCCTTCGCCCGCGCCTTCTGGACGGCACTGTGCCATGCGAGCGAGGAAGCCGGATACAGGGTCGGATGACAAGCCGCGCTTTGCCCGCGCGCGAGCCGTCGGCAGGCCTTCGAAGCACCGCGACATGAGTCCGGATGCGGCGCACGCTGTGTTGTTGACACCAAACAGTCGCAAACGCATATTTCGTCCCGGGACGGGACGATCACATGGATGAATACAATAGTCTTGCCGCGAAAATTTGCGCGGAAAAGATCAGGGCGGCCTATTCTCGCGGTCGGCCCGCTCATTTTCTGATCGGAGCGGGGTGCTCAATTTCTTGCGGCATACCGACGGCGCAAGGCATATTGTCCCTGATCGAGAAAAAATTTCCGAATTCTTTCAACAATCTTCCCGAGGAAGACAGGAAAAATTACAGGAAAGCGATAGACCTGCTCCCGCGCAACGAGCGGCGCGACCTGATAATATCCATAACCGAGGAGGCCAAGATAAGCTGGGGTTATCTCGCCCTCGCCCGACTCCTCGAAAAAGGTTATGTCGACGCCGTCCTCAGCCTGAATTTCGACCAGCAGCTCCAGATAGCCTGCAGCCTGGTTGGTTTCAGTCCGGCGATCTACGACATCGCGGCGACGAAAACGGTCAACACGAACTACCTCGTATTTCCGTCGATCATCCATCTTCATGGCCAGAGTTACGGCTTCATTCAACTCAATACCGAAAAGGAAAATCGGGATCACTCGAAAAACATCAAGCCGATGCTCGATTTTACCCTCTCGAACTCGCCACTGTTCGCAATCGGCTATAGCGGCGAATCCGACAATGTTTTCCAGACCATTCAAAAACAATATGACGGCGCGGAATATCTCACCTGGCTCGGGCACGAATCGTCGCCCCGGCCGCATCTGAACAAGATCCTCACCCATCCGGCCGCCGATTATCTGGGCAATATCGAGTTCGACGCCTTCATGGTTTCGCTGGCGATCGAACTCAACGAGTGGCCGCCCATGATCGTCACCAGGCCGCTCGAACGGCTCAAAACCTTCATCGACAACATCTCCACCTTCCGCCCGGGCGCCGACCAGCAGTCGATCGATCTGAAATATTTTTCGAAAACGAAGATCGAGCAGATGGACCATGACTGGAACAAGGATTACGGCAGGCTACCCAAATTCGAACAGTCCATCCTGTCGATGAATTTCGACGACATCGTCAAACGGTTCGAAAGGTCGAGGAACAAACACGGCGTCCTCTCCTCCCCCTTCCATCGCAATATCGTGTCCTGGTCCTACTCGGAGGTGAGCTACAAATTGTGGGTGGCTGTCGCCAACGGAAAAATAGAGGAAAAGGGTGAGAAGGCCGCGACCCTGAAAAAATCCCTTCGCAATATCAACAAGGCGATATCGATCGAAGAGAAAAACGACTACCTGAACAACAAGATAAACATATTCATATTGCTATATCACATTACAAAAAAGGAAAAACACCTGAAATCGGCGCTGGAACTGTACTGGGGCACGCCGCACAGGAAACGGTCCGACAAAATGGGATACAACATCATTTCCGCATATTCGGAAATGTACAAAATCCGCAAAGACGGCCGCTATCGTAAAAAGGTGGACGAGATCTGGAACGGCTTCGGAGAATTCGGAAAAAGCAAGCCTTACAACTACATATGCTTCCTTTCGGTCGTCAACGACATCGAAGGCTGCAAAAACATGTTCCTTCACGCCGCCGAGAACGGCAAGCTGCCGGACAAGGACTATATCGGCAACGACAAGGACCTTGAAAATATCCGCAAGGAACGCTGGTTCCAGTCCGCGTTGAAGGCCATGCCGTGAGGCCGGCCGCGCCTATTTGACGAAGGTGACGAACTCATCGAGAGCGGCGCGTTCCGTGCGCAGCTTGTTTTCCGGCTTCGAGGTGTCCTCGTGACCGAGCGCCATGCCGCACACCACGATCTCCTCGTCGGGGATGCCGAGCACGGGCCGGATCTGGCGGTGATAGGGTGCGAACGCCGCCTGCGGGCACGTATGCAGCCCCCTGCCGCGCGCGGCGACCATGATGTTCTGCAAAAACATGCCGTAGTCGATCCACGATCCCTGGTTCAGCCGGCGGTCGATGGTGAAGATCATGCCGACCGGCGCGTCGAAGAAGACGAAATTGCGGTCGTGCTGGGCACGCATCTGGTCGACGTCGCGGCGCCCGATGCCGAGATGGCCGTAGAGCGAGAACCCGACCGCGCGGCGACGCGACAGGTACGGCTCGAAAAACTGGTCGGGATAATAGCGGTATTCGTCCCATTTGGCCTTTTCGGCCCTGATCCCGGAATTGAGGATGGCATCGGCGATCTGGCGTTTCTTGTCGCCGGTCGTCACATAAACCTTCCAAGGCTGCATATTGGTGCCCGACGGGGCCCGGCTCGCGACCTTGAGAATGTCGCGGATCGTATCCTCGTCGACCGGATCGGGCAGAAATGCACGCACCGATCGCCGCGAAATGATCGCCTCGTCGACAATATCGGCGTCCAATACGGTATCGTTCTGGTTGTCTGGCGCCAGCATCTGGCCGTCCCCACCTCAATCTGCTGCGACCGCGCGGTCGGCGCGCGGCCATCCTTGCCACTCTGTCGGGCCGGAGCCGGCCGGCCGTGCATTGCACGGCCTTTCGGCAGGACCGCATCTTCCTTTGCATATTGTCGCTCTCGGGTCGACTCCGCGCCGCACCTTGCGTGCAGGCGCCCTGCCGCACGCCGCGCTTGCGTCGGTCAGGTGACAGGCCCTGTCGGCAGCGAAGCACCGCACGGTGGACAAATCCGGCAGGCTGGCCATGCTGTGGGGTGCAGGAAAGGAGAGCCGGTTTGCATGACGTGATCCTTCTCGACGGCGGTATGGGCCAGGAGCTGATCGCCCGCAGCCGCGCCGCGCCGACCCCGCTCTGGTCGACGCAAATCCTGCTCGACGAGCCTGAAATCGTCGAACGGGTCCACCAGGACTATATTGAGGCCGGCGCACGCGTCATCACCATCAACGCCTATTCGACCACCCCCGAGCGTCTGGAGCGCGACGGCGATCCGGCGCAGTTCGACGCTTTGCAGCGGCGCGCCATCGATCTTGCCTGTGCCGCGCGCGACGCGGCGAAACGCCCGGTCGCCATTGCCGGCTGTCTGCCGCCGCTGGTCGCGAGCTATCGGCCGGAGCTGACGCGCGATTTCGACCTCGCGCTCGCCACCTATCGGCGGATTGCCGAAATTCAGGGCCCGCTGGTCGACCTGATACTGTGCGAGACCTTGTCGTCCACCCTCGAGATCGCCGCGGCAACCCGCGCGGCCGCCGAAACCGGCCGACCGGTCTGGACGGCGGTCAGCCTGATGGACGGCGCGTCTTCTGCGATGCTGCGCTCGGGCGAACCGCTCAGCGCCGGCCTTGAGGCCGCGCGCGCGGCGGGCGCGCATGCGGTGCTGGCCAATTGCTGCTGGCCGGAAACGATCTCGGCCGCGCGCTCCGAACTCGCCGCGGCGGGCCTGCCCTTCGGGGCCTACGCCAACGGTTTCACCGGCATCGACGCGTTACGTCCCGGCGGCACGGTCGACACGCTGACCGCGCGCACGGATCTCGACCCCGCCACCTACGCAGCCTGGGCGCTCGAGCTGGTGGCGCAGGGCGCCACGATCGTCGGCGGCTGTTGCGAGATCGGCCCGGATCATATTTGTGAGTTGAAGCGCCAACTCGAACACACCGGACACACCATCACGGGACCAGCCCATGCCTAATCCTTCTTCCCGCATTTCCGGCATCACGCCCCACGGCAAGGATGGCTGGGAGGTTCATTTCGCCGCCATGACCCGCAAGCAGGCCGGCGAGGACATCATGATGCTGTCGGTCGGCGACCATGATTTCGACACGCCCGCCCAAACCGTCGAAGCCTGCGTGACGGCGGTCCGCCAGGGCCGCCACCACTATACGCAGCTTGCCGGCCTGCCCAGGCTGCGCGCGGCCATGGCCGCGATCTCCGAACAGGCGACCGGTCTCCTCACCCGCCCCGACGAGGTGATCGCCACGCCCGGCGGCCAGCTCGCCCTGTTCGCCGCCGCCCAGGCCACGCTCGACCCCGGCGACCACGCGATCATGATCGCGCCCTATTATGCCACCTATCCCGGCACCTTCCGCGCCGCCGGCGCCGAGTTCACCGTGGTCGAGGCGCGGGCCGAAGACGGTTTCGAGCCGCGCGCCGAAGCGATCGAGGCGGCGATCCGCGACAACACCCGAACGCTGTTGATCAACACGCCGAACAATCCGACCGGCGCCGTCTATTCGCCCGACACGCTGGAGGCGATCGCCGCAGTGTGCCGGCGCCACGACCTCTGGCTGATCTCCGACGAGGTCTACTGGACCTTGCCCGGCAGCAAGAAACATGTCTCTCCGCGCGCCCTGCCCGGCATGGCCGAGCGCACACTGGTGGTCAATTCGATGTCCAAGAGCCACGGCATGACCGGGTGGCGGATCGGCTGGCTGACCGCGCCGGCCGATCTCGTCGCCAGGCTGGTGAGCCTCAACCTGGTCACCACCTACGGCCTCAACGACTTCGTCAGCCGAGCCGCCATCGAGGCGCTGGAAAACGCCTACGGCGTCGACGAGATCGCCGAGCGCTACGCCACCCGGCGCAAGGCCTTTCTGGACGCCACGCGCGGCTTCAACGACGTCACCGTGCGCGGCTCGCAAGGCGGCATGTATGTCATGCTAGACATTTCCGCCGTCGATTTCGACTGCGAGCAGTTTGCATGGCGTCTGCTGGAGACCGAAAAGGTCGCCGTGATGCCGGGGCTCAGCTTCGGCGAGGCCGCCCGAAGCCATGTCCGCATCAGCCTGTGCCAGAGCGAAGACGTGCTGCGGGAGGCCGCCGAGCGGCTGCGCCGCTTTGTGGCCAGCTACGGCGAGCGGCGTCGCTCCGCCTGAACGCCCTCATAGCAGGCACGGACCGGCCTCAAAGCTCCGGCGCGCCGGCAAGCTCGATCAGGGCCGGGCCGCCCGCGCGCCGCGCCCGCGCCACCGCCGCACCGAGATCGTCCAGTGAGCCGATCCGCTCGGCGGGCATGCCGTAGGCGGCGGCCACGGCGCAAAAATCGGGTGCCGACGGGCGCACGCCGACCGGCACGATACCGGCCGCGCGCATCGACGCCTCGATCTCCTGGAACCCGCGATTGTTCCAGACGACGAAGATCACCGGGGCGGCCTCGTCGACCGCCGTGCCGAGTTCGGCCAAAACGAACTGCATGCCGCCGTCGCCGCTGAGGCTGATGACCGGCGTGCCCGGTCTGCCGAGGGCCGCGCCGATTGCCGCCGGCGGCCCGTAGCCGAGCGCGCCGTAGCCGGTGGCGGCGTTGAACCAGCCGCCCGGCCGGTCGTGATCGAAAAAAAGATTGCCGGCATAGATCGCCTGGGTGGAATCGCCGACGATGATCGCGCCGGGCGCGGCCTCGCGGATCGCGTCCAACGCGCCGACATGGGTGCGCATGCGCTGCCCGATCTCGTCCCAGGCATCGTCTCGCGCCTGCCGGGCGCGTTCGGCGCCCGCGCCGGCCGAACCGTCACCGCCGTCGCCGAGGGCCAGGACCAGCGCCGCGGCGATGGTTGCCGCATCGCCGGCGAGCGCCACCGCGCAGGGGGTTTTCTCGAGCTGGCTGCCGTCGCAATCGACCCGCACCAGATTGGCGAGCGCCGGCATGCCGCCATCGGCATAGACGTCGTAGTCGGTCGGTCCGATCTCGGTGCCCAGCGCCAGCACCGCGTCGCTGTCAGCCAACAGCGCGCGCACCGCCTTCAGGCTCGGGCTTGCCGGCACCGCCAGCCGATGGCCGTGCATGATGCCGCGCGCGTTGGCCGTCGAAATCACCGGCGCGTCGAGCCGTTCGGCCAACCGCATGACGGCCTCGGCCGCGCCGCGCGCGCCGCCGCCGATCAGCAGCGCCGGTCGACGGGCCCGCGCCAATGTTTGCGCGGCGCGGTCGAGTTCCGTCGCGGCGGGCTGCGCGGGGGCCGGTCGCGGCGCGGCTTCGAGGGACAGGTCGCCGGCAGGCAGGCCCATCACATCGAGCGGAATCTCTATATGCACCGGGCCCGGTCGGCCGGTGGCGAGGCGGTCGAAGGCACGGCCGATGGTTCCGCCGAGATCCTGTGGCCGCTCGACACGTTCCGACATCAGGCAGACGCTTCGCATCGTCGCGCGCTGGTCGGGCAGTTCATGCAGATGGCCGCCCCCCCGGCCGAGGCTGTCGCGCGCGTTGACGCTGGATATCACCAGCATCGGCACGCTGTCGGCGCGCGCCTGGGCTATCGCGGTGATGGCGTTGGTCAGGCCGGGCCCGGTGATCAGCAAGGCCACACCCGGCCGCCCGGTGGCGCGCGCATAGCCGTCGGCCATGAACCCCGCCGCCTGCTCGTGGCGGGGCGTGACATGCCGGATACGGGAACCGGCAAGGCCGCGATAAAGCTCGATCGTATGAACGCCGGGAATGCCGAACACGAGATCGACCCCTTGCGCCTCCAAAAGCGCAACCAACGCCTCGCCGACTGTCTTCATCAACGCCCGCTCCCTTCATGGCCCGGCAGGTCGACCCCGAGCTGCGCGGCAACGCTGGCGATGGCGATCCTTGCCAGTTCGCCCTCGTCGAACAGGCTGCTGGCCATGCAGCCCTCGATCCACAGCCCGTCGATAATGGCGTTGATGGCAATCGCATGCCGGCGCAACACCGCCATGTCGGCCGGACGGCCGGCTTCTTCCAGCACCGCGCCGACCAGGCTTTCGACCTCGTCGCGAAAGCCGAGATAACCTTCCCGATGGACGGCGGCCAGTGCGGTATCGGCGTGGGCGCGGGCGATGAAGCCGGCCCAGAGGGCGAAAATCTGCGTATCGACCACCGGCGGACCCAGATTGGCGCACACGAACGCGGCAAGCCGCTCGGCCGGGCGCGCATCGCGCGCGGCAAGCGCGTCCTTGGCCTGGTCGGTCATCCTTTTGACCACCGCCGCATAGGCGGCCTGCAAAAGCTCCGCCTTGCCGGGAAAATAGTGCCTGATCAGCCCGGCGCTGACGCCGGCGCGCTGCGCGATCGCGCGGACCGTCGCGCCCTCGATGCCGTTCTCGGCAACGCAGTCGAGCGTCGCCTCGATCAGATCCCGGCGGCGGCGCCCCTCGCCTTCGCGACGAAACTTGCGGCGGCCGCTGGCCGTCATTGCCGCAGGATCGGCCGGGTCAGACAGGTCGGCCCGCCCTCGCAGGCAATGCACAGCGCATCGGCCTCGAAGGTGGCCACGCTGCAGCCGGCCCGTTCCATCGCCGCCTTCGTCCTGGGAAAGCCGGCAACCGCGATCGCCGCCCGCGGCGCGGTCGCCAGCACGTTGAGCGACAGCCCGTTGCTGGCCGCGAATTCGTCCGGATCGCCCTCCACCAGCATGACGCCGCGCGCCCGCAGCATCTGCCAGAACGGCGCCGGCAGCAGCGGCGCGTGAACCAGCGCCAGATCGTCGGCGAGCGGGCTGATCACCGACATCAGGTGCAGGCAGGCGTCGGCCCCGTGCCACAAAGGCAGATCGAACCCGTGCACGGCCACGCCCAGCGGCTCAAGCAGCGCGGCGAGCTGGCGAATGCCGGCCTCGTTGGTGCGCACCCCGCGCCCCACGGCAAGCGTTGACGGGTCGAGCCACACGCAATCCCCGCCCTCGACCTGGCCCGGCGCCTCGATCCGGCCGAGAACGGCGATACCGAGGGCGCGGTAGCACGCCTCGTGCAGCCCCGGCTCCGGCATGCGCAGCGCCTTGCCCATCGACAGGATCACCGCGCCGCGGTCGGTCATCAGCGACGGATCGTGGGTGAAGACGGAATCGGCCAGCCCGTCGGCGCCGTCGAGCCAGTCGATCCGCGCACCGGCTTCTTCCACCAGCGCGCTCAGTCTGGCGTGCTGAGCCGCCGCCCTCACCGGGTCGAATTGCGGCCCGTAATGCCAGCGCGCCGGATCGGCGCCGCGCATGGCGGTCGCAGCCGAACACATCAGCACCCTTTGCAGCGGCGCGGCCATCGATTGCGAGCCGTATTGCATCACGATTCTTCTTCCTCCGGCCCGCGAAATCGGGGCGCCCGTATTTATACGCTTGCATAACAAGCCGGCAAGTGCCGTAATGGCCTCGAAAAACAAAGGCCGGTCCGCCGCCACGGCGACCACGGATTTGGCGAAAGAAACGGGGAACGATGCGACAGGCGATGGCGCACCGGGTGGGTCTGCGGGTGTTCGATACGCCGCGAAAGCGCGAACGATGACGGCGGCCACCGCGAGCCCCGTTGTCCAGGAGCCGTCCGGCATGCCGGCCGAGGCGATCCATGTCGAGGACTTGCACAAGAAGTTCGGCGCCCTGCACGTGTTGAAGGGCGTGTCGCTGTCGGCGCGCGACGGCGAGGTGGTCGCCATCATCGGCGGCTCGGGATCGGGCAAGTCGACGCTGCTGCGCTGCATCAACTGCCTGGAAAACCCCACCAGCGGCATCATCCGCGTCAATGGCGAGCAGATCCGGCTGAAACCGGACGGACACGGCGACATGGTGCCGGCCGATCGGCGCCAGATCGAGCGCATCCGCTCCCGGCTCGGCATGGTGTTCCAGAGCTTCAATCTGTGGAGCCACATGACGTTGATCGAAAACGTCATCGAGGTGCCGGTGCATGTGCTCGGCGTCGCCCGGGCCGAGGCGATCGCCACCGGCGAGGCGCTGCTCGAACGGGTCGGGCTGGCCGAAAAGCGCGATGTCTACCCCGCCTTCCTGTCCGGCGGCCAGCAGCAGCGCGGCGCGATCGCCCGCGCGCTCGCCGTCGAGCCGCGCGTCATGCTGTTTGACGAGCCGACCTCCGCGCTCGATCCAGAACTGGTCGGCGAGGTGCTGAAAGTGATCGCCGACCTCGCCGGCGAGGGCCGCACCATGGTGCTCGTCACCCACGAGATGAAATTCGCCCGCGAGGTCGCCAGCCACGTCGTCTACCTGCACCAGGGCCTGGTCGAGGAGGAAGGCCGGCCCGAAGACCTGTTCGGCGCGCCGAAATCCGATCGCTTGCAGCAGTTTTTGCGCACGGTCGGCTGAGACAAAAGAAATCAGGGAACCGCAACGAAACAAAGGGAGTTTTCCATGAAGTCCTTCGCAAAATTCGCCGCCGGCCTGGTCGCGGCCGGCTTCTTGTCGCTCGGCGCGGCACAGGCCGAGACCGTCAAGGTCGGCATCGCAGCAGAGCCCTATCCGCCCTTCGCCTCGCCGGACGCCTCGGGCAAGTGGGTCGGCTGGGAGGTCGAGATCGCCGACGCGATCTGCGCGGCGGCCGAACTCGACTGCGAGATCACGCCGGTGTCGTGGGACGGCATCATTCCCGCGCTCAACGCCAAGAAGATCGACTTCATCGCCGCCTCGATGTCGATCACCGCCGAGCGGATGAAATCGATCGATTTCAGCGACAAATATTACAACACCCCGACCGGGATCGCCGGCGCCAAGGCTGTCGAGATGGACGCCACGCCCGAGGGGCTGAAGGACAAGATCCTCGGCGTCCAGGTGTCGACCGTGCACGACGTCTACGCCAAGAAGCATTTCGCTGACACGGTTGCCGAGATCAAGGTCTACCAGACCCAGGACGAGGCCAATGCCGATCTGGCCGCCGGCCGCATCGATGCCACCCAGGCCGATTCGCTCGCCCTCGACGCGTTTCTGCAAACCGACCAGGGCAAGGCCTGCTGCGAGATGAAAGGCACCGTCGCGCCCGACATCGACGTGTTGGGACCGGGCGTCGGCTTCGGCGTGCGCAAGGGCGAGGACGATCTGAAGGCCAAGCTCAACGCCGCCATCGGCGCGATCCGCGACAGCGGCAAATATGACGAGATCACCAAGAAATATTTCGATTTCGACATTTTCGGCGGCTGACCCGCGCCAGGAAAGGCGCGCCCGCCGCCCCGCCCGCCACGCGGCCGGGCCGGGTGGCGGGCGCAGCGCCCTTTCACAGCCGGAGGCGGGCACCTGCTTGAAACCCTGCTGCAACTAAGCCTTTTCGAGCTGCTGGCCCCCAGCCCGCCCGGCTGGGGCGGCACGCTGCTGCGCGGCCTCGCCAGTTCCATCCAGATCGCGCTCGGCGCGTTCGGCATCGGCCTGTTGATCGGCACCGCCGGCGCCTGGGGCAAGCTTTACGGCGGCCCGGTCGTCCGCGACCTGTTGGAGGTCTACACCACCGTGGTGCGCGCGGTGCCCGAACTGGTGCTGATCCTTTTGCTCTATTACGCCGGCACCGATCTGGTGAACCGCACGCTCGAGGCCTTCGGTTATCCGCCGGTCGACATTTCCGGCCTCGTCGCCGGCATCGCCGTGCTCGGCGTCGTCCAGGGCGCCTATTCGACCGAAGTCATTCGCGGCGCCATTCGCGCCATTCCGCAGGGCCAGATCGAGGCCGCGCGCGCCTACGGCATGGCGCCGGGCCTGCTCCTGCGCCGCATCACCCTGCCGGCAATGCTGCCCTACGCCATTCCCGGCCTCGCCAATCTGTGGCTGATCGCCACAAAGGACACCGCGCTGCTGGCCGTCGTCGGCTTCAACGAGCTGACCCTGGCGACCCGCCAGGCGGCGGGCGCGACCAAGGCCTATTTCACCTTCTTCGTCGCCGCCGGCGCGCTCTATCTGCTCTTGACCCTATTTTCCAACGTCATCATCGCCCGCGTCGAGCGCTGGGCCCGTCGCGGCATGCCGCATGTGGGAGGCGCGGGCTGATGGCAAACGTCATCGAGGTCACCGGCAAGCCGCTGCCGCCGCTGCGCGCCTGGCTGAAACCGCATCGCGTGGTGCTGATCGCGATCGCGCTGGCGCTCGCCGCCTATGCCGGCTGGACCATGCGCTGGGACTGGATTCCCGACTACGCCCCGCTCGCCGTCGAGGGGGTGTGGCGCACGCTGTGGCTGCTGGTCGTGACCTGCATGCTGGGCTTCGCGCTCGCCGTGCCGCTCGGCCTCGCCCAGGCGGCGGGCCCCGCCTATCTGGCCGGGCCGGCGCGCGCCTTCTGCACGGCGATCCGCGGCACGCCGCTGTTGCTGCAATTGTGGCTGCTTTATTTCGGGCTGGGCTCGCTGTTTCCGCAATTTCCCTGGATCCGCGACTCGGAATTGTGGCCCTATTTGCGCCAGGCCTGGCCCTATGCCGTGCTGGCGCTGACCATGTCGTTCGCCGGCTACGAGGGCGAGGTCATGCGCGGCGCCTTTGCCGGCGTGCCGCGCGGACAACTGGAAAGCGCGCGCGCATTCGGCATGAGCCGCTGGAAAATTTTCCGCCGCATCTGGCTGCCGCAGGCGATCCAGCGCGCCCTGCCGACGCTTGCCGGCGAAACCGTGCTGCAACTGAAGGCGACGCCGCTGGTCGCCACGATCACGGTCGTCGACATCTACGCCGTGTCGAGCCGGGTACGCCAGGACACGTTCATCATCTTCGAACCGCTGCTGCTGCTGGCGCTGGTCTATCTCGTCATTACCGGGCTGATCGTCCTCGCCTTCCGGCGCCTCGAGGCCCGCATTCCCGCCAGGCTCGGCTGAGCGCACGACACCGGTGGGCAACGCGCCGATCGCGATTGCCGGGCGACGAAATTTCTTCTAGTCTTTACCAATTGATAAAAAATGAGGCGAACAACGCCATCAGGCCCGTAGCAACCAGAGGTGGACCCATGACGAAACTCTCTCCCGGATCAACACGCTCTCTCGTCTCGCGCCGCACCGTCTTGAAGGCGGCGAGCGCCACGGCGGTCCTTGCCGGCACTGCGACGCTGCCGTCGCGCCTGTTCGCCCAGGAACCGGTCAAGGTCGCCGCGATCTACACCGTCCCGGTCGAGCAGCAATGGGTGAGCCGCATCCACAAAGCCGCCAACGCCGCCAAGGACCGCGGCGACATCGACTATGTGTTTTCCGAAAACGTCTCCAACAGCGACTATGAGCGCGTGATGCGCGAATATTGCGAGGCCGGCCACCAGCTCGTCATCGGCGAGGTGTTCGGTGTGGAGGACGCCGCGCGCACCGTCGCCGCCGACTACCCCGACACCGCCTTCCTGATGGGATCGAGCTTCAAGCCCGACGACGCCCATCCCAATTTCGCGGTGTTCGACAACTATATCCAGGATGCCTCCTACCTGACCGGCATCATCGCCGGCGCGCTGACCAAGTCGAAGAATATCGGCATGGTCGGCGGCTTCCCGATTCCCGAGGTCAACCGGCTGATGCACGCCTTCATGGCCGGCGCGCGCGAGATGGCGCCCGACATCACCTTCCAGGTCGCCTTCATCGGCTCCTGGTTCGACCCGCCCAAGGCCAAGGAGACCGCCTTCGCCCAGATCGACGCCGGCGCCGACATTCTCTACGCCGAACGCTTCGGGGTCTCCGACGCCGCCCAGGAACGCAAGCTTCTGGCGATCGGCAACGTCATCGACACCCAGGCCGACTATCCCGAGACCGTCGTCGCCTCGGCGCTGTGGCATTTCGAACCGACGCTCGACAAGGCGATCGCCGAAGTCAAGGGCGGCTCCTTCAAGGCCGACGATTACGGCATCTATTCCTTCATGAAGCATGGCGGCTGCTCGCTCGCCCCGCTCGGCACCTTCGAGGGCAAGGTTCCCGACGAGGTGATGGCCAAGGTGGCGGAGACGGAAAAGGCGATCAGGGACGGTTCGTTCACCGTCGAGATCAACGACGAGGAGCCGAAGTCGAGCTGATCGAACGGCCTCTCCCGCCCGGGAGGGGCCGGAATTGGCTTTTTGCCATCCGCAATCGACCCGCGATCCGGGCGAGGCTCAAGACGCCGCTTCGGCACTCCTCGTCCGATCGCTCACAGCGCGACCGGCTTCGCCCCAACGCGGAGAAAGGGTCGTGACCGTTGCGACCGGGATCCCGATGACCGCCACACCCGTCCTGCATCTGCACAACATCACCAAGCGCTTCGGCCCGCTTGTCGCCAACGACGCGATCTCGCTCGAATTGCGGCGCGGCGAGGTCGTGGCGCTGCTGGGTGAAAACGGCGCCGGCAAGACGACGCTGATGAACATCCTGTTCGGCCACTATGTCGCCGACGAAGGCACGGTCGAGGCGTTCGGCAAGGCCTTGCCGCCCGGCGATCCGCGTGCGGCACTGGAAGCCGGCGTCGGCATGGTCCACCAGCATTTTACCCTGGCCGACAACATGACGGTGCTCGAAAATATCGCGCTCGGAACCCAGTCGTCCTGGTCGCCGCGCTTCGACCGCGCCACGGCACTCGCCCGCATCCGCACGCTCGCCGCCGATTTCGGTCTCGCCGTCGAACCGGACCAGACGGTCGCAAACCTCACCGTCGGCGAGCGCCAGCGCGTGGAGATTCTCAAGGCGCTTTATCGCGACGCGCGCGTGCTGATCCTCGACGAGCCGACCGCGGTACTGACGCCGATCGAGACCGAGGCGCTGTTTGCGACCCTGACAAAACTGGTCGCCTCGGGGCTTTCGGTGATCTTCATCTCGCACAAGCTCAACGAGGTGCTGGCGATCAGCGACCGCGTTCTGGTGCTGCGCGCCGGCCGCCTGTCGGGCGAACGCGAAACCAAGGGCACGACGCGCCAGGAACTGGCCGCGCTGATGATCGGCCAGGAGATCGCCCCGCCGGCGATCGCGGAGACGGCACCGGGACCCATCCTGCTCGAATGCGAGGCCCTCAGCGCCCCGCCCGCCTCCGGGCCGGTCGGCCTCGACGGCGTCTCGCTGACGCTGCGCGGCGGCGAGATCGTCGGACTGGCCGGCGTATCGGGCAACGGCCAGACGACGCTGGCGGCACTTCTGTCGGGCATTCACCGCCCGCGATCGGGCCGATTTCGCATCGCCGGCGAGGCGGTGGAGGCATGGTCGCCGGCGATCGCGCTGCAGGCCGGTGTCGCCCGCATCCCCGAGGATCGGCACGCCGTCGGCACGATCGGCGACATGAGCGTGACCGAAAACGTCATCGCCGAGCGTTACCGCTCGCCGCGCTTTTCCCGGCACGGCTTTCTCGACTGGGCCGCCGCGCGCGGTTTCGCCGAGGAGCTGATCCGCGACTACGACGTCAAATGCCCTTCGCCGGAAGCGCGCGTGCGCCTGCTTTCGGGCGGCAATATGCAAAAGCTGATCCTCGGCCGGGCGCTCGATCCCGATCCGAAGATCATCCTGGCCAACCAGCCCACGCGCGGTCTCGACGTCGGCGCGATCGCCTATGTGCATCGGAGACTGCTGGAGGCGCGTGCGCGTGGCGCGGCGGTGCTGCTGATCTCCGAAGATCTCGACGAGATCCTGACGCTCTCCGACCATGTCTGCGTGATGTTCAAGGGCCGGCTTTCGCCCCCTTCGGCGCGTGGCGAACGCTCGGTGCGCGACCTTGCCGAACTGATGGCCGGCCACGGCATGGAGGCGGCATGACGGCATCTCCCCGCCCCGCGATCGCGCGCGGCGCCCCGCCGCCCGCCGCCGACCACCACAAAGGCCATGGACGCCCTCATCATGCGGCTTGAACCCAAACCCGCGCCCTCGCTCGCCACCACGCTGGCCTATCCGGCGGGCGCGATCCTGGCCACAATGGCGATCGCCGCCATTTTGGTGCTGGCGGCCGGCGCCTCGCCGCTGTCGGTGTTCGCGCTGGTGGCCAAAGGCGCGGCCGGCTCGCAATTCGCCCTGTTCGAAACCCTGACCCGCGCCACGCCGCTCATCTTCACCGGGCTTGCGGTCGCGGTCGCCTTTCGCGCCAAATTGTGGAATATCGGCGCCGAAGCCCAGCTTTACGCCGGCGCCATCATCACCGTCGTGCTCGGCACCGGCGCGCTGCCCCTGCCGGCGATCGTCCTCATCCCGCTGATCATCTTGGCCGCGATGACGGCTGGCGCCCTGCTTCTGCTCGGTCCGGCCTTCTTGAAAACCCGGCTCGGCGTCGACGAGGTCGTGACCACGCTGCTGTTGAACTTCATCATGCTGCTCGTGGTCTCCATGCTTCTGGAAGGCGTCTTGAAGGACCCGATGGGGCTCGGCTGGCCGCAATCCGAACGCGTGATCGCTGAGGCCCAACTGCCGCGCATCGTCAAGGGCAAGCGCCTGCACTACGGTTTCGTGATCGCCGTCCTCGCCGCGCTTTGGGTCTGGGTAATCATGAAAAAGACCGCGCTCGGCTACGAGATGCGCGCCGTCGGCCACAACCCCGCGGCCGCGCGTTTCGCCGGCATCCCCGTCAACACGGTGCTGATGAAGACGGCGCTCCTGTCGGGGGGCCTGGCCGCGCTTGCCGGCTTTTCCGAAGTGTCGGGGCTGAAGGGCAACCTCACGCTCGATCTGTCGCCGGGCTTCGGCTACACCGGCATCGTGGTCGCCATGCTCGCCATGCTCAATCCGCTCGGCGTGATCGCCGCGGCGATCTTCGTAGCCGGCATCTTCGTCGGCGCCGACGCGATGAGCCGCACCGCCGACGTGCCGAGTTACATCGCCAATGTCATGACGGCGACCGCGCTTTTGACCATGGTCACGGCGATCATGCTGACGCGTTACCGCATCCGGTGGAGGTGAGCGTGATCGAAGCTCTGGAAATCCTGTTCACCGCCTCGTTCTGGGTCGCCGCGATCCGCATCGCCTCGCCGCTGATCTTCGCCACCATGGGCGAGCTGATCTGCGAGCGCGCCGGCGTGCTCAATCTCGGCATCGAGGGCATCATGGTCGCCGGCGCCTTCACCGGCTGGTTCACCGTCTATGCGGGCGGCGATCTGTGGACCGGGATCGCGGTCGCCGCGGCCACCGGCGCCGCCTTCGGGCTGCTGCACGGCACGCTGACTGTGCCGCTCGGCCTGTCGCAGCACGTGGTCGGCATCGGCATCACCCTGCTCGCCACCTCGCTGACCTATTTTACCTATCGTCTCGCCCTGCCGGAAGTGACCTCGCCGCCGAAAATCGACTCGTTCCAACCGCTGGAAATCCCGCTCCTGTCCGACATTCCGCTCGTCGGCCCGGCGCTGTTCGCCCAGACCCCGTTCACCTATCTCGCCTTCGCCACCGTCGCCGTGGTCGGCTGGGTGCTCTATCGCACGCCGCTGGGGCTGGCCGTGCGCGCCGTTGGCGAAAACCCGGCCGCCGTCGAGGCTCAGGGCATCGGCGTCACCGCCACGCGGATCGGCGCGGTGATGGCCGGCAGCGCGCTGATGGCCGTCGGCGGCGCCTTTTTGACCATGTCGGCCTTCAACTCGTTCTTTTTCGAGATGGTCAACGGCCGCGGCTGGATCTGCATCGCGCTGGTCGTGTTCGGCTCCTGGCGCCCGGGCAAGGCGCTGCTCGGCGCGGTGCTGTTTGCCGCCTTCGACGCCTATCAGGTGCGCCTGCAGCAGGTGACCGGCGGCGTCATCCCCTACCAGCTCTTCCTGATGCTGCCCTATGTGTTGTCGATCCTGGCGCTGATTCTCGTCGCCCGCCGCGCGACCTATCCCAAGGCACTGATGATTCCCTACCAGAAAGGCGAGAGATGAGTTTCGACCTGATCGTCAAAGGCGGCACCCTGCCCAACGGCCGAACCGCCGACATCGCGATTGCCGGCGCCAAGATCGCCGCCATCGAGCCCGGCATCACCGCCGAGGCCGGCCGCGTCGTCGAGGCGAGCGGCAATCTCGTCGCCCCGCCGCTGGTCGATCCGCATTTCCACATGGACGCCACGCTGTCCTATGGCCTGCCGCGCATCAACGCGTCGGGCACGCTTCTGGAAGGCATCGCGCTGTGGGGCGAGCTGAAGCCGCTCCTGACCCACGAGGCGGTCAAGGAGCGCGCGCTCGCCTATTGCGACTGGGCGGTTTCGATGGGGCTACTGGCGATCCGCAGCCATGTCGACGTCTGCGACGACCGGCTGCTTGCCGTCGAGGCGCTGCTGGAAGTCCGCAAGGAAGTTGCACCCCATATCGACCTGCAGCTGGTCGCCTTCCCCCAGGACGGGTTCTTCCGCTCGCCCGGCGCGCGCGAAAACACGCTGCGCGCGCTCGACATGGGCGTCGACGTCGTCGGCGGCATCCCGCATTTCGAGCGCACCATGGCCGACGGCACCCGCTCGGTCACCGCCCTGTGCGAAATCGCGGCCGAGCGCGGCCTGATGGTCGACCTGCACTGCGACGAGACCGACGATCCGCTGTCGCGCCACATCGAGCAGCTCGCCTACGAGACCCAGCGCCTCGGCCTCGGCGGCCGCGTCGCCGGCTCGCATCTGACCTCCATGCATTCGATGGACAATTATTACGTCTCCAAGCTCCTGCCTTTGATGGCCGAGGCCCAGGTCGCGGCGATCCCCAACCCGCTGATCAACATCATGCTGCAGGGGCGCCACGACAGCTTTCCCAAACGCCGAGGCCTGACCAGGGTCAAGGAAATGCACGCCCACGGCATCCGTGTCGGTTTCGGCCAGGATTGCGTGCTCGATCCCTGGTACTCGCTCGGCACCGCCGACATGCTCGACGTCGCCTTCATGGGTCTGCATGTCGCGCAGATGTCGCATCCCGACGAGATGCGCCGCTGCTTCGACATGGTCACCAGCGAGAGCGCGGCGATCATGGGGCTTGACGATTACGGTCTCGCGGTCGGCAAGAAGGCGAGCCTGATCGTTCTCGACGCCGGCGACCCGGTCGAGGCGATCCGGCTGCGGCCAGAACGGCTATGCGTGGTCGCCGCCGGCAAGGTGGTGGCCGAGCGCGACCGGCAACAGACCCGGCTTGCCCTGCCCGGCCGGCCGTCGACCGTCGCGCGCCGGCATCGCGCCCCGATCGCACGACAGGAATGACGCGACGCCCGCGACTGACCCCGGATCTCGTCCGGCGGGTTCACCGCGACCTCGCCGATCCCGGGCCGATGCAGCGGCAAAAATCCGTGCCCAAGAGCTGGTTTGCCGACACCGCGCGATCCCTGCGCGCCGCGCTGGCGCCCGGCGAGCCGTTGTGGGTGTTCGCCTTCGGCTCGCTGATCTGGCGCGCACCGATCGCCTTTGCCGACCGGCGCACCGGCCTCGTGCGCGGCTGGCACCGCGCCTTCTGCCTCGGCTGGGATACGCGTTATCGCGGCAATGTCGACCAGCCGGGCCTGATGCTGTCGCTCGACCGGGGCGGAAGCTGCAAGGGCGTGGTGTTGAAGATCGCACCGGAACGCCTCGACGCCGACCTTGTGCGTCTGCTTGAACGCGAGCCGCCGATCGTGCCGCGCTGGGTCAATGTCGCCACCGACACCGGCCCGCTGCGCGCCGTCGCCTTCGTCGCCGAACGCGGCTATGCCGGTTATGTCGGTGGCCTGAGCGAAAGCGAGATCGCCGACCGGCTGGCGGTCGCCGTCGGCTTCTGGGGCTCGATGGCCGAATATCTGCTCAACACGGTCGAGCATCTCGAACGGCTCGGCCTGCACGACCGGCATTTGTGGCGGATGCAGGAACTGGTGGCGGCACGCATCGCCGCCTTGCCGCAAGACGCGAGAACCGGCCGATGATGAATGCGGCTAATCCCGTCCCTTGATCGCCAGCGCGGCCGTCGTGTAACCGCCCGCCGCGCCGTCGACGAAATGGACGTGGTCGTCGCTCGTCACCGACGGCACGATGCAGGTCATGATCGCCTCGTCCTGCTCGAACAGGCCGTAATCGAGCAGTTTCTTGGCCGCCGCCTCGGCCAGCATCGCCTCCAGCCTGTCGCGGGTTTCGGCATCGCAATCGATCGTCATCTTCAGGCCGTCGTCGAACTTGCGGAAATCGGCGTTGGCGCTGGTCGTCTCGACATAATGGCCCGGATCGAACCCGCCGACCCCGCGCCCGGTCCTGAACAGAAAAAGCGCGAACAGCGTTTCGGCCAGAAGCCGCAGCTTGTGAAGCATCAACGAGCCGCCGCCGCGCCGGGCGCGCGCTTCGAGCTCCAGTCCGAGCGGCGGCCATTCGAAACCGGGGCCGGTCACCGGCACCGGGTGGCCGCCGCGCTCCAGCCCGACCGTTAGGGCGATGATCCGGCGCATGGCCTCGGCAACCGCCGCCGCCGGCGCATCCGCTCTGGGGATCGCGAGCAGCGACAGGATTTTGCCGTGCCGGGACCGCAGCGGCGTCCAGCGGCAGGACAGCCCGTTCAGATCGGGATAATCGCCCTCCGGCGCGGCGTCGACCCGGTAGTGCCCCCGCTTCATCTCGCCTTCCGCCCAGACCATGCCGCCACCCGAAAACATCGCATAATCGACGCCGGGAGACGGCGCATAGCGGGCAACGGCCAGCTCGTGGCCGGCCGCGCGGATCGCGCCGACCGGCACGATCGCGCCGCGCATCTCGATGTCGAATTCGCGCCTGGCCCAGCCGATCACGCGCGCCAGCGCATCACGCGCCCCGTCCAGCCGGTCCGCGCCGAAGCCGAAACCGGCGCCGTCGCCGCCGAACACGAACGGAAAACGCCGCCCGCCGGCCGCGTTGATCTGCGCGGAGATCACCGCCGCGCCGACCGTGTTGACCACTTTGTAGCGACCGGCCGCGATCAGTTCTGTCGAGCCGACAATATCGGCGGTGCCGACGAACCAGTCGTCCGGCACCGGCCGGTAGGCCGCCCCGTCCGCCAGGTCCTCGAAGCCGGCATGAACCGGCAGAGCGTCGTAAAAGTCGGAGGGGACCGCGCCCGCGCCCACCGCGTCGTCACCCGAGGACCGTTCGTTCATTCGCCATCACCCGCCTTGTTACCGCGCCATCCAAGCCGGCTCCGCCGCCGCCTTCAAGAGCGGTTTTGCCGGTTAGACGGTGCGCGGTCCGTTTTGGTTTCAATTCCGGCACCGTTTGGCGAACACGGTTGCGTGTTCGAGACCCGAGCGCCCGCTCCGCCTTGCGGCGCCGCCATTGACGAATGTAATAACATCACATAACCAGTGGGAATCGGCCGCGGTGCCGAGGATTTCACCGGACATGGCAATGACGGACGCCAGCCTGACCTTTTCCGACCTGACCCTTGGTTATGGCAGCCACCCGGCCGTGCATCACCTGAGCGGCCCCGTCGGGCGCGGCTCGCTGACCGCCGTGGTCGGGCCGAACGGCTCGGGCAAATCCACCCTGATGAAGGGCATCGTCGGCATCATCAAGCCGATGGCCGGCGCGGTTAAGACGGCACCTGGCCAGCGCCTCGCCTATCTGCCCCAGCAATCCGAGATCGACCGCAGCTTTCCCGCCCGCGTTGTCGATCTCGTTGGCCTCGGCCTTTGGCCGAAACGCGGCCTTCTGGGGCGCTACGACAGCCAGGACCGGGAGGATTTGCGCCACGCGCTCGACGCGGTCGGCCTTGCCGGCTTCGAGCACCGGCCGATCGACACCTTGTCCGGCGGCCAGCTGCAACGCGCGCTGTTTGCCCGCGTGCTCGTCCAGAAGGCGGATCTGATCCTGCTCGACGAACCGTTCAACGCCATCGACGCCAAGACCACAGCCGACCTGATCGCGCTGATCCGGCATTGGCATGGCGAAAGGCGCACCGTGCTCGTGGTGGTTCACGATCTCGAGCTCGTGCGGGAACATTTTCCCGAAACGCTGGTTCTGGCCCGCCGCGCGATCGCCTGGGGCCGCACGGACGAGGTCATGCGGCCCGATATCCTGGCGCGGGCGCGGCGCTTCGACGAGGCCTGGCACGACGACGCGCCCTGGTGCGCGGGGCACGGCCCGCAGGCCGGGCACGACCATGCCGGCGCCCGGCCGGCGCCGGTTGCGGCCGCGGCCGAACGGGGCCGATCCGCATGATCGAGCTGCTGGTGACGCCATTTGTCGAATTTGCCTTCATGCGCCGCGCGCTGCTCGGTGTCGTGCTGTTGTCGATGTCGTCGTGCCCGGTCGGCGTGTTCTTGATGCTGCGCCGCATGAGCCTGGCCGGCGACGCCATGGCGCACGCGATCCTGCCGGGCGCCGCCACCGGCTTCCTGCTGTTCGGCCTCGCCATCGTGCCGATGACCATCGGCGGCCTGATCGCCGGTGTTTTGGTCGCGCTCGGCGCGGGCGCGGTCTCGCGCCTGACTGTGCAGAAGGAGGACGCCTCGATGGCCGCCTTCTATCTGATCTCGCTCGCCGTCGGCGTGTTGATCGTGTCGCTGCGCGGCTCCAGCGTCGACCTGATGCATGTTCTTTTCGGCAGCGTGCTGGCGCTCAACGACGAGGCGCTGACGCTGATCGCCGGCATTTCGATCGCCACGCTGGCAGCGCTTCTGCTGTTATGGCGCGGACTGATCGCGGAATGTCTCGACCCGCTGTTCCTGCGCTCGGTGAGCGGCATCGGCCCGCTGGTCCATTTCGTCTTTCTGGGCCTGGTCGTGCTCAATCTGGTCGGCGGCTTCCAGGCATTGGGCACGCTGTTGTCGGTCGGGCTGATGATGCTGCCGGCAGCCGCCGCCCGTTTCTGGACCGCGCGTGTCGACACGATGTGCCTGCTGGCGGTCGCCATCGGCATCGCGTCGAGCACGGCCGGCCTGCTGTTGTCCTATCATTTCACCCTGCCCTCGGGCCCGGCCATCATCCTGTCGGCCGGCTTGGTCTATTTCGTCTCGATCCTGTTCGGCGCGCGCGGCATCGTGCGCGTGCTTTTGACCCGCCATCGGCACCGCACGGCCTGAGGCGGACGCGGGTTTGGCGGCCAGGCGCTTGCCAAGCCGGCGCCGAAGCGCTCTTGTGGCGGTCGACAGTCCACGACCCGCCCACTCACGGAGACCGCCATGGCCGCACGGCGCTACGAAATCTACGACGTCTTCACCGACCGTGCGCTTGCCGGCAACCCGCTGGCGATCGTGCGCGACAGCGACGGGCTTACGGGCGAGGCGATGCAGGCCATCGCCGCCGAATTCAACCTGTCGGAAACCGTCTTTGTCGGACCGCCGGAAAACCCGGCCCATACCGCCAGCCTGCGCATCTTCACGCCGAAGACGGAACTGCCGTTTGCCGGCCACCCGACCGTCGGCAGCGCGATCGCGCTTTACGAGGGCAAGGCACCGGCGGCGCCCGACGGCACCGCCCTTATCGTGCTTGAGGAAAAGATCGGCCCGGTGCGCTGTGCCGTCAGCGCGACGCCCGGCCGGGCGAGCTTCGCCGAATTCGACCTGCCGCGCCTGCCCGTGCCGGCCGCGCTGTCGGCCGAGCCGGAACTGATCGCCGCGGCCCTTTCGCTCGATGCCGACGAGATCGGCTTCGAAAACCATCGTGCCTCGGCCTGGTCGGCGGGCGTGCCTTATGTCTGCGTCCCGGTGGCCGGCCTCGAGGCGGCCGCCAGCGCCCGGCTCGACCCGCGACTATGGCTCGATATCGCGCCGCCGTCGGGCAACCTCATCCCCGGCGCCTATGTCTATTGCCGCGAGACGGTCGGCGAGGATTGCGCCTTTCACGCCCGCATGTTCGCGCCGCATGACGGCATTGTCGAAGATCCCGCCACCGGTTCGGCGGCGGCCGCCTTCGCCGGCGCGCTGGTCGCCTTCGACGCCCCGGTCGACGGGCCCGGCCATCACTGGATCGAACAGGGCGTCGAGATGGGCCGTCCGTCGCGCATTCGCCTGGAGGTCGAAACCGCCGGCGGCGCACTCACGGCCGCGCGCATCGGCGGCCACGCGGTCCGGGTCGCCGACGGGACGCTTTTCGTCTGAATTCTTCATGTGTCGAGGCTTGCAACGGCCGAAACGAGCGGCTATAGAGCCGCACGCTCGTGCTCCTTGAGACACGGCCCCGTGGGTGATTAGCTCAGTTGGTAGAGCAGCTGACTCTTAATCAGCGGGTCGTAGGTTCGATCCCTACATCACCCACCAATTATTTCAATGACTTAGCGGCGATGATAGCGGAACGCACCGTGAACGTGTGCCGGCACACGGCACATGTGTGACTTTCTGGTTCCGGCAAGCCAATCTGGCCCGCATTGTCGCGGCGATGCCCGGCCGCTGGCGGGCCGTTCCCACATCGCCGTCAGGCCCTCCGCACCGCCCGCATTTTCGGCCATTCAGCTTCGGTTCACGCGCGATCGGCAAGATTTCGTCCAGTCAAAAACTCTGACGCCGAAATCGCCTGTAAGTTGAAAAATCCATGGCGGATTTCTGCAAGAGCAAGGTCAAAACAGGAACAGGGCGCGCCAGCGCTTTACCATGACGAGATTTCGTGCCTAGCTTTGTGTCCCGCGGGTGGTGTGAAGTGCTTCATTTACCCGGAGGGCAAGCGGACCTAGTGAAGGCCCGAATAAAAAGGGACAGATAGCCTGCCAGGAGGAGGAGCATCCCATGGCCGCCAACCCGTTACATGCCCGTTATTTTTCACGCAATTCTCTCACCGGAAAACGCCTCGCCTTGGTTTCGGCGCTGCTTTTGGGGTCGTCCGCGCTGGTGCCCGCCGCTGTTGCGCAGGAGGCGCTGTCGGCAGGCGAGGCCTTTGCCACGCGCTTTTCCGGCACCACCGAAATCACCCTCGCCGACGGCGAGCGGCTGACCCTGATCGACGAAAGCGGCGTGGTCGGTTCCGTCGTCGACGTGCGCACTCCCGGCTTTGCCGCCGACGGCCGCCACTGGATCGACGAGCCGCAACGCCTTCCCGTTACCGCCGGCCAGGTCGGCCAGGTCTTCGGCATCGCCATCGATGACGGCAGCCCGGCCAATATCTACCTGACCGCCACCTCGCAATTCGGCCTGCATCGCGATCCCGACAACACCGACTGGCTGCCCGGCCAATGGGGCGAAGGCGGTCCCGGCGGGCTTTACAGGCTCAACGCCGACAATGGCTACCAGCCGGAACTGCTGGCCGCGATCACGCTCGACGGGCGCGAAAACACCGGCGCCGGTCTCGGCAATGTCGCCTTCGACAAGGCGCACGGGCAATTGTTCGTCTCCGATCTCGAAACCGGCATGATCCACCGCCTGGCGCTCGACGGCACGCAGATCGACCGCTTCGACCACGGCGCGGCCGGGCGCACCGGCTTTCTCGACGCGATCACCGGCGAGAACCTGACCCTGCCGGCGGTCGCCTTCGACCCGGCCTCGGGCGCGGCGATCGGCGACTGCGCCGACGCCGGCGGGTCGCCCCAGATCTTCGCGCAGACGCCGGAATGCTGGAACTATGCCGATTTCCGCCGCCGCGTCTTCGGCCTCGCCGTGTTCACCGACCCGCTTTCGAACGAAACCCGGCTCTATTATGCCGTTTCGGGCGCGGACGGCATGGGCAATCCCGACTGGGACGGCGCCGGCGACGACGCCGCCAACAGTGTCTGGTCGATCGGCCTGGACGAGAATGGCGGGTTCGACGGCACCGACGTGCGCCGCGAAATCGTGCTGCCGGAATTCGGCGGCGATGACGCCACGCCGCGCGCGGTGGCCGACCTCGCCATTTCCAACGAAGGTGTGATGCTGGTCGGCGAGCGCGGCGGCGTTCGCAATCTCGGCCTCGATCAGCCGCAACCGTTCGCCACGCCGCATGCCGCGCGCGTGCTGCACTATACGCTGACGGGCGAAGGGTTCTGGTTCCCCCTCGGCCGCTACGATGTCGGCTTTCACGACCGCAAGTCGCTCGGCGCGCCGCATATCCGCGCCAATGCCGCCGGCGGTGTCGATTTCGGTTATGGCTATACCACCGACGGCACGATCGACGCCGAACGGCCCTATGGCAGCATCTGGGCCTCCGGCGATTCGCTGTGCTCGCCCGACGGGCCCTGCCTGGAGCCTTCGAGCGGCGAACGCAACGACATTTCCGAGGTGCACGGCCTCCAGGGCACTCCGGTCGAAGCGCTCGACGAGGTGCTGCCCGAGGCCGCGCTCGGCGCCTATCCGGCAACCGGCGATCCCTATCCCGCCGACGCCGTGCTCGCCTCCTACATGATCGATCTCGACACCAATATCGACGAGGCCGGCAACCCGATCGCCGTCGAGGCGCTCAAGCACGACGCCACCAAGATCGGCGACGTGGAAATCTATCGCGCCGGCCCGGGCGCCCCGCCGCCCGGAGAACCGGCCCTGCCGCAGCCGCAAGGCTACGATCTCGACATCGACAAGAGCGGTCCGGCCGAATGTCTGCCGGGTTCGGAATGCAGCTTCACCATCAAGCTGACCAATAACGGTCCGGCCGATTTCTCCGGTCCGGTCTATCTGTGGGACGTGATCGAACCCGAGGCGGCGCCGTTCGTCGACGTGATCGGAACCGGCTGGAACTGTTTCGAGCTCGACGCGGGCATCCAGTGCTACAATCCGAGCGTGACGCTCGGTGTCGGCGAATCGACGGAATTCGCGCTCAAGCTCTCCATTCCGGCCGGATATCGCTCCGACATCCTGACCAATTGCGTCAGCATCCAGTGGCTCTACGGTCAGGACGGCGGTGTCGACGTGCAGGCCATCCAGGTCGCGCTCACGCTTCTGGGCTACGACCCGGGCCCGGTCGACGGCATTATGGGCCCGCAAACCCAGTCGGCGCTGGCGCAATTGCAGTCCGATAGCGGTCTCGACCCGACCGGCGAACTCGATGACGAAACGCTCGGCCTGCTCTATCCCGGCCTGGTGGGGATCATCGGCGATCTCGACAGCACCAACGACCAGGACTGCCACGATGTCGGCACCGGCGATCCGGCGCCGATCCACTCCAAGTGGAACTCGCATCTGAAGACCGGCTCGCCGCATAACAAGATCCAGTCGCATCTCAAGACAGGTTCGCCCCACAACAAGATGCAGTCGCACCTCAAGACGGGTTCGCCCCACAACAAGCTGCAATCGCACCTCAAGACGGGTTCGCCCCACAACAAGCTGCAATCGCACCTCAAGACGGGTTCGCCCCACAACAAGCTGCAATCGCATCTCAAGACGGG